>CAZGGE010000178.1:0-5590 GCA_964524285.1 uncultured Pirellulales bacterium
AATACAGCCGGTAAAAGCAAATCCCCCCTTATCATAAAACAATCCTGAACCCTCTATGTTCACAAACATCGCCCCTCTCCCGTTATATGCCCCATTCCATCCGAGTACGATTTGAAAACACTAACCCCCTTTACCCTGTCTGTCAAATGATTTTTATCGGCATAATCTTAAACGTTCGTATCTGTCGCCCCGCTTCCGGGAAAAACCAGCCGAAAGGCCGGTTAGAACCCACTCACGACAATACTCTCACCATCCGTCTGCCTGCGGCGTATTGTTTGTGCCTTTTTGGAAGCCGACAGTAGTTAGCGGATACACGTTTGACAGAATTTAACCGTCGTAATATTTCTTATTCGCTTTGGGGACCGGCAGATTGCTGAGCGACGTTTTCTGCCCGCAATCCTTTTTCGCCTTCGACTATGTCAAAACTAACAGTTTCACCCTCCGTAAGTGATTTGTAGCCTTCACCAGCGATGTTAGAGTAGTGAACGAACACGTCCCGGCCGTCAGGGGTACAGATGAACCCATAACCCTTCCGTGGATTGAACCACTTTACTTTTCCCTCTGGCATAAGAGGCTCCTTCTTTTATTTTTGCAGAACAAAGAATTTACTTAAGCAGCCTTTTTATTATTGCCTGTATTATTGCGGTTTTTTCCCTGGTATTAATTATTTTGTTTCTGCAGATTCAGCGGTTTTTATCTGAAGATGCTGTTTAAGCAGTCGGCCGACTTTGAATTTTACAGTTTTTCTCGCAGGGACCTCAACTCTTTCGAGTGTTTTGGGATTTTGTGCCATTCTTGCTGCCCTGATTTTTGTTTCAAATACTCCAAAGTCTCTGAATTCGAGCCTGTTACCCTTTGCCAATTCATCAGCAATTTCATCAAGAAATGCCTGAACTATTTGCTTTACCGTAACTCTTTTTGTCTGGGTGGTTTCCGCAATTCGGCCGATGAGTTCTTTCTTCGTAACTGTTGACATAAGCTACCTCACTAAGAAAGCAAACTGACAGATGAACAGAGTTTTTTACTATTTGTTATAGCCGCTCCCGATTTGATTTTTTACTTTAGCCGAACACCTGAGCCTGTATTCCATTACATTTTTTAACTTATCGGCTTGCCTATTTTCCTGTCTTAAGCATAGTAGCGGCAATTTTCACTTATCACAAAAGTCCAAAAAACAGCGCAAAGTACTATACAATAAAGACTTCTAAGCCGCAAGTATTTTTTTAATAATTTTTTTACAGCCTCCAAAGTTTTTTCACCGGTTTTTTAGAAGCATTTCTTCAATACGGATATTTGCGCAACTCAAGATGTTCCAACTGGATTTTCCGCCGGTCAGGGTGGTGTATCAAGGTTCAAAATTTCCCTTTTACCGTGTAGGTGTGATAAAGTGAAGAGAAAAATTAGACTCAAACAGCACCTTTTTGTAACACAAATGGTATTCAGGGCAAGATAATTGACGGTTGACCAATTATAGAGCGTCGGTCATAATCGTTTTTTTCGGTTCGAGTTGAGTTTAGCCGGTCTTTTCGGGCCAATTATTTCATAAAATTGCGAATGAGCAAAAACGAAGCAGGCAAAGTTTACAGACCCAATGGAGTATCCGGTGGGGGTCAGATTGCAACCTCTCTGGAATGGTTCATTACAGCGTTTATACTTGCTCTTTTTTTTCGTGGATTCGTGCTGGAACCATATCGTATCCCGACTGCGAGTATGGCGGATACGCTTATGGGCACACATTTTCGTTTGCGTTGTGAGAAATGTGGCATCAGGTACGATTATGGATTTGACTTTGAGCGTTATAACCTTGAGTCGGGCCTTGACGGCGAGGGTGAAATCAAAAGATTTCGTTCACGGTGTCCCAGTTGCGGCCATATCATGTCCACAGGCGAAGACGTGAAGGCAGTCAGCGGAGACAGGATTCTGGTTCTCAGGTGTCTTTACAATATGGTCGAGCCGAAAAGATGGGAGGTGGTCGTATTTAAAAACCCTTTGAATCCGAGCGAGAGCTATATCAAGCGACTGGCGGGCCTGCCCGGTGAAAAGCTGGAAATCATAGACGGCGACGTGTATATAAATGGTTTTATAGCTCGAAAGCCGGCAAAGTTGCAGGAGCATCTCTGGATGCTGATTTACGACAATGATTATGAGCCGTCGGATGCAGGCGGTTGTACCGGCAGCGGCGACAAAGGTTTTCAGCCTTTCAAGAATTTTGGTAGTTCCAACTGGAGGCGAAGCTCTGAAAACCCCACGGTTTTCCAGCTTGAAACAAAGACGGACGAAATCAGCACGTTGAAGTATGACACGGAGATGGGTAATGGTTTCAGGGCGAGCTGCGCATATAACGACCCGGAAAATCACTCGCAAAGGCCTTATTGCAGCGACCTGATGTTTCGCTGCTTTATTCGTTTTCATGGTCCGGATGGAGTGTTTGGAGCGGCATTGAGTAAGTACGGGACTATGTACAAAGCCTCGGTAAGTGCCGCAGGGAAAATGGTATTGTCGAAAAATGCAGGTGATGGTGAGTCAAAGCTCGTTGAAAAAGAATTGAGTTCTTTGCCCGCGGGAGTGATATTTTTCAAGTTTGCAAACGTAGACCACAAATTAGCTCTATGGTTCGGAGAGGAACATCTAAGCTGGGATGCCGGACCTTCGAGGGACAGTATGGGGCCTGTACGCAGCAACATTGAGCCGGAGCTTGAAGTGCTTGGAAGCGGAAGATTATTGATTTCACACCTTGCAGTTTACCGTGATATACACTATATGAGTGCGCGTTTTAACAGTGAAAATGTCAAAGCAAGAGCTATTGATGAACCTTTTCGTTTAGGAAGCGACGAATACTTTGTGCTCGGCGACAATAGTCCGGTAAGCGAAGACAGCCGGTGGTGGCGTGAAAAGGGAATGGGCAACAACGGTGTTTTATTCAGAGCTGGAGTGGTGCCGCGGGATTACCTTGTTGGCAAAGCGATATGCGTTTATTGGCCGAGCTGCTTTCGGCCTTTCGGAAATGGAAGTTTTGTATTCGTGCCCAACGCAGGGAGAATGCGATTGATTTATTGAGTTTGATTACGGTATACGACAATTGGCATTTTGAAATCGACGTGTTAAAGTTGTTATTTGAAAATAAATTGTTATGAGTTCGGCAAAATTTAAACACAAGCAGGGGGAGCGCTCCCAGGGCAGGGACAGGTTCAGGGAGGTCGTTAATATTCTCGAATCTTTGATAACCGCGTTTATCGGTGCACTTTTTTTCATTACATTTGTGATGCAAACGTTTGTTATTCCCACCGGCAGCATGGCGAATACTCTCAAAGGCGCTCATTTCCGGCTTCGTTGTCCCCAGTGTGGATACCCTTATGACCACGGCTTCGTGCCGGAAAAATTTCATCTGCCGAGCAATACGGTGCCTCATCAGAACGTTGTGGTTCCGCCGACAAGATGTCCGGTGTGCGGATATCGCAACCCCCAGGACCGTACCGCACCGATAATCAGAGGCGACAAAATCCTGGTTCTCAAATGCATCTACCAGTTTTTAGAGCCAAAGCGATGGGACGTTGTGGTTTTCAAAAACCCGACGAATCCAAAACAGGACTACATTAAACGTTTGATTGGCAAGCCGCACGAGACAATCGAAATTATCGACGGAGACGTGTACATCGACGGCAAAATAGGCCGAAAGCCTGAAAAAGTGCAGAATCAGCTATGGATGCCTGTGTACAACAGCGATTATCAACCTGCTTTGCCCAACCAGGGACGTTTTAACGGAGGCCGCTGGAAACAACCGTTTCAAAATGCAAAAGGCTCAAAGTGGAAGCAGAGCGGTGCGAATCCGACGGCGTTTTACCTGGATTGTCCTGCGGAAAACAAGAGCATGATGATATACGACAGCGATACGGGCCGGGATTTTACGATGAATTACGCATATAACGACGTGAGAGGCTATAGCGACAAGCCTTTTTGCAGCGATTTAATGGTTCGCTTTTATGTAAACTCCGGTCGTCAAAAAGGGGGCGTGTATATTTTGCTCAGCAAGTACGGCGTGCAATACCGGGGCAGGGTGGACTTTTCGGGCCGGCTGAGTATAGAACGAACGGACATAGACGGCCGACACGAGATGTTGGCTTCGGAGGATATACCGTCCCTTGTTGTCGATGAGCCTGCAATGATAAAATTTGAAAACGTGGACCACCTTTTAATGCTGACCTGCGGTAAAGAAAGACTGGTTTTTTCCCTGAAGCTTGACGTGGACGGCGCCGGCGAAATAAAGCCGAACATTCGGCCCGAAGTTGCTGTTGCGGGATGGGGTGAACTCGTTGTTGAACATTTGGCAATCTTCAGGGACATATATTACACCTCCAGTCTGGGCAATGGGCCTCAGTCGGGTATAGGCACACGGGGTAACGCTATCCCCCTCGGCGAAGGTGAGTTTTTCGTCCTCGGAGACAACAGTCCGGCGAGCAAGGACAGCAGGTGGTGGGAGCACAAAGGTATCGGTAACAAAGGCATAAGATACAGGCGTGGCATCGTACCGAGAGAATTTTTTGTTGGCAAGGCGATGATAGTTTTCTGGCCCGGCGGCTACAAGCCTTATCCGGGGTTTCCGCTGGCCATCATACCAAATACAGGCCGGATTCGACTTATCTATGGAGGCTCAACGGATGCGGGAAGGTGAATTTTCCTGCGTTTTTGGTAATTATTGCTGCATAGTGGTGGGTCGATAGGGCGATATTTTGCTGAGAGGGCATAATCTGCGTTTTTCTTTGATTTTTCGTCGCAGGCCGCTTATTTCGTGTATATTTGGGGTTATTGACGGGAGGTTGGGAAAGTTCTTGACAAGTCTGTGAACATTTTCTAAAATAAAATTATATTTGGGAAGTGTGATATGAATCGTTTTTATCGGTAGGAGAAGAAAACAATTCTTTTCTTCTCTTAGGACAGGTGAATGGGTGATGACTGCGTTTTCAACAAAGTACGTTTTTTCATACAAACCTGCCATAACGGTAAGACAAACCTTTATGATTATTCCGTATCAAGACTCAAAACGTTTGTCGGCCTCAGCATTTTGTAATGAAATGCTCATATAAGGCGTTAATCAGCTTGTAAAATTTTCGGTTAAAAGATGGTGTAAACTGCATTTATAAAAGTTCAAGTTAAGGAGTGATAATATGTACAAGAAGATAATGTTAACGATGACAGCCGTTATTATGATGACGGTTTTGTCTGCCCAGGCGGTAGCTGACCCAAATGAAGGCCCGCCTCTTTCCGTCTGGTGGAAATTCGATGACGATTCCACAGACTCTTCGGGCATGGGAAACGATGGAACGGAGGAAGGTCCCACTGGCGGCGGCCCTGAATATGTGGCTGATAGTATAAGCGGACAAGCCGTTTCGCTGGATGGTGTCGACGACAGGGTCATACTCAGCTTTTACGCCGACAAAAGTACCACACGCATCCCGTGGATAAATACCACTCCACCTGTATATGACGATCAACGACTGGAAGATGCAAGTCTGGTCTTTTGGCAGAAGTGCAATGTAGGTGATGACAGCGGCTATACCGGTATTGCCGGGTGGGGTGATTATGGATCGTCCTG
>CAZGGE010000179.1:0-5549 GCA_964524285.1 uncultured Pirellulales bacterium
ACTTCTGATTTCTAACTTCTGATTTCTAACTTCTGATTTCTAACTTCTGATTTCTAAACTCTGTGCCCTCTGTGCCCTCTGTGGCTTATTTTTTGCCCAAATCTTTTAATTTTTCCTTTACATTTAACTTCATATTTAGTATAATACTCACTTAACATAACATGCTCTTTGAATTACAATACACTAAGGACTTCACAAATCGGGGGAACAAATGACCTTCAAAAAACCATTCTCAGAACTTTCATATCTTGCCATCTTCTCCAGCCCTCCCATCTTGCCCAGGCTGTCGCGGAAAATACAAATTATGCAAAACAAAGCCAATTTCAAAACACACCCGGCTAACGCAAATCCCTTAATTTCAGAGGCTTACAAAAACCGGACTCCAACCCGCACCATAAAACAAACCCAATTCAAACCCAAACAAAGCCATCGAACGGTGTATCCCACGTGGTACACCGCAATTCAAACCCGATTCAAACCCAATAAGCAGTGCACCCCACTTGGTACACGGTCAAGTCAAGCGGCACTCTTGCGCATTTTCACACGTTTTTTAATTCTAACAATCCCAATAGCAAAACCTGTAACCCGCTGCTCACAACCGCACCCCATAAAAACACTCGGAGCCGTACCATGTGGCACGGCTCCGAGTCTGAAAAGGAGGAGTGAGGGTGTGTACGAAATTATCCTTATTTCAAAGCTCGGTGCCCCGGGACCTAAGACTCCATCATTCTTTCATATTTCCTCACGACCTGCCGGGGTCAATCGGAATCGCCCGAGGCACCCTGCAAAACACAAAATAACACATCTCAAAAAACCGCCCAGTAAAACAAAGGTAAATATCGAAAACGAACTAAAACCGCTTAAAAACAATTTAACCCGCAGGTGCAAAAACGGCCCGAATTACTTCTCAACCGGCAGCCCGCAGATAAAACGCAAAACCTCTCACCTCAAAAAGCAAAATTGCACAGATGAACAGCAACATAATCATTGTCATCGAAACTTCCGGAATATCCGTACGCCCGGGATTCATATACAGCCAAAGCACTTCCTTGTCGTTCATATCACCTTTCCAAATTGTAAATTCGTCCATAACACCTTTGAAAGGTGGATAGTTTTCATAGCCCAAATTGCCTGCACGAACCGTCGGCCAGGTATCATAAACCAGATGGTTTTTATTAAAGGCGATCAGATGAGCATTCTTATAAAGCTTCAAAGTTCCATACTGGTAATCACTTTTGTCACTTCCTTCACCGTCGGCGTCGAACGTAACTGTCAGCATCTGCCATCGACCCGTATCCCAGGGTACATCTGTCGACAAATCCGTCGTATGCCCGTAAAACCGGATATTGCTGTCGTGAAAATATCTTGCAGCCCGGCTTCTATCCCTGCCAAAACCACCGCCAACGTTCTGACAGGATACCGGAAGCTCATCCATGTATATCCACTGGTTGATTGTCCAGGCTTAAAAGTTCAGTCACTTGACAAGCCAGGTATTAAAATGTTAAAGAGCAACATTACGTGTTATATTCAACCGTTATTTTGGGATTTTTTACTAATGGCCCAATATACCTCTTTGCGATGCACAGGTATTTTCCGGTCTGCTATTATTCCAAGCCGGACCTTTCCACGGTTAACGTCTACCACTATGATTTCCACATCTTCCCCTATCATAATTGATTCATTTTTCCTTCTACCGAGCACCAGCATAGTAATTCCTTTTTATATAATCTCGAATGCTATTAGCTTTATTTTAATCAGGAACCGGTTTTTAGCCGGACAAACCTGTTATCCTGATTTCCGATACGAACTTTTCACGGCAACGCATTGTCTGAATTCTCGTTTAAATCCCAGCTTACAATATCTTCGTCTTCCCCTTCTCCGCCCCTGGTGCCGTCACGTCCGAGCGACATTATGTCAAAGGCTCCATGTTCACCCGGACATACATACACATAGGACCGGCCCCACGAATCGGCAGGCAGTTCGGAAATTATTCCCGATGGATGGGTAGCGGTGCGCCGAGTAAGTATTTCCAGACCTTCTTCGTTGGTAGGGTAACGATGACGCTGAAGATAAAACAACTCGACCGCGTTCTTGAGGGTGGCGATATCCATCTTTGTGCGTTCAATTCTCCCCTGGCTTATGTACCCTGTTACGTTAACCACAACCGCAGTTGCGAGCAGGCCCAATATAACTACAACCACCATAAGTTCGATTATCGTAAAGGCCCTGTGGCTGACCGAGCCTCTAAGATGTGTTCCGAAAATCGTACACTTTCGTAGACGCCTTTTGTGAAACGGCGACGACCACCGTTCACCTGCGAAGCGGAAAACGTGCGTAAAATAAAAAAAAATAAACATCTTTTATTCCTATAATGAACCACTGATACGGAGTATGGGCAAAATAGTCGACATGACAATAAATCCCACCACACATCCCATAGTAACGATAAGTATCGGCTCTATCATTGAAACAGCCTGCCGACAGGCAACTTCGACTTCATTGTCATAAGAATGAGACAATTGCTGCAGTGTATATTCCAGTTGGCCTGTTTGCTCACCCACCGCAATCATGTGTGCGACAACGGGCGGAAAAACAGAAGTTTTATGAGCAGAAGCAATCAGAGGTCTTCCCGAACGTAAAGCTTTAACCATTCGCTGCAGTTCCTGTACCAGCAGGACATTTGGAGTAGATTTTTGCGTAATCACAATTGCTTCATCCAGAGGCAAACCTGAACGAAGCATTGTGTCCAGCAAGACCGCGACCTGAGCGATATCGGCCTTCATTATTAGATTACCCAAGACCGGGATTTTTAATATCAGTCGTTTCATAAGCGAGTTCAGGCGTCTTTTGCGGTCAAGCATTGGTATGATTAACATTCCCGCGAGTAATAAAAGCAGTATGAGCCACCAGTAACCAACAAAAATATTGGAGATAAACATCAGCATTTTTGTAGGTGCGGGCAATTGACGACCGCTTTGTTCCAACACCCATGTAATCCGCGGGACAACAAATGTAACAAGAAAAAGAACAACTGCCGTTCCTACCATCATTACCATGGCTGGGTAAGCAAGAGCGGCATGGATTTTCCGGCTAATCTGATTCTGACGTTCTCGAAGCCAGGCCAGCCTTTCAAGGCATTCCTCAAGCCGGCCTGAAGCCTGGCCTACTCTTACAATACCAAGATAAGTTTCGTCGAAGTATCGACTTTCCGGAGCCATAGCCTGTGCAAGTTCCGCGCCACCATTAACCCGTTCGGCCAGTCGCCTTAATACGGGTTCGGTTCGTTTTGGCAGTTGCCGGATGATGACACTCAACGCCTCGGATAAAGGCACACCGGAACGAAGCATAATAGCGAGATAGCGTGTGAACTCGTTGATTGACTGTACATTTCGCTTTTTTCCGGTGAATGGAATTGACCAACTCTCTGTTGACTGCTGGCCCGCGTCTTTGAATTCGATTATTTTCAGACCGCGTTCGCGCAGTACCTGCCTGCCCTGTGAAGGGGTGTCCGAGGTAATATAACCCCGCGAGGTTTTATTTTTGCTGACAGCCTGGTATTGAAAAACCGGCATAATTTCAGAGTTCCTCGTCCAGTGTTACACGCAAAACCTCACTCATGCTCGTAAAGCCGTTCAAGACTTTGTTTATGCCATCGAATCTGAGCGATTTGAATCCGATATTGCCCGCCGCATTTTTAATCTCGCCTGCCTGCGCTTTGCGGCAAATTAATCCCCGCAGTTTATTGTTAATTTGAAGCAACTCAAACACCGCCATCCGTCCGATGTATCCACGCTGAAGACATTCGGGACAGCCGGTGCTTTTGTAAATCATATCCGGCATATTGCGGATTCCTGCTGCTTTAAATTCAATGAGTTCTGATTCATCGACCCTGTACTTACTCCGGCAATGGGTACAAATACGACGCACAAGACGCTGTGCGACGACACCCAGTAAAGATGATGCGACAAGGTAAGGTTCGACACCGAGGTCGAGCATACGTGCGATTGCGCTGGCAGCATCATTGGTGTGCAAAGTTGAAAATACCAAATGCCCGGTCAGGCTGCTCTGGACGGCCATTCTCGCAGTTTCCTCATCACGGATTTCCCCCACCATTATTACATCGGGGTCTTGCCTGAGAACATGTCGAAGGCCGCCGGCGAAAGTCATCCCTTTTTTAGTGTTGACCTGGGTTTGGCTTATGCCCTCCAACTGATACTCAACAGGGTCCTCGAGGGTCAGTATATTTTTCTCCTTGCTCTGGAGCCTTTGCAAAGAGGCATAAAGCGTAGTGGTTTTCCCACTACCGGTCGGTCCAGTTATCAGGATTATGCCGTGTGAACTGTGTAGCATACGCTCGTATCCCACAAGCGTCTCGGTAGTCATACCCAATTGTTCCAGCGTCAATATACTGCTGCTTTTGTCAAGCAGCCTCAAAACGACTCTTTCACCAACAGAACATGGAATTGATGAAATTCGCAGGTCAACAATTCGGTTTCCAATCCTTGCGGTGCATCGTCCGTCCTGGGGCAGCCTGCGCTCGCTGACGTTCATTCTGCCCATAATCTTGATTCTCGAAACAACGGGGCCAAGAAGATAGGCTGGAATTGTCATCCTGTCGTACAACACACCGTCCACTCGAAATCTTATCTGTATTCCGTGCTCACCCGGCTGGACATGAATATCGGATGCCCGGTACCTGATAGCTTCAAAAAGAATGTTGTTTACCAGCTTAATGACAGGAGCACGGTGCGCCATATCCAACAAATCTTCCCTTCCTTGAAGCTGCTCAAGCTGTTGGTCAATTTCGGCGACGTCCCACTGTTCTATCACCTCATCCACTATTGTTGCCCTTCGCTCATACGCCCGGTTTACAGCTTCTACAATTGATTCTCGCTGAGCGAGCTTGACTATACAACTGATGCCGGTCAGCCTCGTAACGTCGTCGATGGCATCAAGATTATGCGGATTGCTTACAACCAGCATCATTTGTTCCCGACTGCAATCCAGGCCCAGCATGCAATATCGGCGAGCAAAATCTATCGGAATCATCGAAAGAAATTCCTCACTGGGAGTCTGTTCTGAAAGATTTTCGAGAATTTCAAGCTCATAAGCCTGTGCATACAATTCCAGAAGCTGTTGCTCGGATATTTTACCTTCGTCTACGGCGAGCCACTCGCATTTCGAGGCTTCATCTGAATCCTGCACAGTTTTTTGGCACTCATTGATATCGAATGATGGACATTTCTGCTGCAACAATTCGGCAAATTTACAAAGCCGGCTCATTTTAAGAATTTCATCTCCAATTCAGGTATATCCGAGTCCACATCTGCTTTACTCAAAGCACGTTCGCTTATGAATTTCAGGTACGCAAAATGGTCCTGGCGGATGATTGCGGGTTTCAGGAAAACATACAGAACACGTTCGCTGTGACTATCGCTTCTTACCCTAAAAAGCTCACCGAGTGCGGGAATATCCGCCAGGAATGGAATTTCAGTGGTGGATTTTTCCTCATTAACTCTGGTAAGCCCGCCTACCAGCAGAGTGTAACC
>CAZGGE010000180.1:0-5541 GCA_964524285.1 uncultured Pirellulales bacterium
CGGCCAGGGAAAACAGCAGGGGTATGCGCGGAGCGGCAATGGATATGGCGGTCGACAAAGTGGTCAAGGCGGTATTCGCAAGAGGGCTTCTGCCGTAGCAAAAAAAAGTGCAATTGTAACAAAATGGACCTTAATAAAATAATACGTCAGCATGCTGAAATAGAGAACTTCTTCACCGGAGGTTTTGCCGTGAAGGGCGATAAAAAAGCACTGCAGGCCGAAAATGAAAAGCCGGAAAGTATGGATGAATCCGCCAAAGAGCTTGAAAACTTGGCCGAACAGGTTCACGACTGCCGAAAATGTCCGCTTGGTCCAAGTAGAACAAACGCCGTAACGGGCGAAGGACATCACAATGCACAGATAGTTTTTGTGGGAGAAGCACCGGGTGAGGACGAGGATGCTCAGGGAAGACCTTTTGTCGGTAGGGCTGGAAAGCTGCTCGATAAAATAATCAATGCAATGGGGCTGGACAGAAGCGACGTTTATATCACAAACATACTTAAATGCCGTCCGCCTGGAAATCGTGACCCCAAAGCCGAGGAAGTTATTTGCTGTCTGCCTTATCTGCAGAGGCAACTGGAATTAATCAATCCGGAAATAATTGTGGCGCTTGGTGCTCACGCCGCCCGCACCCTTCTGGACACCAACAAGTCGATAGGCCAGTTGCGCGGTCGCATTCACGAGTATTATTCGGGATTCGGAAAGCCGCCCATAAAACTGCTCGCGACTTATCACCCGGCATACTTATTGAGGGCATACACACCAGACAACAGGCGTAAAGTCTGGGAAGATATGAAGCAGGTTCTGAGCGAACTGGGTCTGCCGGTGCCGGAGCATTGATTGATGTACGACCTTCCTCCGGCCGGGCGAGAAAGTTGTTGTCACACAGGCCGGTTGACCGAAAGCTGCATTTTTTATAAGATTAATTTACGCCAACGTAGCTCAACGGCAGAGCTCCGGTTTTGTAAACCGGTGGTTGTCGGTTCGAATCCGACCGTTGGCTTTTTGCTGGTTGAAAGCCAGGCTAAGCAGGTATAATGGGGGTAAAGGCTGAGGTTGTGCCATTCAGGTTGGTAGCCTGGTAAAAAAGTTTCTAATCCTTGCCGGAAGTTTGGAAATCACCAACGTTATAAATATAAGCAGGACAGGCCATGCCGTTCGACGGTTTTACCATAACGATAGCATTTATAATACTGGCGACCGTAGTTGGCGTAGTAATCAAGCGAATGCACAGAGACAGATGCCTGGTAGACTTTGCTGACGATATGGTCAGCCTCCAAGAGGCCGCCGGCAATTTGATACGCGGAAAACTACGGGTCGAGAGCACAGGACTCGAGTTACTCTATCCCCAATCACAGATACTCGGAGAAAACCACGAAGAAACCAGCTATATTCTTTACAAGTACGAGTATCCGAATATTCAGGCGGTTATTCGTTTTCACGATGAACTCAGCGAAAAGGGAAAGAAACTTCGGGAAAAAGAATTAAAAAGGACATACCATCCGCGCCTGCTGCAAAGAATGAAACGAAAGACCTGGAACTTTTTCAAGGTCCTGCGGGATTCCATAGCGGAAGTGATAAGTGTGCTGCTTACCCGCGTAAAGAAAAGTCCTGCCTTGGGGTCGACTTTGACGACACAGGAAAAGTACGTTTCTCAGATTCACCAGGAAGTTATGGGGTCGGTGGGCACGTCTTATGAGCCTTTAATCGAACGCTACATAGGAAACAAAGTGGTAATAGAGCTGGCTCAAAGCGACAATATTATTGAATACTGTGGCATACTCAAGCATTACACCGCCGAATTTGTGGAAATTATGGACATAGATTATTACGCAAAGGACAAGACAGAAACTCGAAAGGCTGACATGGTCGTACTTCGAAAATACGGCGTCGTACGACACCTCGGCGAAAAAATCTCTACGCCTTAAAACAAAAACTACTTGTATTCAACAGCAAAAAAAACGAATCTCAAAATGTTGTTAAATTATTTCTTCAACAGCTTGTTCAGGTGTTCGAGGCTTTTCTGTGCCTGTTCGGGCGTTCCGCATTCGACTGAAAAAACTATATCTCGCGGAGTTTTTTCGCTGACTATGTCAATGACCTTCTGCCAGTCAATCACGCCTTCGCCGCAGGCACATCCGACTGGTGTTCCGCTCACTTTCCCCCTTTCGGCCTCGGAATGTTGAACTGAAATATCCTTGGCGTGCAGATGAACCAGACGGTCCGCGACCCGTTCGAGCCATTTATATACGTCGGCGCCGGCGAGATACGCATTACCCATATCAAGGTTAATTCCCATTGCGGGTGAATCCACAAGGTTATAAAGTCTGTCGAGTCCGTCCGGACTCATCGAGTATTGCTGGTGACATTCAAGCCCGATTTTGATATCGCGTCGCTCAGCGATGAAGGCCGCCTCGCGAAGTGTATATTTTATTAATACCATATCTTCTTCTTCGGTGGTCCATGATGCCTTTTTCCCTTCATCGGTATTGACAACAGGGACGCCTATTTCGGCTGCTGACCGGATAGACAGTTTCAGATATTCTCCGTGTACATCAGGCCTGCCCGTCGGGCCGTGCGACTGCAATCCCGAAATCTTTATTCCCGCTTTGTCGCAGGCATCTTTCATTCGATAGGGGTCGTCAAACAGGGAAACGGTATGAAAATATCCCGCCTCGCTCATTAGCTCTCTGCCGAAGTGCACCATAGGCTCAAAATATTCGTAGCCGTATTCCGCGGCTTTTTCAACCGCCCATTCGAAAGGTTTGTCCGAGCTTCGCGAAAACTCTGCATTCAAGCCGACGCTGATGTTGCCCATTTTGCGGCCTCCTTTACGTTTTGATTGGAAAAATTACAAACTTAAGTTAACACAATACGCCGAGTAGACTACAGAAGCACTGCCTGCTTGTCAAGGAATGCTCCTGATTTTTACAATCGCCACGGTGCCCGCATAGCGCGTGTGGTCATGCGCTCGGCGATTGGGTCGCCGATTATGACCTCGGCGTCGCCGTCCCATTTGATTTTTCGACCCGTACGGACGGCTATGTCGCTGAGATGACAGATAGTATCTCCCCGAACAGCGGCCTCTATCGGGCTGATTGTCTGCCGCCGGCTTCGAACGCAGTCAATGAAATTACGCATCTGATTGTCGCTTTTATATAGCCGGATTTCGTCCGCACGAATACCGCAGTCCAGAACAGAGGCGGGTTCCGCGTAAATTCCCATGCGGTCGACGCTTACCCAGCCTTCGTCGCCGACAAAGGTAGTACCGTGATTGGCGGGTTTCGGATGATATTTTTGCACAATCGGCCTGGCGATTGTCTCGCTCATAAAATGAAGTTTCACTCCGTTGGCGTAAAGGCATTTGACGTCCCATTCGACGGCTGTGTTATACAGGCCCTTTTCGGGAAACCTGCCCACACCCTCGTACTGCACTGGACCCGTATTGTCGGCATCGTTTGCCCATTGTGCGATGTCGAGAGGGTGAATACCCCAGCCGCTTATAAAACCCAGCGTATAATCATATACATGAAAAACACCCTTCCTGAATCCTCTGCCGAGACACCTGTCTTTCGTATACGGTTTTTTCGGTGCCGGACCGAGCCACATATTGTAATCGAGGTCTCCGGGAACGGGACACGGCGTCGCGGAGCCGCCCACTTCCCCCTGAGGGCACCATACATGTATGGTATGGAGTTTGCCGATTTTACGGTTACGAACGAGTTCGCAGGCAAAGCGGAAATTCCTGTCGGAACGCTGCTGTGTCCCGAATTGAAAAATATTGTGGTGCTCGTTTATCGCCTTGCGTAATGTCCGGCCCTGGGCTATACTAACCCCCAGCGGTTTTTCAAGATACATGTCTTTACCAACACGGGCTGCCTCTATTGCCATGGGGACATGCCAGTGATCCGGTGTCGCTATTACCACCGCGTCTATATCCTCGCGGGAAAGAACATCGCGAAAATCCCTGCATGTACCGCACCTTGTGGACCGAGTTCTAAAATTTTTGCTGTACAAATTATTTATGTGTGCCGCGCGTGAGTGCCGACGGTAGCCGAAAGTATCGCATAACACCACACACTCGACGTCTGCGAACTGAACAAAAGCCGGTATGAGACTATAACGTGCGCGCTCCCCTGCACCGATAAAACCCAGCGTGATTCGTTCACTGGCCGGAGGCTTGGTACGACTGCCCAAAGCATTTGAGGTAATGACAAAAGGTGCAGCGGCAGCCGCACCCGCAAAGGCCGCGCTTCGCTTCAATAATCTTCTTCTTGTTAATTGACTTCGCATTTCAACCTCTCCGTCTTGCTGAAATGTACCCATTCGTTTTCGAGCATTCTCTTATCCGTCACGCCCGGATGTACGAGCACACGATACTTGAAAGTGATTTGTTCGCCGGCATTTAATGTCAAGGGTTCACGATAAAGAAAAGCAGCATTAAAATAGCCGAAAGGTACCTTCGGATCCATTATAAGGTGCCAATAGGTCGGATACCTCGGGTTATCCGGGTGGCCAAAAAATGCTATTCCCGCGTTTTCTCCGTTTGCGGTCTTCATGGAAAAATCGAGCCATCGCGACCTTTTTCCGTGTGCCTCGATATTTTGTCTATTACGGCTATCCACAACGCTCCAGTCGCTGCTGTCGCGCGCAACGCGAACCGAGAGTCCCGTATATCCGCCGTACCATTTACCGCCTTTCTGACCCTTGATGGGGGTGCGGTCCAGATGTACCTCGCGGGGGCCTGCGGTAAATTTGCTTTGCCAGTCAATCCTGTAACTCCCGCCTTCATCCGGTGGGCTGACCTCCATGATTCTATGCTCTCCAAGAACGCCGGCCTCGCCGGGCGGATGATAACTGAGTTGCATCTCTATCCGGGCCGAAAAATCTGAACGAGTATCAAAATGCACCTCAAGAACCTCCGTGCAGCCTGCAGGCTGACGGCTATGTTTCTGATATTCCCAGTAGTTAATGCCGTTTATATATTTCCACGAGAACCACAAACCCAGGTGCCACGGATGGTCGCCCGGACCATGCCACGTAACAACGCTGCCGTCCACAAGTGCTAACGGATGAAAATAAGGTCTGCCGTCCTTCTCCCCGTACCCCAGCCGCCATATCGCTTCCTCGAACCTTTGCAGGGCAAGCGACCTGTCCGTTTTCTGCCACTTATATTCCAGTTTATCTATATCCGCCTTGGCCGGTAACTGCAACCCGCATCCTCCACAAACAGGCAAAATGCATGATGCAATACAATATAATACGGCTTTTGTTACGGTCATCATTTTCCTTTAAACCCGATTTGTTAACGTCCCTGCCGCCTGCGCGAAAATAATTCTAACTTTACAGGCCCCATAATTCCCGATGTGGTCGGCCCGAGACACAAAGACTGATTTGTAACAGTGTAATGTGGTGCGATGGTGTTGGCTACCCGTATTTCAAGCATGTTCCGTCCCTCGGAAAGCAGTCTGGTTAAGTCAAATTTGAACGGCCGTGCAACCCTCACGCCGGCAACCCTGCCGTTGACCAGAACTTCGGCGG
>CAZGGE010000181.1:0-5481 GCA_964524285.1 uncultured Pirellulales bacterium
CGGTAATCCGGCTCATAAATTACACTATATTGACTGGGCGCTCGGCGCGGTCGACGTACAGTTACGATTGTTCAACAAGCAGGCCAAGCGGGCGAGCAGGATTTTGTAAGCAGCCTTTCGAATTTATCCGGGCCGGCGGGGTTTGTGCCGAGGGAGTTCAGGTGTTAATGACTTTTTTGTGTTTGAATCTATTGATAGCTGTTTCAATAATCCGGTCGTGGTCGAAGGCGAGGTTCTGAGGGAGTTTTTTTATATCGAACCATTTTGCGTTATCGGCGTCGTCTGCGCCCTTTATGTTATCGATTGCTTTTTGTGCGATACCTGCGTAGGCGATTGAAATCTGTCTTCCGCGCGGGTCTCTTCCGCATTTTCCGAAGGTGCGCAGTTGCTCGAGCGTTACGTTTTTGAGTCCCGTTTCCTCGGCCAGTTCTCTTTCGGCGGCGTGTTCAAGCTCTTCGTCCATTTCGACGAAGCCGCCCGGCAGCGCCCATTTTCCTTTGAAGGGTTGTTTTCCTCGTCGAATCAGCAGCACGTGCGGTCTTTTTTCTATGAAGGCGAAGACCACGGCATCGACGGTAACCATCGGCCGGGGCCAGTCATAGAGGTATTTTCCTTTTTCGGGCATTATTTATGAATCGGTTTGTGTTTTTTTTTTCTTCGGCGAGAGCGGCGGTGAGGATTTGCTTTGCCTGCCGACAGTCCTTTTCGATTTGCTTTGACAGTTGTTCGGAGTTTGAAAATTTGTGCTGGTTTCTTATTTTCCGGACAAAATCCATTGTCATCCATTTATCTTTTGCGTCGGTGGTTTCAGTGGTGAGCAGGTGAGCCTCGATTAACACAGGGAACTCGGGGCCGAACGTTCTTGCCTGCCCGATGCTGAAGGCGGCGGGCCATTTTCGGGCGGTGGTCAGCAATTGCTCACAGGAGTCTTCGATTTCCACGAAGCCCGCGTAGACACCTTCTGCAGGCAGGATTTGTTGGGGCGGCTCCATGTTTAACGTGGGGAAGCCGAGCTTTTTGCCGATGCCCCGGCCGGGTGTGATTTTTTGCATGATGCGGTACGGTCTTGAAAGCGTTGCGGTGGCGTCGGCGACGTGGCCCGACTCGAGCATGTACCGGATGATGGTGCTGGACACCTTTACCGTCTGCCCGGTCGAGAGGGTCGCTTTTTTAGGGGGGACGCCGAGGACTTCAAAACCTTTTCTGGAGCCGATTTGCCTGAGTGTCTCGATGTTTCCTTCGCGGCGGGCGCCGAAATTGAAATCTTCGCCTTCCACGATTAGTGCGGGTTTGATTTTTTTGGCGAGGATTTTGTCGACGAAGGCTTTCGGCGAGAGACTGAGAAGTTCGGGCCGGCTTTCGAGAACTATGAGGTAGTCGATGCCGATTTGGGTGAGCAGGTGCTGTTTTAGTTTCAGGGGTGTGAGAACGCCGGGCGCTTTTTCGGGATGCAGTATCGCAACGGGGTGCGGCTCGAATGTCATGGAGACGATGCAGGTATTTCGTTTTTGAGCCTGCTGTTTTGCGACGTCGATGATTTGCCGGTGCCCGATGTGGACTCCGTCGAAGTTGCCGATGGTCAGGACGCAGTTTTTCGGCGTCTGTTCGAGGTTCTGGATGTCGTGGATAATGTTCATATTATATTAACCGGCTCCGGGCAGAAACAAAAATGTCCCTTAATTTCCGTCCGGAATTACAGTTGCAGTTTTGCGGGCGGCGGTTTTTACGGTTTCAATATTGGAGTTACTGTTTTTTTACCAGGTCTGAGCCGCAACATGAGAATGTGCAATCGGCTTCTGAATCGTGGCAAGCGCAGTCTTCGGCAGGCGTGCCGACTTCTTTACATTCCTTTAGTACCTGCAATTCAAGGCCGCAGGTAGAACAGCAGTAGACTTCACCGGCTTTCATTTCGTGACAGTTGGCCATGATGGTCTCTCCTTTCCGAGTCAAACTGGTCTTTTGCTTTGTTACGGTTCATATTTATACAGGTTTTCAGGGCTTCCGGTCAAGCTTAAATGATGATATTGAACTGCTGGGGTGTTTTAAGCTGTTTTCAGTCGCACGATTTTTTTATTCGCTCAAGCAGTTTCCAGCAGTTAAGCTGCATTCTCGGCAGATGAAACGGTCCGGCCCATCTGTTTCCTTTTAGGGTTGAAGCCGGCGAGCCGTCCCGATGAAGATACTTAAACCATTCACCACACTTTTCATCGGGAAAGTGAGAGTAGGCATAATCATGTATTCGATGGTGGTGATGCAGATATTTTTTTCGTTCAGTCAGATAATAAGCGAGCAGGCAGGCATATATTGCTTCGGTATGCGGCCACCACAATTTCATGTCATGCTCGAGTTGCGGCGGTGGTTTTCCGTCAACATCCACGAAATATAATATTCCGCCGTATTTTTTATCCCAGCCGAGTTCGAGCGACCAGTCTAATATTGTACAGGCTTTATCGAGAATGGTCTTATCATTACGATATTCGGATTCCTGCATAAGAAACCATGCAGTTTCTATGGCATGGCCGGGATTTACACAACGTCCGTCAACGCCTTCGAGCATCCGACCGTCCGTCATCACTGTTTCCAGAAGCGCCTTCTTTTCGTATTTCATAAAGTCATCGAATAACTCATTCATACATCTTTCGATGCAGGAATCGTATAAATGATTTGCATCTGCTTTTCGCATCTGTTGAGATATACGAAGCAGCGTCATTGTCGCTGCATGGCTTTTGGTTTTTCGTGTTTGAGGAAATATTTTTTGTGGCAGTTGTCCGGGGTTGCTGCGATAGTGTAAGATGAGATTGAAGATGTCCCTTGCTTTTTTTAGTCTCTTTTCGTCCCTTGCAGCGATTGCATATTCGGAGAAGGCCATAGCGCCAAAATGTTCGGTATAAAGGTATCGTCGTTTTCTCAGGGGCCTGCCTTCTCTGTTTACTTCGAAGAACATGCGTCCATCGGCATCGAAACAGTGCTTTTCGAGGAAATCAATGCCGAGCTTTGAAGCCTGGAGCCATTGTGTTCTTTTTTTTACGTTATTATAGAGCGTGGCGGTAAGCCAGGTAAATCTGGCGAGCACCCAGACGGGTTTATCGTGGTTAAGGACTGTGCCGTCGCGGTCGAGGTAATTGAGAAAACCTCCATATTCGTTGTCGATTGTGTGTTTCATCCAGAAGGGCATGGTGTCATCGAGCAGACCATCTCGATAAATCCTCGTTAGCTCACTAATCCTGTCAACGTTCATTGTTCTTAGCTCCATAAAGGCCCCCGCCAGCCGACACCGATTGTCATGGAATCTCGACATTAACAGGGCTGCGTGATTTGCAGGATTTCAATGATGCCAGGCATATTGCGGTGGAGACCAGGCCGTCGTCCGCCGAAGTTTCCGGTACTCTTTTGCCGTCGACGGCGTCGAAAAACGCCTGGTGTTCATCACGATAAAGTTTATCACGTTCATGAGGTATTGATTCGGTTTTAACATCCGAGCGAACAACGAGTTTCAAGACACTCTCATTAACGTCGAGCCTGGCCCAACCTTTGTCACCGACAATTTCATATTCGTGCCTGACGGGAGATTGGGCATAGTTTAGATGTATGGTGGTCATTAACGGGGTTTTATACAAACTCAATATATCTATAAAGTTCGGATTAGAGGTAAGCTCGAAGTTGCCTGCCTGTAAGCCGCCTGCAAATACGGTTGAGGGAATTTCATTCAAAAGCCAGTAAAGAATATCCGGTTGATGTGCATAATCAAAAATTAAAGCACCCTCGAAGTCCGACTGGTAGCGCGATTGTGAACAGGTAAGAGTTTGATACGCTCCCACGCGGACGTGCGCATGAAGAATTTTGCCGAGTGTGCCCCGACAGATACAGGCCTTGAGCTTTTGCAGGCATGGGCTGAAGTGCAAATTAAAGCCGATGTTGAGTATTCTTTTGTTTTTATCCGCCGCTGCTTTCATTTTCTTTGCATCATCCAGGCTGTCGCTCATTGGTTTTTCACAGAGCACATGACAGCCTGCATCGAGGGCCTTGACGGTCTGCTCGGCGTGCAACTGAAATGGCGTTGCAATCAGGACAATCTCAGGTGCACTTTTTAGCATCGCATCGAAGGAAGTATATGAGGTAAAGTCACCCAGTTTGTCTTTACACTCCGCCAGGGAATCAGTGTTCGGCTCAACGCCTTCTATGGTAGTGTCGTCACGTTCCTTCAGTAACCTTGCGTGTCGGCGGCCGATTGAACCGAGCCCGACAATCACGACCCTCTTTTTCATTGCCATATTGAGAAACCTCCGTCAACAACAAGGTTGTGGCCGGTAACATAATCGGAAGCCGGCGAACACAAAAATAAGACCGCACCTCTAAGATCGATTCCGTCGCGGCCCATCCGGCCCAAAGGCGTCCGGTCGCTGTAATCTTTTACAAACTTTTCGGGCAGACCGCGATTAAAACCTCCCGGAGAGATGCAATTTACGTATACGCCCATTGGTGATAAATAGGCCGCGAGGTCTCTGGTCATCCCGATTACGCCCGCCTTGGCAGCGGCGTAATCTATCGACTGGCCGTCCAGATTGCTGCGGTCATACATTCTTCTATCTCGACCCACAACACCTGCAATGGAAGCGATATTGACTATCTTTCCATATTTTTGCTGTGCCATTATTTTTCCGACTTCGCGGCAGCAGTATAACGTTCCCGTCAGGTTCCTTTTTATCAAATCAGCCACTCTGTCCGGCGATTTTTCAAACAATCGGCTCGGCGCTTCGCCCGCCCCGCCTCCGGCGTTGTTTATCAATATATCGATTCGTTTTTTGCATCGACTTATTCGGTCGACTACGTCCCTCAACTGATTCGCATCCGTATGGTCCAGTTGAAAGCCCAGCACATCTACATCGAATTTATCCTTGAGTTTAGCCGCCGACGCCTGAGCGTTTTCATAACTGCGGGAGGTTATGACAAGGTCGCTTGCCGCGGCGGCAACAACGCACGCCATATCAAAACCAAAATCCCTCGCCCCGCCAACTATCAAAGATACTTTGCCGCCCAGGTCGAACAACCTTTTGATTTCTTCGTGCATATCGGTTCCTTTCAGGAGAACCCGCGGGCCGGAGTTTACAGACCTTGATTACGGAGGATGTGAGTCCATCTTTTGTCGAGCCAGTTCCACCACATCTGCGGGTATTTACGAATGAATTTATCTACGTCGTCGGCCCATTTTTTTGTAGCCTGTTCGGCTTTCGCGTTCAGGTTTCCGCCGCGTTTAAGTTCGAACGGCTCGGAATACCGGATGTGATAAATCCCGTTATGCCGGTGCCACCACGTGGGGACAACCGGTGCGCCGGTGCGCAGGGACATAACAAATACGCCGACGGGGAAATACGTCCTTTTGCCGAGAATTTTTACCGGCACACCCTCATGTGGTTTCCGCGGGGTGTCGGGGGTTATGAACATCATCCTTCCCTGTCGAAGGACGTCTATGGCCACTTTAAG
>CAZGGE010000182.1:0-1279 GCA_964524285.1 uncultured Pirellulales bacterium
TGTTTTCGATGGTCGAAAAGTTGCTCGATACATGTACGGCCACAACGCTTCGACGCCGCAGCAAAGATTTGAGACTTATAAGCCTTTTTATCACATTTTTGACGAAAACGGCAAAAACTTGATTACCAACGGGCCGGACGGCGTTAATCCGTATCTCGAAAAACAAATTACCTATCCGCACCATCGAGGTATATTCATAGGGTGGAACAGGTTGTTGTTCGAAGGTAAGGAATATGATACCTGGCACATGCGGGGCAATCCGCCAAAAAAATATGCCGGAACCCAGATACATAGTAAATTTCTTAAGAAGACAGGCGGGCCGGTGCTGGCACGTTGCACTTCCTTGATTGAATGGCAGGGTGAAGACAACAGGAAATTGCTCGACGAAGAGCGGCAAATAACACTTTTTCGGCAAAACAAAACTGCGATTTTGCTGCTGGAGTTCCGCAGCAAATTGAAAGCGTCCAACGGCAAGGTTATCCTTAATGCGGACCCGGAGCATGGTGGAATCCAGTATCGGGCCCATAACGAAGTTGCCATACAGGCAAAGAAGGGAAACGAGGACTCTAAAGCGACATATTTGTTTCACAAAGAAGGAATAAATCCCAGACGAGACCTCAATTTGCCGTGGGTGGAGTTGTCGTACGGCCTAAACGGTAAGCGCTATAATGTCCAGCACATGAATCATCCTGATAATCCCGAGCCGACAATTTATTCCGCGTATAGGGATTATGGAAGGTTCGGTGCCTATTTCAGGAAAGAGCTGGAAGCCGGCCAAGTCCTTGAAATTGCGTATTGTATACGAGTTGTAGTTGGCGAAAGGCCGGGCAGGCAGGCATTGGCAACTAAATATCAGGCGTTTGTCGATAAGCTAAAAGTTCAGGCCTTATATTAAAAAGAACAATTACAATTTTTAGACGAATTAATGTGTAACTGATTTGATGTTCAAAATTGATTGTTTTAGGGAGTGTGAAAGATGAAATTCAGGTTTTACTTTATAAATATGCTCGTGGCCGGTGTTTGTCTGGTTATGACTTTGTCGAGTTGCCTCGCTGCGGTGAAGGAAGAGGAAATTAAAAAGATGCAAAAAGCCATGCCCGCAAAGGCAAGGGTCGCTCCCAAAAAGCCGGGAAAGTTGCTGGTTTTCAGCCTTTGTAAAGGGTATAAGCACAGTTCTATTCCATATTGCAATAAAGCACTGCAAATTATGGGTGAAAAAACAGGTGCTTTCGAAGTTACAATAAGCGAGGATATGGATGTCTTTAAACCTGAAAAACTG
>CAZGGE010000182.1:1289-5443 GCA_964524285.1 uncultured Pirellulales bacterium
TGTCTTCAGAGCCGAAAGCTTAAAGAGGTTCGACGCAGTTTGTTTTAACAATACGACAAAACTCGGTTTCGAAGACCCGAACCTGCGTAAGAGCCTGATGGATTTTGTAAAAGGGGGCAAAGGAATAATCGGTATTCACGCCGCTACGGACAATTTTTACAAGTGGCCCGAGGCTGCACGAATGATGGGCGGGCTTTTTAAGGGCCACCCCTGGACGGCCGGGGGCACCTGGATGGTGAAAGTCGACGACCCTGATCATGTACTCAATAAGGCTTTCGAGGAAAAACGCTTCAGGATAAATGATGAGATTTATCTGCTCAAGCAGCTTGATTTGTATCAGAATTGCCGTGTCTTGTTGAGCATCGATTATTCGGATTTAAGAACGAAAACTGTATACAAAAAGGCCACCGAAAATCCGATTAGCTGGGTCCGCAGGTACGGCAAAGGAAGGGTCTTTTACTGTTCCCTCGGACATAATCATCACATCTTCTGGAATGAGACCGTTCTCCGGCACTATCTCGATGGGATTCAGTTTGCTATGGGAGACCTTAAGTGTGATACGACTCCGACGGCCGTGCTGAAAAAGGAAAAGCCGGCGGATAAATAGCTGTTACGTTTTAACTTCGATTTCTTCGTATCTCGGGGGATGAGGTTGTCGAAGTGGAATTTTACGTTGCTGAAAAACCATGACAATGATATAAGAGGTATACGAGAATACTCAGGCAATGTTGCAAATTGATCGAACAGAATTTGAGCGAAATCTGAAATTGGCATTTATCAGGCAAAAGTTATTGTTTCTGTAACAAAAATGGAGAAATTATGAATCGTAGAAAGGTTATGATTGACGGAAATACCGCCGTAGCAACGGTTGCTCATCCCACAAACGAAGTGATTGCAATATATCCGATAACACCCAGTTCCCCTATGGGTGAAATGGCTGATGCGAAGTCGGCTAAGGGAGAACGCAACCTCTGGGGAACGGTGCCGTCGGTTACGGAAATGCAGTCGGAAGGCGGTGCAGCGGGGGCGGTGCACGGGGCTTTGGCTACGGGGGCACTTACCACGACTTTCACGGCCTCGCAGGGACTGCTATTGATGATACCAAACATGTATAAAATCGCCGGCGAGTTATTGCCGACAGTTTTCCACGTGTCGGCCCGTTCGCTGGCGTGCCAGGCTCTGTCGATATTCGGCGACCATTCTGATGTGATGGCGTGTCGACAGACAGGCTTTGCCCTCCTCGCTTCCTGCAATATTCAGGAAGTTATGGATTTTTCGCTTATTGCTCAACAGGCAACTTTGGCCACGCGAGTGCCATTTCTGCATTTTTTCGACGGCTTTAGGACAAGCCACGAAGTGCAGAAAGTTGAAGAACTGACACTGGATGATATGCGGGCGGTAATTGACGAAAAGCTCGTGGCCGAGGCAAAGGCACGTGCACTTTCACCGGACAGGCCCATGATAAGCGGAACCGCTCAAAATCCGGACGTCTACTTTCAGGGAAGAGAAACGGTTAATAAATACTATCTTGACGCACCTCAGATTGTACAGCAAACTATGGATAAATTCGACCAGGTTGTAGGCCGAAAATACCACCTTTTCGATTACGTCGGCGCCGAGAATGCACAAAAGGTGATTGTGATAATGACTTCCGGAGCCGATACTGCACACGAAACCGCCGAATTTCTCGATTCCCAGGGCGAAAAAGTGGGAGTCATTAAGGTAAGACTCTATCGTCCGTTCAGCACGAAACACTTTATCGATGCACTTCCGAAAACGGTCAGAAAGATTGCAGTCCTCGACCGTACCAAGGAACCCGGCTCTCTCGGCGAGCCTGTGTATCTCGATGTTCGCTCTGCCATCAGTGAGGCGATGGATTCGGACAAACCGCCTTTCGAGCATTATCCGGTCATTGTGGGCGGTCGCTACGGGTTAAGCTCAAAGGAATTCACGCCGGCAATGGTCAAGGCCGTATTCGATAATCTTGACAAAGACGAACCAAAAAACAGGTCTACGGTTGGCATAATCGATGACGTTACAAATACAAGTCTCGAAGTCGATGAGTCTTTTGAGATTGAAGAAAAGGGCCTCTTTTCCGCCAGATTCTGGGGACTCGGCTCAGACGGAACAGTCGGTGCAAACCATAATTCAATTAAAATTATCGGGGAACTGACGGACAACTATGCTCAGGGTTATTTCGAATACGATTCAAGAAAAGCCGGGGCCGTCACCATATCACATCTTCGGTTTGGAAAAAATCGATTGCGAAAACCCTATCACGTCGGCAGAGCTGATTTCGTTGCCTGTCATAATCCCAGCTTCCTTGAAAAGTATGATATGCTTTCAGTGGCAAAACAGGGCGGTACTTTCCTTCTTACTACAAGTCACGGCCCCGAGGAAGTCTGGGACAACCTGCCACAGCAGGTACAAAAACAGATACTGGATAAAAAGCTCAAGTTCTATGTTATTGATGCCATTTCGATTGCCGAGGAAATCGGATTGGGGCCTCGCATTAACGTCATTATGCAAACGGCGTTCTTCAAGATAAGCAACATCATCCCCCTCGAAACAGCGGTCAAGGCCATAAAGGACACCATACAAAAGACCTACGGGAAAAAGGGCGAAAAGGTTGTTCAAATGAATTACGCTGCGGTGGATGGAGCGATTGACAAACTTTATGAGGTGAAGGTTCCCGATAAGGTTACAAGCGAATTGACCATGCGACCGGCTGTGCCCGAGGATGCACCTGAATTTGTAAAGGATGTTACCGCCACACTTATTGAACGCCGCGGTGATAAATTGCCCGTCAGCAAGATGCCGGTCGACGGAAAATTCCCAAGCGGAACCACACAATACGAGAAAAGAAACGTTGCCGTTAAGATTCCGGTTTGGGAGCCGGACATTTGTATCCAGTGCGGGCGTTGTTCGCTGGTTTGTCCCCATGGTACGATTCGAATGAAGGCTTATGAGCAAAAGTATCTCGATAATGCACCTGAAACGTTCAAGAGTACAGATGCAAAGGGCAAAGACCTGTCGGGGCTGAAATTTACCGTCCAGGTTGCTCCGGAAGACTGTACGGGTTGCGGTGCGTGTGTGCAGATTTGCCCCGCACAACAAAGGGATGAGAATAAACAGCCCACCGGCAAAAAAGCAATAAACATGGAACTTCAGGAGCCGCTAAGACGCTGGGAGAGCGAAAATTATGATTTCTTCCTGTCCCTGCCGAATACGGATCCCGGCCTTTTCAAGGCGGATACGGTCAAGGGCAGCCAGTTCATTACACCATTATTCGAATATTCCGGTGCCTGTGCAGGTTGCGGCGAGACGCCTTACGTGAAGTTGATGACACAGTTGTTCGGCGACAGGGCCATGATAGGTAACTCAACAGGATGCTCGTCTATTTATGGTGGAAACCTGCCAACCACGCCATATACAAAAAGAAACGACGGCAGGGGGCCTGTATGGAGTAACAGCCTCTTCGAAGATAATGCCGAATTCGCGATGGGGATGAGGCTGACCGCAGACAAGTTCAAAACCTACGCACTTGAGCTCCTGGCAGGGGCGGCGGAGAATAACGACGTTGAACCAGCTCTGGCCGACGAAATCCGAACGGCAGTTTTTGCCAACGACCCTTCACAGCAGACTATCGAAAACCAGCGGCAACGTGTAGCACGGTTGAAGGAACAATGCAGCAAGGCCGGCGGGAAAGAGGCAAAAAGACTGTTGGGCATTGCTGATTATTTGGTTCGAAGGTCCGTATGGGCGCTCGGCGGCGACGGATGGGCGTATGATATTGGTTACGGGGGACTGGACCATGTCCTTGCAAGCGGCAGGGACGTAAACGTTCTTGTTCTCGATACCGAGGTATATTCGAATACGGGAGGCCAGATGTCGAAAGCTACACCTCGCGGTGCCGTCGCAAAATTCGCAGCCGCCGGAAAGCCGCAGGCCAAAAAAGACCTCGCATTGTTGTCCATGACCTACGGAAGCATTTATGTTGCAAGGGTTGCAATGGGAGCAAATCCGAATCAGACCGTAAAAGCATTTATCGAGGCGGAAAGTTACCCCGGGCCGGCTTTGATTATCGCCTACTCACACTGCATCGCACATGGATATAATCTGGTGTACGGATATAAGCAGCAGAAATTGGCTGT
>CAZGGE010000183.1:0-5394 GCA_964524285.1 uncultured Pirellulales bacterium
AGCCTTATCCGATTTGTTTGATATAACTCAACGAGCTGTAGTTTTATCGGAAATTCTCTGTGTTAGACTTGAGTCTCACAAAAAAGGGCCAAAATCAAAGACCACCCACCCATAACTGACCGGTTACCAATTGGTGTTAGACCCTTTTTGTGGAAGTGGGACTACACTTGTGGCAGCGAGAAATACCGGGCGGCAATACCTCGGGTTTGAGATAGCAAAGGAATATGCAACAACAGCAGAAAAACGGCTCGAAAACTGGCTTTTTAGTGAAATGACCTGACGAGTCAGGAAAGAGACGGGTTTCTGTAATATGCTCAGGGCGATAGCAGAATTTACGCTTGATACAGGGGTTTGTCCGCGGTTGTTGTTTTGGCGGATGGTGAAGCTCGGCAGGCAGATGAGCAGGGTTCTGGTGGGGGAGTTCGGGGTTGACGAGTTTGTGCGGAGGATAGTGGACCCGGTATGGTTTCAATTTCTGTGGACGGTTCTGTCGTTCAACTGGAATTCGTCGGGGCTTACGACGATACTGACGGCGTCTCTGAAGGAGGCGATACGGGGCGAGGAAGAGGAGCTTGGTGTGTTTATCTGCGGTGGTAAGGGCGGAACTTCTCGGGGTAGACGCCGGAGCAGATAGAGCAGTGGGGGCAGCGGCTGAGCCTGCCGGGCGGGTGCGCGGAGAATCTGGTTTACAATTCGCGGATGAGTGCGAAGGTTGACAGTTTTCTGGTTCAGGACGGTTTTCAGATTTATCATCACAGTTTCTTTTTTTTCGCGTCGAGGGGGTGTGTTCGTTATGGAAGTTGCGTCGGTTGAGGTTCTTGTGTTGAGGAGGTATTTGTTGAAGGAAGAGTATAAATCGGTTAAGTTTTATGGTTGTCGGGCCAGGTCGTGCCAATGGCGAAGGATTTTTCGTGTGGGTTTGAAGTTTTTTCAAGGAAGAGCGTTTGATAAGGTTAGAGCGGGTCAGCAAGACTTATTCGGGTGGAGTGAAGGCGGTTTGTGAGCTGTCGCTTGAGGTGGGAGAGGGCGAGATTCTGGTTTTGCTTGGCACGAGCGGCAGCGGCAAGACGACGACGATGAAGATGATAAACCGTCTTATCGAGCCTACGTCGGGTCGGATATTTATCGGCGACAAGAATATTCTGGAGCAGAATCCGATTGAATTGCGTCGTAAGATTGGTTATGCCATTCAGCATATCGGGTTGTTTCCGCATATGACGGTTGGGGAGAATATTGGAGTTGTGCCGCGTCTTTTGAAGTGGTCTTCGGCTGAAATCGCGAGCAGGGAGAGTGAGCTTTTGAAAATGGTGGGTCTTGAGCCGGGTCAGTTCAGGGGACGTTATCCGGTACAGTTGAGCGGTGGACAGAAGCAGCGGGTAGGAGTTGCGCGTGCGCTGGCGGCGGACCCGGAGGTGATTTTGATGGATGAGCCTTTCGGGGCGCTGGATCCGTTGACGCGAGAGCAGCTTCAGGACGAGTTTCTGGATTTACAGGTGCGGATACAGAAGACGATTGTGTTTGTTACGCACGATATTTTCGAGGCGGTGAAGCTTGGGGACCGGATAGCGTTGCTTGATGTGGGCAGGCTCAAGCAGTTGGCGCCGCCGGTCGAGCTTGTGGAGCAGCCTGCGAACGAATTTGTGAGTGATTTTCTGGGTCAGCATCGATTTCAGTTGTCGCTTTTGACGAAGACAATCAAGTCGGTGATGGATTATTCGCGGGGGGTTGAGGAGGAGGCCCCCGAGGGAAAGCCGAGGCATTATCTGCGTGGTAAAAGCTCTCTGGTGGAGGCGCTTGATTTATTCAAGACGACGGGCAGTAGTTCTCTTTTGGTGTACGAGGGTGACAAGTGTGTGGGCAGGCTTTCGAAGAAGCTTTTGCTGGGATTGATTACGGAGGTTCTGGAGGAAATAGGAGCGGAGCAATGATTTTCGGGGCCTTTAAATTACGAGTTGCGATTATTTTCGCAATGATATTTATTTTTTCGATTGGGGTCTTTTTTATATCTTTTGCAGATGGGTGGTCTGAGGCTGGTGAGAGGCAGGGGCGTGAGGTTGAGTCGGCGGAGGCGGGGCCGGTTTTGTTTGAGGTGATTTGGCAGCGTCGGGTGGAGCTGACGGGGCAGCTCATCGAGCATATTCGACTTACGGTATTTGCCATGGCTCTGGCGGTGAGTCTGGGAGTGGGAACGGGGATTTTTTTGACGCGTTTCAGGAGGCTTTCTTCGCCGGTGCTTGGCTTGGCGAGCGTTATTCAGACCATACCGAGTTTAGCGTTACTTGCATTGATGATACCGCTCCTTGGTATCGGGGTTTTGCCTGCGGTGGTGGCGTTGTTTTTGTATGCATTGCTTCCGATTATGCGGAACACGTATACGGCTATCGAGGAGGTTGACCCTGCGATAATCGAGGTTGGTCGTGGTATGGGGATGACGGGTAGTCAGATACTGTTGCGTGTTGAGATACCACTTTGCATCCCGATAGTGATGGCGGGTATACGTACGTCGATGGTGATTTGTGTGGGAATTGCGACGTTGTGTACCTTTATCGGCGGTGGTGGTCTTGGTGAGATGATAATGAGGGGGATGCAGACGAAGGGCAGTGCGCTGATTTTTGCGGGTGTGATACCAGCGATATTGCTTGCTTTGTCTCTTGACGGGCTGGTGGCACTTGGCCAGGGTTTGCTTACGCCGAGGGGGCTGAAGATTTCCAAGGCCGGTGCGTCGGCGGAAGCGGGACTTTTCAAGAAGGTTTTGAGCGCAGGTGCGATTTGTTTGTTACTGGGCGGTCTGGCAGCGGCGGTTTTTGTGGGGGAGACGGGCGACGTGGTGGTCGGCTCGAAGCATTTTACCGAGCAGAAGATTCTGGGTGAGATGGTGGCGCAGCTTATTGAGTCTCATACGGATTTGAAGGTGAGGCGACGGCTTGGGCTGCAGGGGACCAAGGTTTGCTTTTCGGCGTTAAAAGAGGGGGATTTGGATATGTATGTCGAATACACGGGGACGGCTTTGGTCAATATACTGGATGAGCAATATGATTCTTCAAAGGGTCGGGGTCAGATACTGGAGGAAGTTCGGAGGGAATTCAGGGAGCGTTGGGGCCTTAAGTTTTGTGAGCCTCTTGGATTTGACAACACTTACACGCTGGCGATGCGAGGGGGTGAGGCGGAGAAGCTGGGTGTTGAGAAAATCTCACAGCTTTCGGCGTATTCCGATGAGCTTAAGGCGGGATTTGACCACGAGTTTACGACGAGGCCCGAATATAAACGTTTCGAGGAGGTTTACGGTTATATGTTCGAGGATATAACATATCTGGACCCGGATTTAATGTATAAGGCGCTTCAGGGGTGTTCGGTAGACGTGATAGACGCCTTTGCGACCGACGGACGAATTGCGTCGTATGATATTCGTGTTCTGGAAGACGACAGGAATCTTTTTCCGCCTTATGATGCGTGTATAGTGGTGAGTGAGGAGGCGCTGAATGAATTTGCGGGGTTGGGGGATGTTCTGGAGAAGCTTTCGGGTATGATTACAGCGGAGCAGATGCGGAAAATGAATTATGCGGTAACGGACAAGCTCAAGACGCCGGCGGCGGTAGCGAAGGAGTTTTTGAAGAGCGAAGGTTTGCTTTAAAGGCGTAGAGATTTTTTTCGGGCTTTAGATTTGAGCGAGGATTTGCCTTAATCCGATGTTGACAGGAGGTTTTTGGGGCGTTGTTGACTTTTGAGGATTTTGGGGGTATATATTGTTAGAGTGGAATTTTTGAATAACGGCAATTGCGGGATTTTTGAGGAAAAGCCATGAGTGAGCATAAAATTTTAATCATCGACGACGACCCCGATATTGTTGAAGCGACGCGGGTAGTTCTTGAGACAAAGGGCTATGAGGTGGAGCATGCTCGTGACGGGAGTATAGGCCTTGAAATGATTAAGGAGGACAAGCCCGATTTGATAATTCTGGACGTAATGATGAATACACTTCGGGAAGGATTTCTTCTTTCTCGTGAGCTGAAGCAGAATGAGGAATACAAAGGGATACCGATATTGATGATAACGTCGGTGAAGGAAAAGACGGGTATTGATTTTTCTTCAGCGGCAGGTGACGAGGCATGGCTTCCCGTGGAGGACTTTCTCGAGAAGCCTGTCAAACCGGAGGTGTTGCTCGAGAAGGTAGGTAAGTTTCTTGAGAAGTCCTGAGCAATGGAAACACTTCTTCAAAGCAAGAGTCTTATTCAGCGCGCGTATTGGCTGGTCAGGCTTCGCTGGGTAGCGATAGTCGCCCTTGCGGCGGCGACGTTCGTAGCCACGAATTTGCTTGACATCAGTCTGCCCGCGAAGGTTTTGTATTTTATTGCGGGGGTTTTGCTGGTTTATAACTTTGTTCTTTTCGATTTTTTGCGATATGTAACGTGGGGGGGCAGGAACCCGTCGCCGAGTGTTATGGGGGGGATAATCACATTTCAGATATCGGCGGACCTTTTTATTCTTACTACAATCCTGCATTACTCTGGTGGGATTGAGAATCCGTATTTTCTTTTTTTTGTGTTTCACATGATTATCGCGAGCATTCTTTTATCCCGCCGGCACAGCTATTTGCAGGCGACGCTGGCGGTTTTTCTTTTCGGGATTCTGATTTATCTGGAATACAGGGGAGTAATCCGGCATTATGGACTGGCCGGCTTTGCGGACCACAGTCTTCACAGGGACGGGATATTCGTATTCGGGACGCTGTTCGTATTCACGGTTACTTTGTACCTTGTGGTTTATATGACCAGTTCCATTGCGTATCAGCTCAAATCTCAGCAGTCGGGTTACGAGCATGCGAACGTTATGCTTCGTGAAAAGGACCGTTTGAAAAACGAATACGTACTTCGTCTGACGCACGACATCAGGGGTCACCTGGCGGCGATACAGAGTTGTCTTTCAATCGTTGAGAACGGGATGGCAGGGCCTTTGAACGATAAACAGACGGATCTTGTTGAGCGGGCGCATCACAGGGCGACGAAATGTATGGCGTTTGTTACGGCCCTTTTGAAGCTGACTCGAATGAAGATGACCGGTCGGCTTGATATGGGCTATTTCTCGCTTAAAAACAGCATTTTTAATGCGTTGGCGGGAGTGGAAAGCCGGGCGTCTTCGAAATCCATTGAGCTGGAGTATGAGATTGACGAGAGTCTGGACCAGGTTTACGGAGAGTCGGTTCTTGTGGAAGAGGCGGTTAGCAACGTTCTCGCCAATGCGGTCAAATATACCGGAGAGGGAGGTAGTGTTTCTCTTGCGGCCCGGGACGAGGGAGAGCGTTTTTGTATAATCATAAGTGATACGGGAATAGGTATACCGGAGGGAGAGGCTGGGAGTATATTCGAAGAATTTCACCGTGCGGAGAATGCGAGGCAG
>CAZGGE010000184.1:0-413 GCA_964524285.1 uncultured Pirellulales bacterium
CCGTCAGGCGGTGCATCCAACGTGGTGCACCGCAATTCAAACCCAAACAAAGCCAATTTACCCCCTCTAACGACTCAAAAATTTACAAACAAACCCGATTCAAACCCATTCGGCGGTGTATCCCACTGGTGCACTGCCCGTCGAGCGGTGTATCCTACGTGGTACACCGCAATTAAAACCCAAAACCGGCCCTCAGCACGCGAAACAAAACACAAAATCAGCTATACCCAACACCATATATGAAAACTGCAAATAACAATCATCGGAAAAATACTTCCGATAAAACAAAATCATCATTAGCGGTACCGCCCTCGTCGGCCCGCCGGCATTCAAAAAAACCCATTAACACTCAAATAAACACCATACGCATCTATATACCTAAAGAAACCGCCCATTTCGCCCGAAATCTATGT
>CAZGGE010000184.1:423-5357 GCA_964524285.1 uncultured Pirellulales bacterium
ATAATTAAATCCCGTAATTATACTGGAGAACTTGTATGCCGGCCAAACTGTTGACATCTGTTTTTATAGCCGCTGCCGTCGCTTTCGCCGCACAAGCACAGCCACCGATGCAACCGGCCCAGCAGCCGCCGGCCGACGCACAAAGAACCCCTCAAGAACAAACCCTTCCGGATGTAAACCAGCCCATATTCAACCCAACTCCATTCCAACAACTCTTCAGAGCCGAAAAGGATTTCTTCTCTCCTTCCGTTGCGGAAAAATTCCAGCAAATCGCATACGAACTCGCCACAGAAAACGACAACGACCCGCAAAAAATAAGACAAGCCGTTACATTTTTCATCGCCGCAAAATCACTCGACAGCCCCTCCGGATATGTATTTCCGGCCATAATAGACGTCATAAAGCATTGCCCACACGACGACTATACTCAAATTGTCCAGTCGCTGCTCGCAGAATACGTCGACATAAATGCAGACCTCGAAGTCGCCGGCAAAGCCGTCAGATACCTACTCGATAGACTAAATACACGAAAAGAAAGAGAACAACTGCTCTCAGAAATTCGTCAGCAACTCGCCGGAAGAAATCAAGCATTCGATTCACAGATAAACACGCTGCTTGGACTGTTGCTCGCCGAAAAAACCGACTTCCAAAACGCCGCCGCATATTTCGCCATCGCATTCCAGCGGAATAAATATAACAACCTTGCATTCACAAAAGTCGCAGAACTTATGCCAGAACATATCTCCCCGGCTCAAAGACTCGAACACCTCAGACTGAGACTCCGGCAGAATCCAATAAACATAAATAACGCATTATCTTTCGCCCAGTACGCAGAAACACTCCAGCTTTACGATATGGCAACTGACGCATACGGATACGCCGCAAACCTTTTTCAGTACCTCAATCCAGAAAAACCACTGCCGCCTCGGATTTACTTACCCTGGGCTCTTGCTGCATACAACACCGAAAGAGACATGCACAAGGCGGCTCAAATAACTGCGCAGGTCCGTGAAAGCGGCACATTCGACCTGCTCCTTGAGGCTGTCGCCGGAAAAGCAGCAATAAAACTCGGTGATGTTGACCGCGCTAAACGAATCCTCAATGCCGCAGAACAAAAAGCAATACAGCAATACCAACAATTAAGCCAACAACACCCGAACCAGCCGTCCGAACCAAATAGGTCCATACCTCAAAATGCAGACCTTGGGCAAAAAATTGCCTGGTTTTATTGCTTTGTTACTGATGAACCTGATAAAGCACTCGACTGGGCAAATAGAGCTTATGCCGCTGACCCTGAATCCGACGTAACCGCCGCCTCGCTTGCATACGCACTCGTTATGAACGGCGAGTTCGAACGGGCAAAACCGTTCATCGAAAACTACCAGAAAAATACCATAGCAGACCTTGCAAATGCTCGAATTCAGCTTAACGAAGGAAAAACCGAAACCGCACTTGAAACTCTAAAGTCGGTAATAGAAAGAGACCCTTCTTCGTTTGAGGCCGAGCAGGCAAGACAAATTCTGAAAGAAAACGGAGGACAATATCTGCCCCCTGTCGACACCGAAAATGTGCTGGCCCGGTTCAAAGAATCCTTCACTGGCCCACCAGTACCCGAATTCACCAACCCCGCAGACATCATCTCAATCCGGATAAACCTCCAGGGTGGAAATTTTTCATACGGAAGCCGATTTGCAAAATACCTCGCTATCACAAATACCGGCCTCGAACCGGTCATAATTTCGGATGACGCACTGTATAATGGAAATATCAGGATAGATGCAGATGTCTCGGGTGATATCGAAGAGCACATTACACATCTTGTAACAAGAAAAGTCCAGCCTTCATCACCAATCGAACCAGGTAACAGCCTGCTTATTCCACTGCGACTTGTCACTGGAAGGTTGCGGGAAGTTCTCCGAATGCACCCGCAGGCTCAGCTCGATATACAATTCACCGTATACTTAGACCCCGTAACCTCACCAAATGGACAGATAAGAAACGCAGTTGCTTCTCTGCCACCAACGACCGCAACCGTCACAAGACCCGCAATCGAAATCAATACCGATTATCTTCAGAACCGTCTTGATTCTCTTTCCCGAGGAAGACAGGGACAAAAAATCAGGGTTATCAACCTCTTTACCGGCCTGTTGCTCGAACAACACGCCATGGCCAACCGCTCACCTCTGTATAAATTCGCCTATTCTGATTGGATGCCTCAAATTCTTAAATCAGCCGTCATGACAAACCTGGCCGATAAAGACTGGATAGTGCGAACAATCACAATGACCGATATGATTGGACTGCCTATCGACTTCGAACTTGTACAGGAGCTTTCCAGCTCTATCAATCATCCTAACTGGCCGGTCAGGCTCATTGCTGTCTACCTGCTCGCAAAACAATCTGAAACAAATTTCGATGTGGTACTGCAATCATTAGCAAAATACGACTCGAGCACATTCGTGAGAACCATGGCTGCCGCGATCGGCACACAACAGCTAACCCAATTGGAACTGAAAAGCCGGCCACCCATACAACAACCCGGCTCCCAAAGAACTCCATATCAACCGCCTGAAATTCCTGCTGAACCAAATATTCCTGCCGAACCGAATATTACTGAAGGCGGTATCCTGCCTCCTCGTTCCTGAAAAAATGATTGCGAAATCCTATCACTGCTGATTTTGATACAACCTTGTTGTCATCACCACGCAGTTTTGGTAACATTCTGCTTTGGTCGACACGTTGATATTTTTTTGAAAGGGTTTAATAATGCCGGCTGTCGTAGATAAGGAAAAATGTACTGGCTGTGAGGCCTGTGTATCGGAGTGTCCGAGTGATGCAATAAAAATGGTCGAAGGAAAGGCTGAGGTAAACGAAGAACTTTGCGTTGATTGCGGAGTCTGCGTTGACGCCTGTCCGGTAGAGGCCATTTCAATGTAGTGATTTTCATCGGCCCCATCGTCTAGGCAGGTCCAGGACACCGGGTTTTCAACCCGGCAACAGGGGTTCGAATCCCCTTGGGGCTATTTTTTTATTGGCTAAAATCGCGGTTTTTGAAGCGCCAGCCGCGATTTTTTGTCTATCGTTGTCTACCGGAATCTCCTGTTTTCTACGGATTTTGTCCAAGCAGGTGCCAAAGACAAATCCGCCGAAATTCGGCAGTGATGTCAGCGCCTCCTGCTCCGATTCGGCGAAGGTCCGAGCGTAGGTGTTGAACGTCAGCCGGGGGTCTGAATGCCGGGCGAGTTTCTGAACAACTTTCGGCGGGGTGTCGCTGTTGGACAGGAACGAAATGTAACTGTTCCGCAGGCTATGGAAGCAAATCTCGTTTCCGTCTTTGTCGGTCCGTTCGATACCGGCGTTTTTCAGATCTTGCCTGATGAGTCCGGCTGTGTTTATCCATTTGCTGAAGGATGCGAACACCCGGTCGAACGGTTCCGGGTCTGTGGCCTGTTTCAGGGCCGTCAGCAGTCCCACAACAAACGCAGGGATAGGCTGTCTCGCCTCTTTGGCGTTCTTTGCCAGACAGGCCTTCACACGCACATGCGGGTTATCTGCCGACAGGTCGATGTCCTCCCACGTCAGGCCGAGCAGCTCCTTGCGTCTCAGCCCCGTAGTACCCGCCAGCACGTAGAGTACCGCCCGCTGCTGTCCCGTTGTTCGGTCGAGAATGGAGTTCCGGTGCAGGGTGTTCTTGATTAAGCGTACGAACTGTTCGGCGGTCAGTACACCCTTCTTGTCCGAGTCCCTCGCTGGCTTTGCCAATCCTGCAATCGGGTTGCGAACTATTCGCTGGTCGCGCTCCGCCCAGGTAAGAAACGACTGAAGCGCCGATAGGTAATGCGCACGACTGGTGCCTTTGTAGCCGTCGCTTTTGAGCTTGCCGGCATATACCTCAACCGCCGTCCGAGTAATGTCCCTGAAGTATGTGAGCCTGCAATCGGCAATAATCTTCCTGAGCCTGTTCCGCGTGCGGACGGTGTAGGGATGCGAATATCCCCGGCTCCTGAGTGTAAGGACGTAGTCGACGACGTGCGCCGACAGCGGCTTGGTGATCTGTTTTCGCTGTCCGTCAATCAATCCCCACGATACAAACTTCTTGAGCAGCGTGTCGGGGGTGGTCTCTATCCACTGGTTCAGTCGGGCGTCCGGCTCAAGTCCGGACAGCCGGCAATTGACGAGCGTCTCGATGTTCCGCCCGAAGGCTTCACTTGCCCGTTTGTCCGAGAAGGCCGGTATCTTGTGCCGAAGCTGATTGTGGTCGTTGAAATCGAGGTACCACTTCCGGGATTTGCGCTTCCGCCCTTCACGGTCTTTGTATGTGGCCTTGAAAACGTTCATTTTCCACCCCGCTTAATCTTCAGACCGAGCGCCTCAAGGATGATTGATGTCCCGGTCGACGAGAGGTCGCGTTCCCCTGAAAGATACGCATACACCGTCCGCTCCGGCAGCTTGCCCTTAAGCTCTTTGACAAGCCGGTAACGAGACCATTTCCGTCGTTTCAACTCAGCTTCTATTGCCTTCTTGATACTCATGGCTAACCTCCATAATGTATATAATGCACAGTGTGGCAGCAGGCGTCAAGGGAAATCTCAAAACTTTTTCATTTTTTTTCAGCAGCCGCCTCCTCACCGATTACACTCACAACCGCGTCCTTCAGCTTCTCGCTGTCAAATGTCTTCATGCTCGTCTCCTGTGTATGCGAATCTGGTTGCACGTGGATTTTCCTTTGTCCCACCTTTCGCGACAACTTTGATGAGGTTTTCGTACTCGAGGAGGAAGAACCATCTCGAGAATGTCATCTTGGATACGCCAAATAGCCTCCCGCCCGCTCTCACGGCCAGGAAGGCCGGCGCAGGCCTCGACTTGCGGTGTAATTCACGGCAAAGCGAAGTCAAAAACTGCAAGTTGGGATGATCAGGAAAATTCCTCACAGC
>CAZGGE010000185.1:0-521 GCA_964524285.1 uncultured Pirellulales bacterium
GAGAGTCTTGCACTTGCAAACGATGTTCTGGATGATATCGCCCAGCACTTCGCAGACCTGTTCAAAGACCTGCAAAAAGAGAAATTGCAAATCCTCTGCGGGAAATGTCCGGGTTGGTAATTTCTCCTGTATCGGATGGCTCGGTGCTGTAACTTATGGCATCATAATTGCAATCGTCAAGACAGTTAAAGCAAAGAACACATTCACTGATTCTGATTGTTCCCGCCGGTTCACAGCCGCCTTCACAATTACGTTCGCATAGTTTGCAGTCGACACATCGTTCTTTGCTTCTTCCAATTCGCCAGATAGCAAAACGATCGAGCAACCCGAACAACGCCCCGAGCGGACAAATGAAGCGACAGTAAAAGCGAGGTATAACCAGATTCATCAACAGTGCGAGCAGGAAGATAGCAAATATCAGCCAGGCGCCTTCGTAAAAACGCTTTGGTATAGTGATGTATTCTGTGGCCCTGTCTGCAACAGGCAATATTACGAGGTTTACAGAGCGTGTAGCGACGGCT
>CAZGGE010000185.1:531-1351 GCA_964524285.1 uncultured Pirellulales bacterium
CTATGGGGTCGAGAAGTCCAATCTGTACGGTAGCTGCCAAAGATGGAAAAGCGGCCATGGCCAACAAGGCTATGAGTATGTAATACTTGATTTTCTGTGCCCTGCGGTATTTGTTGAGCTTGATCTTTTCGGCGTTGGAATGTTTTCTTTTTGCGAGGTACCCGACAAAGTGATGCATTGTGCCGAATGGGCAGACCCAGCCGCAGAAGAAGCGTCCGAAAATTATAGTAATGATGACCGTAAGCAATGCCCAGAGCAAAGGCCAATAAAGAGTATGTGTGGCAAGCAGATTGGATACAGCAACGAGGGGGTCGAGTTGGAAAAACCAGTTTACCGGCCAGTTACCCATCTGCCCGAATTTGTCTCCGACGGTTGCGACAATGCAGAACCATATAAAAAGTAGGAGGAAAAAGGCTTGTGTTATTCTTCTTGCGGTTGTGATTTTCATGACTTCGGTCTCAGGTTATTTGTGCTCTTATTGGTTTCAGCGACTGATAATCGGTGGTGCCGGCTCCTGCCTTTTCTGCTTTCTGTAAATAGGGCAAATCGGATATTTTTAAGCCAAGCAGAGTGCTGCCGAACGCATCGGCGGCGACCTGGTCGCAGCTTGCAATAAGGGTATTTCGGGTCTTTAAATCCGAACGTGAGCCGCCCGTCGGGCCGTTGGTCATCATAACTTCAGTACCGTCGAGAATCACAAGGGTTGGTTTTACGAGCATGGCCAGTTCTGTAATGATGCTGTTGATGTCCTGATGGAATATTCTTCTTGAGCCTCCGAGAAGGCCGTACCAGTTCTTCATGGTCATTGTGGCACCGGCGC
>CAZGGE010000185.1:1361-5343 GCA_964524285.1 uncultured Pirellulales bacterium
CCGATGAGTTTGTCCGCCGACTTGAGAGGTGCGTAAAAAATGGGCCAGTTTTTGATTAGAAGACCGGCTTTCAAAGATGTTTTTTGAAATGAGCCTGAAGTAGGCAGAATACTTTTTGCGCCAGCTTTGGCCGCGGCGTCTGCTATGCCGCTTAAAGTGAAGCAGCTTTTGGGGTCGTTGATGGGATTATCGGCAACTGAAACGTTTTTTGCGCCTGCCTTCAGACAAAGCCGCACAATCGTCAATATCAGGTCCGGATGGGTGGTAGCAGAGAGCATAGGTGGACTGGAAAATGCAACGTTGGGCTTTATGACAACGCTGTCTCCGGCCGTTATAAACCTTCCGATGCCGCCCAGCAGTTCAACAGCTTTTTGAAGGGTCGCTTTTCTGTCGCTTCCCTCGACGATGCTGAGAGTACGGGCGGGATCACGCTCAACGGAAAAATCGGGTAATGAAACAAGTTGGTCGGACTCGCCGGTACCGGGGCCGTCGGGGTCGTAAAAAGCATAACCGAGAGCCGCAGCAGCGGCAATTGAGGCGCCGGCTTTTACCGTTCGGCCGATGAAACGTCGACGGGTTACGGGATTGGATTTCTCAGCGGTCATTTGTGGAAACCTTAATAAGTTTTTTACGGATAGTTGCCGCGAGTTGTTGTGCGAGTTTCGCGTCCTCAGCCTGATGTACTCCCGCGGCATAATTCCCGGCGGCGAAGACGATTTCAGTTGTACCGTAGAAATCAAAGACGCAGCCGGCAAGCTCGGTATTGTTGGCATCCGTGGAAGAAGCTCCACTTTCAATGAGAGAGTTTACGTAACTTTTCGCCGTTTTTTGCGCTTCGGATTCATTGGCTCGCCCGCTGATAAATGCGGTTAATTCAGTTGAGTCCAACTTGTATTGTGCGGTAAGACTATGGTGCAACTGCTCGAAGCCGAACGCCGTGTCGAGATAGAATTTGAAGGTGTGAGGAACGAGATTTTCCTCCGGGAAAAGCGCCATTTTTTGCTCCAGAGGATAGACAGGTCTCTGTGGCGGCAGGGCATTACAAATTTGAGACCCTATCTCTGCCATTGCACGATTCAATAAGTCAGCTTCCGTGGAGCCGACAAGTTCGCCGTAGTATCTGTCGTGAACAAAATAAAAGCCGTTGGAGGTTTTGTAGTGATATTTTTGTTGGGCCGAAGAAACTCGTGCAGCATTGGGCCTTTTCTGGGTGCTGTATACGGAGAAGGCATTTTCGAATTCGGCCATGTCGTAAAGAAAAAGTTCAATCCATTGGGAGGAGGCATCGACGGAGAGGATTCGATTTGTGTAAAGACTGCGAAAGCCGGCTTCCATATAAAGGGGGGCCTTGCCGTCGATTTTTTCGTAAAGATTGTTCGGCTCGTATGTTTTTACCTCGGTGGGATTCTTGAAGCCTTCCACATTAAGGGTGCTCAATGCTTGTAAGGGTGGTTTGGAGACCTCTGTTTTATCGGTGCCCTCGTATGGCATACCTGCGGAGCTAATACCGAAACGGGAACTGTCCGCCTTTAGCTGATTCACAACAAGCGTTGCGGCGATTACAATCAGCAGGATAATAATAAAACAACTCACCTGAGATTGAGTAGAATATCGAGAACCTTGCTTTGGACTCATACTACAATCCTGATAGAGTTATTTGACTTGACCAGATTGCCGTTTAATTATATTTTGGCTATGAAGTTGTGTCAAGATAAAAGAGGCGGCGTTGACAATCTTTCTAAAGCTGGTAAAATGCAATTTGCTAAAAGGAGAACAAAATGATTGAACATATTCGAATAATGGGGTTCTGGACGCCGGGGCCGTTAGAACTGATAATCATTCTAATAGTAGCCGTACTGATTTTCGGCAGGCGATTGCCGGAGATTGCACGTGGCCTGGGCAAAAGCCTGACCGAATTCAAAAAGGGAATAGGGGAGGCAAAAGAAGCCGGAGACGAAATTGAAAATGACGTCCGGCAGTTTAAAAATGACATGGTAGACGAAACCAAGAAGGCTGCCGGCCTGGATGAATCCGACGAGGAAGATTGAGTCCCGGCGGTATGATTCGAAAAACATTTCGTCCGGGCGGCCTAAATGAGTGACCACCAGAATAACGACCAGCTTACCGACACCTCCATGAGTCTCGGCGACCACCTTGAAGAATTGCGGATGCGACTGCTGCACGCACTGGCGGGCCTTACCGTAGGCATTATCATCTGCTTCGCAACCGGCAAATACATCATAGTACTTCTGGAGATGCCTTACATAAAAGTGATGGGTATGGAGGCACGCATGCAGGCATTGGCGCCGGCGGAAGGATTTGTGAGCTATGTCAAGATTGCAGTGATTTCGGGTCTGCTTATTTCCTCTCCCTGGGTATTTTATCAAATATGGCTTTTCGTGGCGGCCGGTTTATATCCCCACGAAAAAAGATATGTCAATCTTGCCGCACCGTTTTCAGCGGTCTTGTTTGTCAGCGGCGCTCTTTTTTTTCTTTTTGTGGTCGGCCCGCTTACACTGAAATTCCTGGTTATCTTCAATAAAAATTTTCTTGATATCGATTCTAATTTCAAATTTTCAGATTATATCGGTTTTATAACTCGACTTATGCTCGTTTTCGGTATCGCTTTTCAGACACCGTCTGCGATTTTCTTTCTTAACAAGGTAGGATTAGTAACTCTTACGTCATTGCGACGGTCCCGAAAGTACATTTTGCTCGGCATAGTAGTTGTGTCGGCCATGGCTACACCACCCGACGTCGTTTCACAAATTGCTCTCTCGGTTCCTTTGTATCTTCTTTTCGAGCTTGGGATAATATTGAGTTATTTGGGTAATCGCAGGCGGTCGAAAGAAATCGGCGAGTAACCGGCCATGCCGATGAAAAAGACAGGATAACGGCGTGATAGGCACATCGGTAACAATTTTCCACAGTGCGAAGATTCGTTATAAAAAAATGCGCATAATGGTAATTTGTATTCCGTAAAACCCTGTCGAGCAGATCTGTTCAAAATAAAATAAATCGACGCCTTGAACCCTTTACAAAGAAAAAAGGGTTGCATGAACGCCTCTGAATTTGTATAATTATGTAAAATTAACCCGTGGAGAAGGGTCTATTTTCTGCTTGCCGAAAATGGTAATAATATTCTGCCACCATGCGGATGGGTGGTTTGAGTATCGCTAAAAAAAATGTTTAATTTGATAAGGAGGTGCATTATGCATTTCAGGATGCGTTTTCTAATGTTTTGTATCTTGGTGATGGGATGCGGGGCAATGGCTTTCGCCAGTGAACCTCTCCTGGTGCACGAGTGGAATCTGGATGGAGATACACAAGACACTTCGGGCAGCGGCAATCACGGAACGGTATTTGGCAATGAGCAGTACGGCCAAGGCGTTCCTAACAGCGGCGGACAGGCCTTCTATTTTGACGGCCAGACCGAGGTCAGAAAGGATAACGCTTCGGGATTACCTCTGGCCTGGGAGGATAACACCCTTTATGCCGACACCTATTCTATGAACATGTATGTCTATATCGAAGAGCGCACCGGTGATTATCAGTGTATTGCCGGATGGAGCAGGTACGGAACGTACAAAGACAAGACATTTGTTCTGCGTAACGGCAATCTTTATCTGAGTCACGGACACGGATACAAGGATATTAGCACAGGTGTGTATCCAACTACAGGTGAGTGGCATATGATTACCAACGTTTTCGATCGTTATAGTTCATATAACGGCTGGGACAGAGTATACCTCGACGGCGATCTGATTGCAGAGAAGAGTCAATGGATTTACGCGAGCGACCCTGTGGTCGGTGCGGGCTTTTGGGACAAAAGCGGTGCTAATTACTTCAAGGGTCTGCTTGACGGATTCACCATTTACGACCATGCTTTGAGTGAGTCGGAGATAGCTGACCTGTACAATCGTATTCCCGAACCCGCCACGATTTGTCTTTTGGGAATTGGCGGCCTTGCACTGCTCGGCAG
>CAZGGE010000186.1:0-5324 GCA_964524285.1 uncultured Pirellulales bacterium
TTGTCGAACGGTGCCCTGTCTTTCATGCAACCGCCCCGGCATATATCAAGGTGTCTGCAAACGAGGCATTTGTTAGAAAGGTTCTGTTTTGCTCTTGCGAAGGCTCTTTTCTTTTTGCTTGCGGCGAGTTTTTCTATATGTTTATTGAAGATGTTTCCGAGGTGCCATTCGGGTTTGACGAAGAAATCGCAGCAATAAGCATCGCCGGTATGCTCGATGACGATGTACTGGCTGCATTGTCTGCCGAAGGTGCAGATGGTGTGTTGGCCGGTGATGCAATAATTGAGGATGGAATCGAAATCGCGGATGCTTATCTTTTTGGGGCCGTGATTGTACCAGCGGTCGAAAAGGGTGCAGAGAAAGCGGCCGAATTGCTCGGGTGTGATGGAAAAGTCTGCGATTTGTCCTGTATTTTCATCGACTTCCACGCAGGGAATAAACTGGAGGTATTTTATGCGTTGTTCAAGGAAGAAGTCAAAAAGTTCATCGGCGTGGTCGACGTTTTTGTTATTCAGGAGTGTTAAGGTGTTAAATTCGACTTTGTGCTGTCTGCATTTTAGTATTGCGTCCATGACTTTTTGGAAAGTTCCGTTGCCGGCATGGTCGACGCGATAGTAGTCGTGCAGATGTTCCGGTCCGTCTATGCTGATACCGACAAGGAATTTGTTTTCGTGAAGAAAGCGGCACCAGTTTTCGTCGAGGAGTATTGCGTTTGTTTGCAGTGCGTTTGTTACCTGCTGTCCGGTTGCGGCATGCTTTGTTTGTAAATCAACAGTTTTTTTGTAGAAATCAAGGCCCATAAGAGTTGGTTCACCTCCCTGCCAGGCGAAGCTGTTTACGGGGAAACGCAGTGCGAGGTAATCCCGGATGAGCTTTTCGAGCACGTCGTCGGACATTCTTTGTTTTCCGCGGCCGATTTCGGATGGCCTGGTTTTGTAGAAGCAGTAGCTGCAATCGAGATTGCAGTCGGAACCTGAAGGCTTTATGAGAAGTGTAAAAGGCTGCATTATAATGTTCCGCGTTGAGTAAAATCAAACGACAATTTATTTCGCTTGATTTTAACGGAAATGTTTGTGTTTGTCAAAATGTGTTCAGGGAAGAGGTGGCGGTTTATTTTTTTCTGTGGATATTTTTGAATGTTTTTTTGAAGTTTTTTTTATATTTGCTTCGATTGCGGCCAAACCGTAAAGAACTATTATAGCAAAGATAGTGGCGACCAGAGCGATTTTGTACATTTCAGAGCCACATGCGATACCGATACCGGCGACGAGCCAGATAGTTGCTGCGGTAGTAAGCCCGAATATGCCGCCTCTGTCCTGAATAATAGCGCCTGCCCCGAGGAATCCGACTCCTGTAACAATTTGTGCTGTGATTCTGTCATTTTGTGGGCCAACGGTGTTGGATATGGTAGTAAAGAGTGCGGCACCGAGGCATATGAGGACATTTGTTCTGATACCTGCGGCTTTTCCGCAGATTTCTCTTTCGATACCAATTGCCGCTCCGAAGGCGATTGCGAGCAGGAGGTTGAGTATGTGGGAATATTCGAACATGCGGCTATCTTTCTATGAGTGTTTCTTCGACCTGCATACCAAAGTGCCTTGCGGATTTTTCGATATGCGCGAAAACTTTGTCTGCCGGTTTCAGGTCTGTAATGGAGACAGGTTTTTTCTGTGTGCTTATTAGTCTTATGGTTTCAGCGTTTTGTAAAACGAGGCTGATGTTTACATTTTGTGCCTTTGCCTCTATAAGCATCATGGGTCTTTTTTCGATTTTACTTCTGCCGAGGAATGCGGTCTGAGCTTTTCCATCGGTATTAACGAGCATTACCTGGTCACCGGCTTTGAGGTCTGCGAGGTATTTGGTTTTTCCTCCCGGCGTGAGAGTATATGCGTGGACTGCTCCTGCGTTTACTCTGAACGGTCTTGATGCGACGTAAGGGTTGTCGATGGATTCGGAGTGAACGAGGAAGAAACCAGCGGCGGTATTTCCGACGAGCATACCTTCGCCGAGTCCCATTTGTGTACAGGTATCGAGGCAAACTCTATCGCCCATTCCGAGCTGTTTTATGGCGGTGATTTCGGCGTTTATGATGGTGAGTTTATCGCCGATACCGTGGATAATTTCGGCGGTTTTTTTTATTTGATTTAGGTCGGTAGTATTCAGGACGACGCCGTCGACGCCTTTTTCGAGTATTTCGGTCATGAGTCTTGCCTGTTCGGCATTTTCGACCTGGACCATGATGTTAGCGGGCCGTCTTGCGAGCAGGTTTTCTATCGGGATGATGGTCCAGTCTTTCATTTGGAGTACGACAATTTTATTTTGTGGTACGCCGGCGGCTTTGTCTTCGTCCTGTTTTGCGGCGATGTCAATAAATTCAACATCGGTTCCGGGTTTTAAGTCTCCGTCTTTTTCAACGGTTTTAATTTTACCGAATTCGCGTACGGTTTCGCTTTTTCCGTCGGGGATTATAAGAGCCTGAGCGCCGCTTTCGAGTCCGGCGATGGCAAGCTCTTTATTGTATGGTACGACATTAAGCCACATTTTTTTCATGGCATTTCCTTTTGTAGTATTTTAGAAGGTATTAATTTTTCATTATATCCATAGCTTGTTCAACAGTGGCAGCTTCGTGAACCATTTTGCAGAGAGTGGCGACAATTTTTTCCGGTTTTTTGTGCTGAAAGGCATTTCTTCCGATTGAGAGTCCGGCGCCCCCGGCCTTGAGGGCGCCGTCTACCATTTTGAAAATATCCTCATCGCTTTCCATTTTAGGGCCGCCGGCGATTACTACTGGAACGGGGCATCCCTGGACAACTTCGGCGAAAGTTTCGACGGTGCCGGTGTAGACACACTTTACAATGTCTGCGCCGAGTTCGGCTCCGACCCTTGCGGCGTGTTTTGTGTTTTCGAGGTCGTACTCATTTTTTATTTTGGGGCCTCTTGTATACATCATGGCGACGAGTGGCATCTGCCAGTGGAGACATTTTTCCGAGACCTGCCCTATTTGTTTGAGCATTTGTTTGTCTGTTTCCGCTCCGAGGTTGATGTGTACTGAAACGGCGTCGGCGCCGAGTTTTACGGCTTCTTCAACGGAGCAAACGAGTTCTTTGGCATTGGGGTCGGGGCTGATAGAGGTGCTTCCGGATAGGTGTATTATGAGTCCAACGTCCCTTCCAGCACCGCGATGCCCGGCCCTGACGATACCTTTGTGCATGAGTATGGCGTTAGCTCCGCCGGTTACGACTTTTGCAATAGTGGTTCGCATGTCTTCGAGACCGCTGACCGGTCCGACGGTAACGCCGTGGTCCATTGGGATTATTACGGTTTTGCCGGAATTGCGGTCGAGAATCCTCTCTAATCTTATTTCCTTTCCTATCATGTGTAAATCTCCTATGGGTTTCTGTTGTCAATAAGAATATGTAGCTGAAACTGTTTGAAATGCAAGGGAAAAGTGTCGGAACGCCGTCTTAAAGGCGATAAGATGGAGTACAGTGGGAAATTCGTTCAAAAAAAGCATTGTCAGGCCCAGCGTTCTTTATTTGATATTATGACAGGTTTGCTCACGGAAAAGGGCGGGTACGGGCCATTGGGCGAGCCGGTCGAGTGTTTTTATGAGGTCAGATTCGATGCGATTGTCAATGCGCAATCCGGTTTCGGCGGATAGGGATTTTGTGCTTGCCCTTTAGATTTGAGGCAGTTATTTTGTCGACCGATGGGAACTAAATTAGCAGTACCAATTTCGGCAAAAGGTGTCGGCGGGGCAAAACGGCAGATCGAATTCGCAATTTCGGCAGGTGCGGAGGTAATCGAGCTGCGAGTCGATTACCTTGAGAAGCTGACGGCGGAGTCTGTGGGTGAGCTTGTGGGGGATGTGAAAAGTTTTCGGCGTGATATGCCGGTCATCGTAACCTGCCGGGATAAAAGGCAGGGAGGAGAAGGAAATTATGCGGAAGAGCTGCGGGTGAATGCGCTGATTGAGGGGCTGCGGGCGGGAGCGGAATTTGTGGATTTTGAGTATGAGAATTTTATGAGAGGGAATAATCGCGGTAGGCTGGAGGAAGCTCTTAACGGCGGTCGCTTGATTTTGTCGGCGCATAATTTTGAGCGAAAGTTTATAGACATAAACGACCTGTACCAGGAAATTCGGCGGACCTGTCCGGGTGCCATACCGAAGCTCGTTTACACGGCAAATCATATTAATGATTGTTTCGACGGGTTTGATTTGTTGCGGAGAGCGGACGGAGAAGCAATAGTTTTTTGTATGGGTGAGGCGGGGCTTATAAGCAGGGTTCTGGCGATTAAGCTGGGTGGGTTTGTTACTTTTGCAAGTCTTGATGAGGAAAGTTCGACGGCACCGGGTCAGTTGACGATTAAGGAGTTCAAGGATTTATACCGTTATGATTGTATCGGTTCGGATACGGAGGTTTTCGGTGTTATCGGTGAGCCTGTGGTGCATTCGATGAGTACGGCGATTCATAATGCTTGTTTTGTTGAGAAGGGGATGAACAGTTTGTACCTGCCTTTGCTTGTGCAGGGTGGTAAGCAAGATTTTGAGGAGTTTATGGATAATGTGGTGAGCAGGGGTTGGCTCGGCTTTCGGGGTTTCAGTGTTACGATACCGCATAAGCATAACGCCCTGGAGTACGTGAAGGCGAGGGGCGGATTGGTGGAGTCTCTTGCGAAGAGGATAGGTGCGGTGAATACGATAGTAGTGGGGGATGATGGAAGGCTCGCAGGGTATAATACGGACTATGCAGGGGCGCTGGATGCAATTTGCGGGGGTCTGGGTATTGAACGTGATGGATTGAAGAATATGCGGGTTGCTGTGGTTGGAGCAGGGGGGGTGTCGAGAGCGGTAGTTGCAGGGCTGGCCGACGCTGGTGCGGAGGTGAAAATCTATAACCGGACGGTGAAAAAGGCGGAGAGGCAGGCGGGTGAATTCGGGTGTGAATTTGCAGGATTGGATAAACTTGTAGACGTGCGGGCAGAATTGGTGATAAATTGTACGAGTTTAGGGATGTATCCGGAGACTGATGCGTCGGCTGTTGCCCGGGAGTATATAAGAGAAGGAATGACTGTATTTGATACGGTTTACAATCCGCCTGAGACACTGCTTTTGAGATATGCGAAAGAGGCGGGGGCGAGGGCGATTGACGGGATTTCAATGTTTGTAAATCAGGCGGCGGGGCAGTTTAAGCATTTTACCGGTGAGCAGGCGGATAAGGAGTTGATGAGAAAGACGGTTTGTGAGTGTCTGGCAAATAAATAAAAGTTGGTTCTTATCCAAAAAAGTTGGTTGTTTATGACGCAAATAATGCATAAGTATT
>CAZGGE010000187.1:0-5284 GCA_964524285.1 uncultured Pirellulales bacterium
GGTCAACTGCAACATTGAACTTTCGGCAGACAACACCGACACCGCTCAGCTTGACGACTCCGGAGGGGGAGGCACCGATACCCTCGTTACAAAGTACAAAATCTCCGACGACGGCGATGGGGTTGCAGCAACAGGCGCCACGGATGCTGCAATCACTGCAAGTGGCTCAGATGCCTGGGTTGCCCATGACACATTTCTCGATACCGCACTGGCCATAACACATGTCGATAACGACGGGGCAACGGAGGTAACTCTCGAAGTACAGGCAACAAACGACAGCGATAACGTCGCAGACGCCGGTAGCTATGCCGCCACACAAACCATAACCGCTTCGTGGACCAGCGATTAACAAAACCGGCCGCCAAAGACGCAAAAGAGATTAAAAAAATAATTTATCAGGACCTCGTAAATTCTGAAAGGAATCAAAATGAAAAGGAATTCAACAACATCAAGGAAAATTCAATGCACACTGACAGCCTTCTTCCTCTTGTTCGCATTTCAAAACGCAACAGCAGGTATCGCCGTCAGCCCCATTCAGCAATGGATTGATATAAAACCAGGAGAAAAACAAAACGTACATCTCAACATCACGAACACCCAAAGAACCAACACAACAAAACCAAAACAGGTTACAATAGATGCCGTCGACTTCGCCGTCGACCCGAACGGTAAACTCCTCTTCGGCGAAAAGTACACACACGAAAAGTCCGCCGTAAAATGGATAAATTTGCAGAACAATGAGTTTATTGTAAAACCAGGTGAAACAAGAAAAATAGAAGCCCGACTCGATGCACCCGTAAACGCCGACGGCGACTACTGGGCTGCATTCATCGTAAAAATCGGAAGCCAAAATCAAAAAAAAGCCGGCGTCAGCATAAAACTGCAAACTGCATCGGGAATCTTCGTCCGGGCACATCGAAGAAACTACGCCGCAAGAGGACGCATCATCGACGCAAACGTCGCCGTCTCTTCTGAAACGAATGAAAACCTGATTCTATCCGGACAAAAGAAGTCGCTAAAAATTAACGCTCTACTCGAAAACAACGGACGCGTCGCTTACTCCGCTAACGGACAGGCCATTATTTACGACGAACAAAAGCGTCGAGTCGCTTCTATCGCACTCTACTCCCGCAGAAGAAGAATCTTCCCCGGCCACTCCCGCTGGTTCCAGGGGGTAATGTCTCAGCCGCTGACCGCCGGCAAATACGATATGCGTATCTTCTTCCACGCAGAAAAAATCCCGGGAAGAAAAATTATAAAACAACTCGACTTCACTATTGAACGTCCAATTGCAGAAAATTGGGGCAATAATTCCACACGCCAAAAAACAGAACTGCTAAACATCAAACCTGAACAAATGAATATCTCAATCTCACCGGGACGCTTTACATCCAAAGCAATACTCATTAAAAATCAAAGCATTGATACAATTGCCGTAAACTGTCGAATCCTCTCGCATAATCTGCCCTCCGCCTGGCTGGAACTAAGAACCAGCAACTTCGCAATAAGCCCAAATAACAAGAAAAATCTGATTTGCCTCGCTCAACTGCCAAAAAATGCACCACAGGGAGAATACAATGCAAAAATTCAAATACACGCAAAACGCTCCGGCCTAACAAACATGACAGAACAAAATAACACTTACGAAAAAATTCCTGTAAAAATTATCGTTTCGAGGCAACCTCAAGTACCATGATAAAACGCGTAAGGACACGAAATGAAATTACTACTCCAGGGGCCGTGCTCTATATTGCTACCCTCCTGCTTTTACTGTCCTTTACCGCATACCCCGGAACACGGAATCCGAACCTCCAACGCTCTCCACCAATCGTCGAAAACGTCTGGATAGACGTACCTCTAACACAGGTCTTTCACGACATTTCTATGCAGACTGGCGTCATCATCGCCGCCACACCAAAAGTCCCCGACCATTTGGTCTCACTCGACGCCGGAAACGGAAAAACAATACAAAAATGTCTCCAACAGCTTATTGCAGCAAGAGGCCTGTACATTCACAAAAAGAACGACCGTTTCTTTCTCATAACCACCGCAGACCCCTCATGCCCAAGCTTTATAGAGGTCGCAGAATCAAAATGCCTCTATCTGCAGTACATCACCGCTGAGCACTTCATTGCGGAACTGCCCTCATCTTTCCATAGATTTGTCTCTACTGGCAAAAGACCAAATGAAGTCCTCATATATGCTTTACCTGATATAACACAACAAATCATGAAAATCGTACATCAGGTAGACATGCCGCCAAGACAAATCGTCCTCGAGGTACTTGTCATTGAACTCTGGGACGAGTCAGGGGAACAATTCGGACTCGACTGGGAATATGCCGGACAGCACTTCGGCGCAAGCCTCACTGAAGGACTTGCTGAATTCACCGGCATAGCTAAATACACCAGCGTTCCAAAAAGCAGCCTCGACCAGCTTCAGCTAACGTTAAGAGCCTTAATCAGAAACAAAAAGGCCGCAATACGTTCAAGACCGCGCGTCGCAACACTTAACGGACAGCAAGCAAAAATCGACATCTCACTCGAAGAGTACTTCACCATCGCAACAGACCTCTACGGGGCTACCGCAAGACTCAGAACAGAGCTTGAGGTCATAAAATCAGGAGTAATGCTCAGCATCACTCCACACATAGGAAAAGATAACGATATAACCGTAAACGTCGCTACAGAGGTAAGCGACGTAGTCGCACGACAGAACGAAGTCGCTGGAAATCAATCCGGCACCCTGCCGCTTGTCAAAAGAAGAAAAGTCGATACCTCAGTAAGAGTAAAAGCCGGAGATGCCATAGTCATCGGCGGACTCATCGAAAGCAGAGAAAACAGCGATGAAAAAAAGGTACCAATACTCAGCTCTATTCCACTGCTCGGAGGACTCTTTCGGGCTACGGAAACCTCAACCAAAACAAAAGAAGTTGTTATATTTATCACTCCCAGGCTTATGAACAAAAGCGTCGATGCCGCCGCTGCTAATCACAAAATGATTAGTATTGAAGAACAGCTCGAAAAACTACGTTCAATTGTCCAAACACTTCAGCCTGACGAACCAAATAACACCTCGGCAAAGAAAAAAAATACACCCTCACCAGTTAACGGAAAACACCCAATAATCGATATAAACCCGGTAATAGCAAGCCTCAACGAAGTCGCTGATATCCTCGAACCAAATCAGCCTATGAAATCTTGTAAAAATGATTTCCTAAACACGCCGCAAAATAAATATGATGAAAAATAAACCTGCCCACGTAATATTCTTCCTGATTCTACTCGCCCTCTTCTCAACACTGCTCTGCGCAGCAGACCAGATGTACTGGGACGGCTCTTTCGACCCCATAAACCTCGACAACATCAATACAAAAAGCTCCGTCTCACAGGCAAGCTCATCAATAACCCTCATCACTACAGGAAACGCACAAATCTCCGCCGACAATACCGATACAGCTCAGCTCTCCTGCGCAACCGACACACTCGTAACCACCTACAAAATCACATTTGACGGCGACGGCTCATCCGACACCGGTGGCTCAAACGTCGATTATGCAGACTACGACACATTTCTAACCGGCCCAGCAGAGGGTGATGTTACTTACGTTGCTGACGACAACGATGTCGTCGTTACTCTCTTCGCAAGGGCCGAAAACGACAGCCTCGATGTCGCAGACGCAGGAGATTATTCCGCAACACAAACCCTGACAGTACAATGGGTCGGACCCTGAAAAATACTCTCACCACCGATTTATTTAAGTTTCATACACCCAACGACCGAAAATATCTTTGATAACGATGTTCAAAACAGGCTCAGGATATGTCTATCTACCAAAAACAGTTCGAATCTAACACTACACCACCTGTTCAGCTAAAAAGGTCCTTGCTGACAATTGACCAGTTCGCTGAAAAAAACGGCGTCTCAAGGCGCATGGTCCTGCAATGTGCTAAACTCGGCATCGTACAGATTAGAAAATTCAAAGGAAAAACATTCGTCGTAAATGCTCCAATAAGAAATATCGAACAAAACGAACAACAGACCGACAACGACCCGCCGAAGAACACTAAACTGCAAACTGAGAAAATTCGACAACTCGCCGATAAAGTCGAACGCCAAAATCCCGATTATACAAAATCACAGAAACACAACGACTCGACCGACGACCACAGGCACAACCGCAGAATCGCCGAATTACTGGAAAAAAATTTCCGCTCCTCACAAAAACAAAAAGAAAACGCACCCGAACAGACGGATGAAAAAAATAAACCACTTAGAAAACCACCTGAACGCAACTCCGACTACGAACAACAACAAAAGCTAAAAACACAACCCCCACCGGAACCTCTTGAACAACAACCAACCGACCGGAAAAACGACAACTTCGAAGAAATTCTCCAGCAGGCTGAACAAAAAGACTTCTCATTTGAAGAAGATGAATTCCTACAAAAACCCGAAGAAGAAGATAAAACAAACGCAAAAAAAACAGAGACCAAAACAAAGCTCTGGAAAATAGCCGCAGCATCCGCCGCCGCCATGTTGTCAGTTTCGTTCCTCGTTAACGTCTGGTTCTATGCTGACCGCAACTACCAGCTCGACAGACTAAACAGAGCAAATGCCGAAATGACCACAAACTTTAATAAATTCAAAAAGGCAGACACGCAGGTGCGAAACCTCAAAAATCAGCTCTCCGAATCACACGAACAAACCTCCCGAATACAAAAGCAACTCAATTCTTCAAACTCCGAAATTCAAAAACTAAAAAAGCAACTCGAAAATTCAACCGCACAAATCTCCTCCCTCCAAAATGAACTCTCACAGGTAAGAGCAACCCTTTCATCAATTCGAAGCAAGAGAAGCATCGCCGTGGAAAAATTACGCCAGCAAATCCAAAACCTGAATAAACAACTCGACGGAGACTCCTCAACAAAAAATATCAATATACCCAATCCGCCGGAATCATCCTATCCGTAAGTCCTGCCTTCCTCATCTACGTACAGCCTGCCCTTCGCATACCTTATTAACTTCATCGCCTCCGGCAACTCATCCAGGCCGGGCACCTTGAATAAAAACCCACAGCCCCAGCATCTCTCACGACGGTCCGCCGAAATACTGTCAAATTCACATTCCCGGCCGCAAAAAGGACATTGGGCTATTATTCGCATCCTTCTCTCTCAACCATTAAAACAATCAACTTTTCTCTCCTCTTGCATTTAGTCTAAACTTTTTAGCCTCTTTAAAAGAATTTGTGGGTTACAACCGGTTCCGGGAGTGCTCCAAGATT
>CAZGGE010000188.1:0-613 GCA_964524285.1 uncultured Pirellulales bacterium
AGCTGTATTATCTGGAGACGGACCCGGACGAGGTTGAGAATCTTGCGGGTCGGGCGGAGTACGAAGAGAAGGTGGAGGAGATGCGTGGCGTTTTGCGGGAGTGGATGTTGGAGGCGCGGGATCTGGGATTGATACCTGAGGCGGAGATTGCAGCGCGGCAGGAGCGGCTGGGCAGTCGATATGCTATTTTGCAAGGTGAGCGAGGGCGTGCGCTGATGGAGCGTTTGATGGATGCGGCGGAAGCGGCGGCGGGCGGGCCGGAGGCGCTGACACAGATGCTGGCGGCGATGGAGGATGAGGATGCGGCGGTGCGGTACTGGGGATTGACGGGTATAGGTAATCTTGGAGGTCAGGCGGGGAGTGTGAAGGAGAAGGTACTGGAGCTTGTTGGGGACGAGTCGGTGAGTGTTCGCGTGGCGGCGGCACGTGCTTTGAGCAGGATGGGAGAGGAGAAGAAGGCTTTGGTGATTCTGGTTCAGGCGTTGAAATGTGATTCTCAATGGGGTCGTCTGGAGGCGGCGATAGTTCTGGACGAGATGGGGCGGGATGCGAAGGCGGCGGAGGGTGCGTTGCGTGGGGCTGTGAAGGGACAGCCGAACAAGTATATCGAGCG
>CAZGGE010000188.1:623-4353 GCA_964524285.1 uncultured Pirellulales bacterium
CGTGTTGCGCGACATGCGTTGAGCGAGTTGAAGGGATAAGGGTATGGTCAAGGGACACAGATTGAGCAGGCGGCGGTTTCTGGGGGCAGCGGGTGCGACGGCGGCGGGGCTGGTTTTAGGCAGGCGCGGGCTGGGTGGTTGCGGGGGTTCGGGGAGATCGCGGCCGAACGTTGTGCTTTGCATGACGGATGACCAGGGCTGGGGGGATACGGGTTACAACGGTCATCCTTCGCTTCGGACGCCGATACTGGACGAGATGGCGGGTAAGGGCGTTCGTTTTAACCGGTTTTATGCGGCGGCGCCGATATGTTCGCCGACGCGGGGCAGCGTGCTGACGGGGCGGCATCCGAACCGGTTCGGGTGTTTCCTTTACAATTATACGATACGGCCGGAGGAGGTAACTCTGGCGGATGTTCTGAAGGAAGCGGGTTATGCGACGGGTCATTTCGGCAAGTGGCATGTGGGGCCAGTGCGTGCGGGCTCGCCGGTGAATCCGGGTGAGTGCGGTTTCGAGGAGTGGGTATCGCACGACAATTTTTTCGAGCTTTATCCGGCGTTGAGCCGGAACGGCCGGCATCCGTATATGTTCGAAGGCGAAAGCTCAGAGGTGATAGTTGGGGAGGCGCTGAAGTTTATTCGTAGTGCGGTTGGTGGGGAGCGGCCTTTTTTTACGGTGATATGGTTCGGCTCGCCGCACCGTCCTCACATTGCGCCGGAGCGGTATCGGGAAGCATACCGGGATTTGCCGGAGCGTTATCAGCATTACCTGGGTGAGCTTACGGCGATGGACCGCGCGATGGGGATGCTTCGTGAGGAGCTGGAGGTATTGAAGGTACGCGATAATACGATTTTATGGTTTTGCAGTGACAATGGAGCGGATCCGCCCGGCTCGCGTGGCGGGCTTCGGGGGACAAAGCGTATGCTGTGGGAGGGCGGGATTCGCGTGCCGGGGATACTCGAATGGCCTGCGGTGGTGAAACAACAGATGGTTACGGATGTACCCTGTTCGACGCTTGATATTTACCCGACGATTGTGGACTTATTGGGTCTGGAGGTTGCGGGGCAGGTCCGGCCGATAGACGGGGTGAGCCTGTGTGATGTAATTAAGGGGAAAACATTAGAAAGAGCAAAGGAAATGCCGTTCTGGATATATCCTTACGAGGGAGAGGCGACGAACGGGCTTTATTTTGATGTTGAGAGTTTGCAGGGTTGGTGGAGGCGGTTTAGGAATTACAGGCATCCTGAGGCGAAGACGGGAAACTTTAATGGGCGTGCGGCGTTGATAGGCAATCGTTTCAAGCTGCACAAGCTGGAGGGGCGTTACGAGCTTTACGACATCAAAGAAGACCCTGGGGAGATAAATGACGTTGCGGAGCATAATGCGGAAGTTGTGTCAAAGATGAAATGCAGGCTCGAGGATTGGCAGCGCTCCGTTGAAAGGAGCCTGACGGGCGCGGACTACCGGTTATAGAGCAGGCGTTATTTTTTTAGAACAGAGATTGGGCGCACCAGGGGCAATGGTTCCAGAATGAGGAATCGACGGGCCAATTACACCTGGTGCAAACTTCGGGAAATGGCCGGACGTGCCAGTTCCGGTTTACTTTTCTCCTGCACGAGGGGCAATATCTCATGAACCTCAGCAGCCCCCCGCCGCAATATCGACATAATTTTTGATATCGGATTCCCGGGGTTTTTTTTTCGCTGACGGAGCTGAATCCTGCGCCGTAGCACCAGGGACAAAACCTCCATTCTGCGAGTACGCCGCGTCCACAACGCGGGCAGGCGTAGTTATAGCGGGTGTAAATTTTACGTGGTTTCTGCTTAGTTCCGCACCAGGGGCAGAATAACATTCGCTCGGAAACAGGCTCACCACATGCGTGGCATTTGTACATATCGGGTAGGGTTCTTTTATATTTTCTGAGGTAATTTTGTCTTCTTATTTTTTTCCAGTCTTTTTTTTGCGAGACTTCTGGTATCGAGGGGCTTCGCAGAACTTTTGGCATTGCTTCGTGCATGGCATCGAGCATCCGGCATGCGTTTGCGAAACGATTTCCCGGTTCAACGGACAATGCCTTCCTCATTAATTTAACGAAATTAAGGCTGGTTTTTTTTCTCAGTCTTTCGTACCCCTTTGGGGGCCAGTTAAAAGGCCAGCGAGGGAGGACGCCTGTGATATACTGGTAGATTATCAGAGCGAGGGAGAAGCAGTCACTTCGGTAGGTGGGCCTGCCGTATGCCTGCTCTGGGGCGACGTAGCCTGGTGTGCCGAAGTCGTCCACAGTTTTCATTTTTCCTTTTATTTGCAGTGATATACCAAAATCACCGAGCATGGCACGTCCCTGGTTGAAAAGGAAGATGTTGCTGGGCGAGACGTCGCAGTGTACGACTCTGTTGTTGTGAGCGAAGCAAAGTCCTTTTAGCACCTGTTCGATTATCCAGAGCAGCCTTTTCGGAGCCATTGGTTTAGTGCAGTCTTCGAGTGTACCTGCTGAAAGCTCGCGTGCTACGACGAGGTGTCCGTCGATTATGTCGGCGTTTTTTATCGGGAGGATGTTGTCGTGTCGAAGTTTTGCAACGAGTCTCACTTCTTTTAGTAATGTTTTGTGGTCTCTCAGTCCTTTTTCGCCGGCGAGTGGTATTTTCAGTGCGCCCCATGTTCCCTCTATGCTGTCCCTTGCTTTCCATACCTCTCCGCTTCCTCCGATAGCGAGACGTTTGTCGAGCCGGTATTTTCCGAGATAACAGGCATGCCTGAGCTTGAGGGGTTTTGGCTGTTCGTTTTCATATTTGTTTTTTTTCATTCAGCAGTGCCTTCCGGAAAGCAAGGAATTCTACCCGTGTTTCGGCAGCATTTGAAATGATATTATAAACTTTTCCTTGTGGGGGATAAAGTCGGATTCAAGACCCATAGCGACTTATAGTTTTTTGTAGTTTTGATGAAAGATGTTGCTTTGCATTTCTTTTGGACCTATATGTATACGTTAACGAGGGCAATTTCAGGAAGTGTCTGCGTTAGTATTGGGGTGTTGCCGAGTTGAGGCGGACATTTAATTTATATGGAGCTGAAACAATGAGCTTGAAATCATGTTTTTACAATGTTTGCCTGCTATTTTCGGTTTTGTTACAGGGATGCGGCGGAGGTTTACGAAGTGTGGATTCCGACGTCATAAGTATAGTCAGGCCGGCAAATGCTACAGCAATGCAACGTCTGGCCGCAAAGGAAATCAGACGATATTTTTATCTGCGCACCGGTACACTTATGCCAATTGTTGAGTGGGAGAAGGGGCTTTCAAGGCAAACCAAACAGATAATGGTTGGTGTGAAAAACTCTTCAAATCTTCACAGGCTTTTTGCAGAGCATAGCGAGCTTGAGTCAACCATAGGAGAGCTGGGTGCTCAGCAGTACTTGTTGAAGACGGTATCGGACGGAGGTCATCGAGTACTACTGGTTGTTGGGGGAGATGATGCCGGTGTGCTTTACGGTGCATATCGTCTTGCTGAGCACGTGGGTGTGCGGTTTTTCCTTCACGGTGATACTATCCCTGACGGGTGTGTGGCATTGGAATTGCCGGACCTAAATCGGATAGAAAAGCCGTTGTTTGCTCTTCGCGGGATACAGCCATTTCACGATTTTCCTGAAGGTCCGGACTGGTGGAATACGGATGACTATAAAGCGATTATTGCGCAGGTGGCGAAGCTTCGGATGAATTTTATTGGTTTGCACACTTAT
>CAZGGE010000188.1:4363-5281 GCA_964524285.1 uncultured Pirellulales bacterium
GGAGGGTAAAGCGGGTCCCGAGCCTACGGTGTGGACAGGCTTGCCTGAGGACGTTAATCCGGACGGTACGGTGAAATATGGTTCGGTGTCCAGTTATCAGAATACGGTTCGTGGCAACTGGGGATATGCAGCGCTTGAGAGCGGTAAATTTTCCTGCGGCAGCGGGCAGATTTTTGAGCGAGATACATACGGTTCGGAGGTAATGTACGGTTTGATGCCGGTGGCGAGGACTGCGGCGGAGCGTAACGAGCTGTTCGAGCGTGTGGGTGATATGCTTGCGGAGTGTTTCGAGTTTGCGGGTGCGCTTGGTGTGAAGAGATGCGTTGGTACGGAGTCTCCTCTTACGATACCGTCGTGTGTGAAGGAGCGTCTGGAGGAGAAGGGGCTGAATCCTTCGGCGGCGGGGACAATCCGGCGTGTTTACCGAGGGATTTTCACGCGAATCAAGCGGCGTTATCCGGTGGATTATTACTGGCTTTGGACGCCGGAGACGTGGACGTGGCACGGAGCGGCGGAGAAGCAGGTTTCTGCGGTGAAGGCGGATTTTCTGCATGCGCTTGGCGGTCTGGGTGATGTGGGTTATCCTTTCAAGCTTGCGACTTGCGGGTGGGTTCTGGGCCCGCCGGGCAACCGGTTATTGTTCGACCAGGTACTGCCGCAGGACAGTCCGATGAGCTGTATCAACCGGGAGATGGGCAAGGCGCCGGTGGACGAGTCATTCAAGCAGATACGTCACCGGCCTAAATGGGCGATTCCGTGGCTTGAGGACGATGCGGCGTTGATAAGTCCGCAGTTGTGGGTTGGGCGAATGCGCAAGGATGCGGCGGATGCGCTTCGTTACGGGTGTACGGGATTGATGGGTATACACTGGCGGACGCGGATACTTTCGCCGAACGTCTCGGCGCTGGCTCGTGCGGG
>CAZGGE010000189.1:0-5249 GCA_964524285.1 uncultured Pirellulales bacterium
TGTTTTCGTATTTCGAGGAACTGAGAAATAACAAGGTTATTGTCATATTTTTTCAGCAAAGGAGTAGATTATGAATCGCAGAATCATGGTGCCGGTCGTTTGTGTGTTACTGCTGGTAATGTGGGCAAGCTGTCTTCCGGAGGAGTCTCCCGGTGAGACGAGCCAGGCAAGTGCGAGCAAGTCAAACAGTGGCGGCAGTGAGGAGCATAAATGGGACATTCACAGCAAAATCAGGCCTCGTCCGAAGGTGGTAGATCCTGGAGAGAACTGGTCTGAAGCGCCTTCTGATGCAATAGTGTTGTTCGACGGCAATGACCTGTCAAAGTGGGAGTCGGTGAATACGGGCGGTCCGGCGAAGTGGAAGGTTGAAAACGGTTACATGGAGGTTGTGAAAAAGACCGGTTATATTCAGACCAAAGAGGGGTTCGGCTCCTGCCAGTTGCATATCGAGTGGTGCTCTCCGAAGAGTACGAGCGGCGACGGCCAGCACAAGGCGAACAGCGGTGTGTTTTTGATGGGTAAATACGAGATACAAATACTGGATTCATACAATAACGAGACTTATGCTGACGGTCAGGCGTCGGCGATATACGGCCAGAATCCACCGGCGGTTAATGCCTGTCGCCCTCCGGGCAAGTGGCAGAGTTACGACATTATTTTTCACCGGCCGATTTTTAAGGACGACGAAGTGGTCAGGCCCGGCACACTCACGGTTTTTCATAATGGGTTGCTGGTGCACGACCATTGGGTGTTGAAAGGCACGACGCGGCACAACAAGCCACCGCTATATCAGCCGCACCCGGACAGGGTACCTTTGAAGCTTCAGGATCACGGGGACCCGGTGCGATTTCGAAATATATGGCTTCGTGAGCTGGAGGATTGAGTCATTGCGTATGAGGCGGCGTGAGTTTCTGAAGCGTTCGGCCGGAGCTGCATTTTTCCCTCTGGTTTTGCAGCAATCGGCGTGGTGTGCAAAGGTTTCTGCGCCGAGTGAGCGAATCAACATCGTGATGACAGGTGTTGGGCATCAGGCGATGTTTGCAAACCTGAAACCTTTTCTGGCGTCGGATGAGGCGCAGGTTGTAGGCGTTTGCGACGTTGACGGGAGGCGTATGTACCGAGCCAAAAGTCAGGTAGAAAGATGGTACGGTCGTGCGCGGCGAGCGGGTGTTTACAAGGGCTGTAAGGAATACAGGGATTTTCGTGATGTGCTTGCGGATGAGTCGGTGGATGCGGTGATGATAACGACGCCGGATCACTGGCATGCCTTGATGGCGATAGCGGCGGCGAAGGCGGGCAAGGACGTTTGCTGTGAGAAGCCTTTGACGCTTAGTATCGCAGAGGGTCGTGCGATTTGCGATGCGGTGAAGCGTTACGGATGTGTGTTTCGGACTGATAGTGAGTTTCGTTCTCTGGCGAATTTCCGGCGTGCGTGCGAGCTTGTGCGGAACGGGCGGATAGGTAAGCTCCAGCGGATTTATACGACTGTGCCTGCGTTGGCGGCGAGCTGTGGGCCTCAGCCAGTGATGCCGGTTCCGGAGGAACTGGATTATGATATGTGGCTTGGGCCTGCACCGGAGGCGCCCTATACACAGCGACGTGTACATAATCCGCACGGTTACGCGGATTACGGTCATGGGAGTCCCGGCTGGATGTGGATAACCGATTACTGCGACGGCGTGGTGGTTAACTGGGGTGTGCATCTGAACGATATCGTGCAATGTGCGCACGGCAGCGACCTGAGCGGCCCGGTGGAGGCCGAAGGGCATGGGGTGCGTCCGCGCGACGGATTGTTCGATGTGCTCAGCAGCTTTGAGATACGTTATAGATATGCTGATGGAGTTGAGGTTTTTTACAAAACAGCGGGTTGGGGCACGGCACGTTTCGAGGGGACGAAGGGTTGGGTACAGGCGGATTATCCGAGCATGGAGCTCAAGGCCGAGCCTGCGTCGCTGCTTGACTGCGTTACAGGGCCTGAGGAGTTTCATCTTCCGGTTCGTGAGGATAAAGAGGATTTTATATATTCGGTTAAGCGGCGTGTGGAAACGATGGAGCCGGCGGAGGTTGGTCACCGGACGACGACGTTTTGTCATCTGGGTCATATTGCTGTCAAGCTGGGACGTAAAGTTCGTTGGGACCCGGTTAAGGAAGAGTTTGTCAACGACGACGAGGCAAACAAGATGCGGCACCGGTCGATGCGGAGTCCGTGGCGATTGTAATACAGGACACCCTCGGTGGGGATAATGATGCGGGTTATGAGGATATTTATAGTATTATTTTCTGCTTTGTGTACCTGTTCTTGTGAGCAGGGTGGACGGCCTGGAGCAGCCGGGGTGAAGAACGAATTTTTCGCACTGGATACGGGGACACAGGATGCAAAACACCGGTCGGCGTCGGTGCAAGTACAGATGGTTAAAAAGCTGGGATACGACGGTATTGCGTGCAGCCTGGCGAATGCGCCGGAGATGATTGAGGAAACGGAGGGGGCGGGACTCAAGCTCTATGGAGTTTACTTTTTCGCGAATATAGATGATGGGCGGCAACCTTTTAATCCCCTTTTGCCGAAAGTTATACAGACGCTGGAAGGAAGCGACTGCGTGTTGTGGATGCTGATAAGGGGCGGCAAGGATGAAACATCCGATGAAAATGATGACGAGGCTGCAGTTGAGCTTGTAAGGAAAATTGCGGATATGGTGGCGGAGTCGGGTTTGAAGGTTGCACTTTATCCGCATGTAAGATTCCGGCTGGAGAGCACCGAGGATGCACTGCGAATTATAGATAAGGCGGAGCGAGATAATCTCGGTATGGTTTTTAATCTGTATCACTGTATGAAAGTGGAGGGAGCAGGTAAAGTGGAGGCGAGCCTGCGAGCGGCACGAGAGCATATCCTCTTTGTTAATATTAACGGCTCATCGAACGAAGGTTCGATAGAAACGCTGGACCGGGGGGAATATGATTTGTATGGATTTTTGAAGGCGCTGAAGGGTCTGGATTATAACGGGCCGATAGGATTTCAGGGATATGGTATAGGCGGCAATGCTTACGATAACCTGGAGCGAACGATGCGTGCGTGGCGGAAGTTTCGCCGCCGACTGGCCGTGGAGGAAGCTGTAAAGCGGTGATGTTGCGGGTGGGCAAAAAAGTACGTATAACCTATAAATCCAGAGGAAATTTTTAATTAAAGGAAGTACTACAAATGCTTAAAGGTAATTCAGTAATCGGGCAGTCCGGCGGGCCTACTTCGGTGATAAATGCTTCACTTGCTGGGGTACTTGAAGGAGCGAAGGAATGTGAGGGGATTTCGCACGTACTTGGTATGCGGTTCGGCATCGAAGGATTTATGGCGGAAGAGTTGATGGAGCTTGATAAGGAGCCGGCAGAGGTTGTCGAGCTTTTGAAATATACTCCTTCGAGTGCTTTGGGAAGTTGCCGGCATAAGCTTCAGGTGGATGACCTGCCGCGGATTCTGGATGTTCTGGAGCGTAATGAAATTCGTTACGTGTTTATGATAGGCGGCAACGATACGATGGATACCATTTGTCGTGTGGAGGCATATGCGAAGGAACATGGTTATGAGATTCGAGGTGTTGGAGTTCCGAAGACGGTGGACAATGATTTGTTCGGCACGGACCATACGCCGGGTTATCCGAGTGCGGCGAGATATGTTGCGCTTTCGGTGATGCAGGGGGGGATACTTGCCAGGGATATGCAGAAGGTTGACCATTTCGTGATTTATCAGTCGATAGGCCGGGATGCGGGCTGGCTGGCGGCGTCATCGGCGGCGGCCAAACGAGCCGAGGACGATGCGCCGCACATTATACTTTTACCTGAACGGGCTTTCGACAGGGACAAGTTTCTAAGCAACGTCAAGGGCTTTTACGATAAATTCGGCTGGGTTTCGGTCGTTTGTGGTGAGGGTGTGAGCTTTGCGGACGGGACGCCCATCTCCGCCGCTCAGAGTAAAGATAAGTTCGAGAACATTGAGTTCGGCGCGATGGGGGGTGCGAGTGCGGCGATGTTTTTGCATCGATTGATATCGGAAGAGTTCGGTTTTCGCGGCGAATTTCAGATTACAGAGTCTCTGCCAATGAGTGCGGCGGACAGGGTAGTTCAACTGGACATCAATGAGGCTTATATGTGCGGGCGGTCGGCGGTGGAGCAGGCGTGCAGGGGACAGAGCGGAGTTATGATTACGCTGCAAAGACAGCCGGGGGACAAATATGAGTGCGTTACCGGAACGGTATCTCTGGAGGCGGCGGCCACGCGGTCGAAACCAATGCCGGTCGAGTACATCAACAAGGAAGGCAATTTCGTAACGGATGCATTTCTGGATTACATCAGGCCTCTCGTGGGAGACTTGCCCGAATACGTCAGGCTCGAAGGCCACTGAGAGAATAGTCGAGACATATTATGATAAGAAGGCAGTGGAGCAAAATTGTGACTATCAGGAAAAAAGAGTATTCGGGTGGTGATTTGGAGTCTTTGAAGAATATCGGGCCTGCAACAGCCGGCAGACTGTTGGCCATTGGGATTAAGTCGGCGGCAGAACTTAAAAGAAGCAAGCCGGAAGTGGTATTTCAAAAGCTCAAGAAACAAGAGGAAGGAAAACTGGATATCTGTGTCCTTTATCAATTGAGAGGTGCCGTCAGAAACATTGTATGGTGGAAGTGTAAGCAATAAGACACGAGTGCAGCATGGGTAGAATTAAAATATTTTGTTGGTTTGTAAGTCGCTAAATCCGAATGGACGGGTAGTCGGAGCGGAAATCGCCGGCCACTGAGCAATGCAAGTAGCTAAGATTGATTTATACCCGGATTTCCCAACTAAATTCGTGCGAAAAAGTGAAGATTTGATAGTATAGAGCTTGTGGATGCTATTTAAGGCAGTTTTACTGTTCTGAATTGGAGACCCCAATGGGTGAAGGCAAAAAGGACGCTTTGCGAGTCAATTTTGTCAATAAATTGAAGCTCGAATTTAACGGAGTTAAAGTCACCAGCGACGCAGGCTTATTAGCGTATCGAGAGATTGATGATGCATTCGGATTTACAGAAATGACAGCATTTAAACTAACAGATAATCGAATTGGCGAAAACACACAGCACAGTCTTGCTGCGTTGATACGTCAGTCGGTGTACAGTCGTCTGGCAGGTTATGAAGATACCAACGATGCCGAACGATTATCGGTTGATCCTGCTATGCGTCATGTTGTCGGAGAACGGGCCAAAGATAAAACGGCTGCCTCAGTTAGC
>CAZGGE010000190.1:0-5158 GCA_964524285.1 uncultured Pirellulales bacterium
GCATACTTTGTATTACCTGTTTAAGCTGATTTCGATTATAGATGTAAAAAATGTCATATTAAATCATCAAATCCATGTCACTGTTTTGTCTCCACGAAAGCGATTGTTTGCTCAACTGATCCGAGATAATCTTTAATAACAGTCTAAAAACAAAGATGAAAAAAAAATCTTTAGCAAAAATAGGATTTAATATTCAATGAAGACGATGTCTTCGGGGATTGCGACGACGTCTCTGTGTTCTGGTCCGAGTTGTTTTCTTATTTCTGTGCTGTGTTTACCGGCGAGCATTCTCAGTTGTGAGCTGTTGAGGTTTGTTACGGCTTTGGCCTTGTCGTTCAGCAGGACTACGGAAGGTGCGTCGAACGAGCCTTTGACAGAAAGTATGCCGCTTGGCAGGAGGCTTTTTCGACGAGCAATTGCTTTGAGTGCGCCGTCGTCGATAACGATGGTGCCGGCAGGTCTGCTGTTAAGAATCCAGTTTTTTCGGTTACTTAATTTCCTTTTTGGCAGGAAAAGGGTTCCGAGGTGTTGTCCCTGTATAATACGGCAGATTATGTTTTTTGTTCTTCCGTTTGTGAGGACCATTCGGCATCCTGCGTTAGCGGCGATTTTAGCGGCGTCGAGTTTTGTTTTCATGCCTCCTGTGGCGTGGCGGGAGCCGACGGAGCCGGCGGACCGGTAAAGGTCGCGGGTTATTTCGAAGACGGTGGTAATGGGTTGCGCATTTTTGTTTTTTCGCGGGTCGCTGTCGTAGAGGGCGTCGATGTCGGTGAGCATGATGAGCAGGTCGGCGTTTATTTTGCTTGCGACCAGGGCGCTGAGTGTGTCGTTGTCGCCGAAAGTGGTGCCTATTTCGTCGGTGCTGACGCTGTCGTTTTCATTGATTACGGGCATAATGTTCATACGGAGGAGTGTTTCGACAGTGTTGCGTAAGTTAAGGTATGTTTTTCTGTTATTAAGGATTTCAGTGGTGAGGAGGATTTGAGCGATGGTAACATCGTATCTGGCGAAAGCTTTTTTGTATTCCGCCATGAGCAGGGGTTGTCCTATTGCGGCGTAGGCTTGTCGGATTTTTGTATTGGTGGTTTTCTTTTTTGTATGCAACTGGCCGGCTCCCATACCTATGGCTCCGGAGCTGACGATAAGTACCTGGCGGCCTCCGCTCAGGAGGGTGTTTATCTGCCTGACGATGCGTCGGACGTATGCGGAGTCTATTTCGACTGAATCAGGTCTGGTTAGTATATTTGTGCCGACTTTTATGACGATGCGTTTTGTTTGGGTGAAGTTTCGCATGGAATTTATATTGAGAAGGTTGTGTTGAGATGTCTGTGTTTGAATTTCTTTTTGCCTTGAGCGTAGTCGGCCACGATTTGGCCGGTGCCGACGAGCTTGTATTTATAGGTAAGTAGTCCCTTTAGTCCGACGGGACCTCTTGCGTGTATTTTGTTTGTGCTTATACCGACTTCCGCACCGAGGCCGTAACGAAAACCGTCGCTGAAACGTGTGCTGCAGTTGCAGAAGACGTTTGCGGAGTCAACGAGGTTCATAAATTTTTCGGCGTTTGCTTTATCGTTGGTTACGATGGCGTCGGTATGGCGTGAGCCGAATTTGTTTATGTGTTCGATTGCCTGTTCGAGGTTGTCCACGATTTTTACGGACAGTATGTAGTCGAGGTATTCTGCGGACCAGTCCTGGGGGTCAGCGGGGGTTACGTCGATTACGGCGGTTGTTCTTTGGCAGCCGCGGATTTGAACGCCTTTTTTTTCGAGTTCTGTTTTTATTTGGGGCAGGAAGGTGTCGGCGATGTCGGCGTGAACGAGAAGTGTTTCGGCGGCGTTACAGACGGCGACATACTGGCACTTGGCATCGACAACAATTCTCAGTGCCATATTCAGGTCGGCTTTCCGGTCGACGTAGACGTGGCAGATTCCGTCGGCGTGTCCGAGTACGGGGATGTTTGTATTATCCATTATGTATTTTACGAAACGTTTTGAGCCTCGCGGTATAACGAGGTCGATATAATTGTCGAGTTTGAGCATGTTTTTGACGTCCTGTCTGGTTTCGAGCAGGCCCAGCCAGCCGCCGGGGATTTGGTGGATTTGACAGGCATCGTTGATTGTGCGGGCAAGGATTTTGTTTGTATTTTCGGCTTCACTTCCCCCTTTCAGGAGGACGGCATTGGCACTTTTGAGGCAGAGTGTGGAAATCTGAACGAGGGCATCGGGACGTGATTCGAAGACGACGCCTATGACGCCTATGGGGCAACTGATTTTATAAAGGCGGAGGTCTTTATCGAGTTCAGTTGCGTCGAGTGTGGCTCCGACGGGGTCATCGAGGTTGATGAGACTTTTTATTGCGGTAACGACGGTGTCAATTTTTTTCCGGTCGAATCTGAGTCGTTTCAACAGGGGTTTTGCAAGGTTATTTTTCTTGGCGGCATTGATGTCCTTTTCGTTGGCTTTGATTATGTCTGCGGTTTTCTTTGAGAGTGCACGGGCAATTTCTGCGAGAGCTTTGTTTTTCTGTTCGGTCTTCAGGGCGGCCATTTTTATTGAAGCCGTTTTTGCGGCTGCTGCCAGTTTGTCAATGTCCATAACTGAAATCTGCCTTTTGTTCAGGAAATTTTAGATGTAGCCGGTTTACTGCCGGGGTCATTTTAGCAGGGATTTTTACTTCGGCCAAGTGTAAGTTGCAGGAGACGGAACTTGTGAACTATTGCAGGATAAGGTACATTCAGGAAGCTGTGGTATTGAGGTAAGTATTTACTACCAGAGGAGCCATTCGAGCGGGTTTGGCAGACAGAGATTTCTTCCCCAGATGTTGTACCATGTTGCCCAGAAGCCGATAACGGCGGCTGCGCTGAAGATATAGATAGCGAACTTTCTGCAATAGATTCCAACGATTAAGCCTGCCACGACTTTCCCGAGTGCACCGATAACAGGCCCGGCGACGGGGCCGAGTGTAACGGCGAGCATTCTGATGGGGATGTGAATTTCGCCGCTGATACCTTCTTTTGCCATGATGCTTGCGGTGCTGATTCCATCAGCGAATACGGCGAGTGAGAAGATAATGATGGCGAGCCAGTATTCCTGCCAGAATCCCTGGGAGTTATTTACGAATCTAAAGGCGATTTTCTGTGCAGGGGTCTGATATGTTTGTATATCGGCAGTGTTGAGGTTTTCAGACTTACCCTTTCCGGATGAGGTGTTTGGCATCTTTTAATGCTCCGCCATTTATTTGAATCTGTTTTTTTACCATATAATATCATATCGCAGGCTAGTGTTTTTGTCAAGTTGAATTAGCGTATAGAAGAGCGAGAAGTTATTTGAGTCGGCGTTTTTTCAGGTATTTCTGGTGATATTCCTGGGCCCGATAAAAGGTTGAGGCAGGTGTGATACGTGTTGCTATGGGTTTTTGGAAGGGGTTTGAGTTTTGCAGTTTTTCTCTGGATTTTTCAGCGGCGTCTCGCTGTTTCTGGTTGTGGTAGAAGATTTGCGAGCGATATTGAGAGCCGACGTCCGGTCCCTGTCGATTTAGTGTTGTAGGGTCGTGGGTTTTCCAGAAGGTTTCGAGCAGTTTCTGATATGAGATTTTATTTGGGTCGTAGATTATCTGGACGGCTTCGGCGTGGCCGGTTTTATCGGAGCAGACGTCGTGGTACGCAGGATTTTTGGTTTTTCCGCCGATGTATCCGACGGTTGTGGAGACGACTCCGGGAATTTTTCTGAAGTTTTCCTCGACGCCCCAGAAGCATCCGGCGGCAAACGTTGCTTTTTCATATTTTTGGTTTTCAGGTACGAAATTCAATGCCGCGGAGTTTATGCAATATCTAAGTCCTGATGGCGGAGGCCCGTCGTCGAAGAGGTGTCCGAGGTGTCCGCCGCAGCGGGCGCAAACGACTTCGGTTCTTAGCATGTAGTGAGTGCGGTCGGGTATTTGTTTTACATTTTGTTTTGATAGGGGGATTTTGAAGCTGGGCCAGCCGGTTCCTGAATCGAACTTTGCCTCTGAGTCGAATAGTTGATTTCCACAGCCTGCGCACAGATATGTGCCATTTTCATTGAAGTGGTAGTACCTGCCGGTAAAAGGTTTCTCGGTTGCTTTGTTTCGCAGTACGTCATATTGCAGCGGCGAAAGCTCACGTCGCCAATTCCGGCCATTTCCAGTTTTTCTGGTGCACATTAGCTTTGTTTTCTCCCTGCGGGTTACGGGTTTAGAAAGATTTCTTTGCTTAGTGAGCCTTTGTTTCGAGGTCGGCTTTATTCTCCCGATTAGTGTTTGCATCCACGAGGTGGAGCCGGCCGCGATTGTTACAGTTAGCAATACGGCTGTTGTCAAGAGTAGATAGTATCGTTTTTTGTTCATAATGAGGTCTCAATATAAAAATACGGATGGCGGAAAGGTCGGTTCACGGGAAAACAGCAGGCGTACTTTCGGGATTGAATTATAACTTGACGGGGCAGAATGGGGCTAATAGACTCATTTTTTTATTCTTTGGGTGATTTTTGGAGACCGTTAAGTGCAGGAAGCGATAGCAAAAGCTCAAGCCCTGATTGAGGCGATGGCGTATATCCGGCAGTTTCGCGGCCGCATTGTGGTTGTAAAGCTGGGCGGGAGCGTTCTGGACGATACGGAGCTGGGGAAGAAGCTGCTTGGCGACGTGGCTTTTATGTCGACTGTAGGGATGCAGCCGGTAATTGTTCACGGCGGTGGAAAGGCAATAACGCGGGCCATGAATGAATCCGGTCTTGAGCCGGTCTGGGTGCAGGGACGGCGTTATACCGATGAGCGGACGCTGAGGATTGTGGAACATACGCTTTTGCGCAATATCAACGGCCCTGTATGCGAGACGCTGACCAAGCTGGGTTGTCATGCGATGGGACTTCATTCGCTTGGCAGTTGTGTGTTGTTTGCGGAGACTTTGCGTCTTAATAGTGAAGACGGGCGTAAGGTGGATTTGGGCCTGGTCGGCAGTATTGCCGAGGTGAACGGCGAGTTGATAAAGACGTTGTGTGAAGCGGGTACTATACCGGTTATAGCATCGGTTGCTCAGGACCTTATGGGGGGCAAATTGAACGTAAATGCGGACAGCGCGGCGGGCAAGGTAGCGGCGGCGGTCGGAGCGGAGAAATTAGTAATGGTGAGCGACACACACGGC
>CAZGGE010000191.1:0-5156 GCA_964524285.1 uncultured Pirellulales bacterium
AATTTTACAAAAATGGCGGTGTCGGGTCAAGATTTTTTTTGCCGGAGGAGGGCTGACTTTGTTACTTTCAGCAAATATTTCGTATAATCTTTCTTGAAATTCGGGGAAAATCAGTTATAATTGGTTGTGGATGCAGTTAGAGAAGTTGGAGCAGGGCAAGGACAGAGAGGATGACAGAGGAGAGAAGCCCACCTTCGAATAGTCGTTAAGAAAGCAGGCGCGCAGCTTCTGCGTGGGTATTGGGGAAAAGTCGCTAATTTAGAGAGGAAAGAGAAATGAGACAAAAATCAATTCTTGTAATGATAATTGTAGTTTTATTTACCCGCGCTTCATTGGTCTTAGCAACGATAAACTGGGACATTATGGATGAGTCTTACGGTAATGGAGTTGGGCAAGTTTCGTTTATAGAATCACACGTGTCTACGGTTGCAGACAGGGAGTTTACAGAAACGTTATTCGATGGATACGCCAGATTAACAAGTGGCCCAGATGCGGCATATGCAGGAAAAACATCCCTTCCGAACAGGCCACAAGATGACAGCGATATAACAATCGAATATAAAGTCAGGGATGTAACTAACAATGGTCTTGCCTGTTATTTATCACAAACAAATGATATTGCTACAACTCTATGGCAACATATGCCATATATTAACCACTCACAACCTGATACGATTATTGACCCTTTTGGCAGCGGTATGACCAACCTTGCCCCCAATGGATTTGACGGGTATGCGGTACATACATACAGGTTTGTTAGACAAAATCATCATTCATACTTTTACTTGTTTGATAACAAAACGCCTCTTTTTCTGTGCGAATTAGGTTCTGATTTGCAATGGAGTCTTTCATATTTTGAATTTGGTACCCCTTCCGGCAGTTATCATACCGTTGATGCTTATCACCTAAAGATGGCTAATGGAGCTTATGTTCCTGAACCGGCCACGCTTCTACTGCTCGGCTTGGGCGCGGTGATTCTGAGAAGAAAACGCTAAACACTTTTGAGAGGATAAGAAGATGAGAAGTAGAAATTTAATATTTTGGAGGATGGTAATAGTTTTATTTCTGGCTGGACCGCAAGCAATGGCTTTGACTCAGTTCAAAGACGGTCAAACTCATGACATTAACTATGAAATTGCAGATGATGTTTGGGTAGATTATGAAAGCCCGGGAATGCAAACAACTGTTAATTGGCTTGATGGAGGAGAGATGCTTCCAAGCTACACGCTGGAAGCATATGAAGACAGCAGGATAAATATATTTGGAGGCTCGATAGATTATGATTTTTTCGCCTATGACAACACTCGGTTAATTATATCAGGTGGAAGCATAGGAGACGATTTGCATATCTATGATAACACCCAAGTAAACATGTCCGGTGGTCATATAATGGATGATTTTACAACTTATGGAAGTAGCCATGTTATTATGAGCGGGGGGTCGATAGGTTACTTTTTGCGAGCAAACAACAACAGCCAAGTAAAAATTTCCGGTGGAACTATAGCAGACGATTTGTATTCGCTCGACAATACTTTGGTAACTTTATCCGGCGGTTCAATAGGTGATGAATTGAGGGCAGACGACAACGGAATCATAAAAATCCAAGGTTCTGAGTTTTTATTAGATGGTCAACCGTTTGATTATGGAGAACTAACGAGTATCCTTGGTGGATATTTCGTCAATGAACCTTGCAGGCATCTTAATGGTAAGTTGTCAAATGGCGGCTTGATTGATAATGATTTTTATATCGGACACGACGCCAAAATTATTTTAATCCCCGAACCCGCCACACTGCTACTGTTGGGCTTCGGTTGTTTCCCAATCTTATCGGGATTGAGACGAAAACGCTAAAAACTTTTGAGAGGAAAAAAGATGAGAGTAGTTTTATCAGTAACTTTATGTTTATTTTTCTTTTCAAGCATTGCTTCGGCTGAAAACGTACAAGGTATTGAAATTGAGTTTGTAACCATCGGCAATCCGGGCAATCCCGGTGATACTACCGGCTTTGGTGCGGTTGGCTATGAATACTCTATTGGCAAGTATGAAGTAACCAATGCGCAGTGGGTTCAGTTCACCACCGCGGCTGGGGCACCCACAGGCAATCCGAGTTCTGCTTACGACCACAGCGCATACTACACAAGCGCTCAGCAGCCAACCACTGGAGTAAGCTGGTATGAAGGGTTGCAGTTCTGCAATTATCTTACCAGCGGTGACAAGAGCCAAGGTGCATACCTTTTTAGCGGCGATAATACAAATCCCGGCGATTTTCTTAGTATCGACCGGAACTCTGCTATTTCAATTTACGGAACGGTATATGTAATCCCTACTGAAGATGAATGGTATAAGGCAGCGTACTACACCGGCGCAGACTATTCAACTTATGCAAATGGTAATATAGCTCCAACGCCAGGTATCAATACTAATTATTATAATGTAAATTCAGAGCCTTGGGATGTTGGCGTCGGCAATGGTACACAAGAACAAAATGGTACTTTCGATATGATGGGTAATGTATGGGAGTGGAATGAGACAATTATTTTTGGTTCGTATCGCGGTATTCGGGGTGGTGGTTTCGCAACGGAAGATTTTGGCCTCGCTTCGTCCGTCCGATACGAAGACGGAAACCCTGACCGCGAATGGGATGCTGTAGGCTTTCGTGTCGCCTGCATCCCCGAACCTGCCTCCGCATTATTTTTGCTGGCAGGCATTGGCATGTTCAGGGGTCGTAAATTTCGTGTATAGATTTTTTACATATTGAAAAGCTACGGCGGGCAGGCCTTGCAATCTGGTATTACTTGGTTTGGTTTGCCGATGTTATCGGGATTTAGAAGTAGGTGCTGAGAACAGAATGATTTTTTGACAATTCAAATTGATATTTGTAAGGTTATTGAAGCAATCGGCGGGGAGGTAGATGGTTTTGGCTGTGTATAGAGGGTATTACCGGGTAAAAGGGAGTGGAGGTGCGCGGTGAAGGACTGGAATTGAATCGAAGTCTTATAAATGAGTTAGCAGTATTTACTGTACTGGTTGGTTCGGCGGTATTGCTTTGCGGCTGTTCGGGTTACTGGCGTAATCCCATTACAAATGTGCAGAGGCTGAACTCTGCCGTTGTCGAGGCAACACCTTTTGTGTTTAATGACAGGCTTTACCTGCTGGAGAACTGGCAGAAGCAATTCGAATACACCGGTCTGGCAGAGGGCAGCTTATTTGAGCAGGACGAGGTCCGCGTTCGTGATGTTAAGGGCGACGTGATTATCTCAACGGCCTTAACGGGTCATGGATTAGGTACTGCTTTGGTAAATGAGGGCAAGGTCTATGTTTTCGCGGGCTATTGGGGGACTGAGAGAAAGTGGAAAATAAAGCGGATAGACATGACCATTTCTGCGGATTTGAAAAGGTGGACTGAGCCGCAGACGGTTCTGGAGGCCGAAGCAAATGAACATTTCTTCAACGTTGCCGTTTGTCGCGGCAGGGATAATTTCGTAATGCTGGTGGAAACGGATGACCGGGCATACCAGCCGCCTTTCACATTCAAATACTTCACATCCGACGACCTTATCAGATGGCAGCAGGTGCCGAACGCGATATACGGACGAAACAAATATGTCGGAGGGCCTGCGTTGTACTATTTCTGCCCTTATTATTACACACTTTACCTGGAGGCTCTCGGCGGTGGTCGTTATGAAACACGGATTGCACGGTCCAAAGACCTGGTCGAGTGGGATGATGCGCCGGAGGAGAGGGCTTTTGTGAGCTTTAATCCTGAAAACAGGATAGACATGCCGGGCAGGACACTTATTCGTGAAAGGAACGCCTCCGACGCGGAATTAACTTACTTCGAGGGGAAAACAGTTATCTATTTTACAGGCGGAGATCAGATATTATGCGGTGATTTGAAACGAGCGCAATTCAATGGAAGTGCGCGTGAACTTCTCGAACACTTCTTCAAATGATTCATTCATACCCGCCCATGAGGGATGAATTTTAGTTTTTTGCCTGTAACAGTTACGTAGCAGCGTGAGGGATCAGGTTAGGGAAAGACGGACCGGCACCCTGCTTAAGAAAATCAACGCTTACAAAGCGTTTTACATCATGGAGGAAAACACACTAACGACAGGTGCTATTGCTTTTTGGTTGTAAATGCTTAAGATAATCAGGCTTTTTTGGTTTCAGTTCGGGATTATGAAATGAGGAAAACGGTCGGAGTTTGCTTTGCCGGCATCGTGCTGGGGTTGATTGCTCCAATGTTTTCGATGGTTAGAGGTGCGGAGGGTGAAGGGGGCTTTGAGGATTTTTTTCCTTACGGGGTTTGTGCTTTCGGTAACAATCCGGCGAGTGTAGAAATATCAAACGAGAACGAGCTGGCCAGGAGTATCGAGTTGGTTTGCAAAGACGTGAGCGAACACGGGATGAATTGTGTTTGGGCGCTGGAGCTTGCGGAGCCTGTTCTCAAGATGTGGCTGGACTCAGCGGAAAGGCACAGGCTCCGTGTAATTGCACAACTGAGCGGACGGGAGGGTTTGCTGGATTCGAGCGAGTTTGAGGACGAGAAGGATTTTTTGGCAAGTGCGTTGCCTTTTTACAGGCGGATGGCATCGAAGTATGGTGAAGACCGGACTCTTCTGGGCTGGAGTTTAATTACGGACTTTGAGGCAGTGCCGTGGTATTACGAGGCGGTTGCCCGTTTGAAGGATGAGATGGAGGAAGCGGATCCACGTCATCCGTTTATTTGTCTTGGTTCATCACTTGCACCTGCGCGTTTTTATACGGTGGTGAAGCCGGCGGCGTTGTGTTACGATATTTATCCGTATTTTCTTCATTTTTCGAAGAATCCGTGGAGGCCTTTCGGAGTGAAGACGCTGCTGGAGAATCAGTGCGGGCGTTTTCAGGATGCGGCGAAGGAGACCGGGGGTGTGTTCTGGGTAATGTCTCATGATATTCCCCTGCGGGCGGATAGTGAATATTCGCACGGTTTTGAACAATGGATTAGGTTGAAAGGCGAGGAGACACGCTGGCAGATATGGGCTTCGATTCAGGAAGGAGCGAAGGGGATATTCTTTTACATTTACAGTGAGCGTGGAGGTTCAGATGAATTGGGCGGCGTAGTCAAGGGGCTTCGAGGTCCGGGTGGTTCGGAATCCTTTCGTTTGCGGACC
>CAZGGE010000192.1:0-5005 GCA_964524285.1 uncultured Pirellulales bacterium
CTCCACTTATCGCAAAAAACGACTCAAATCAGAGCCTGTGAGAAATACGGGTTATCTGCTGATTTTTCCCCCCTGAGCCGATTGGGTCTGGTCGGCTAAAAAATACATTGCCAATCTGGAGGCAAGCCAGTGTCGTATCAAACTCGTATAAGTGCGAACCTCAAAAGCTCCGAAACCGCATTCCTGCTTGGCACGTTCAAACCATTTCTCCACATGCCAGCGGCAAAAAGCTATCTCCATCAAGGTCTTTAACTTTTCCTTAGCAGGAGCATTGCTCTTTACTGGATGATTTGCGCAGCTAACCCAAGTCTGTTGCTTATCGATTTCTTACTTTAAACCTCATCATCCTCTTCCAATTTAATTTATTTTTAATGTTTGCCTAATAAGACTGCAACATAAGCTTCCTATTATCCATGCTCTGTTATTCTAAATTGAAACGTATTCATAGCCCGCTCAACAACCACGAACGGTACAAAATGAAAGTAAGCTGGCTGTTTCATGATAAAGAAGGCGTTGTCGAAAAAGATATCATCACCTTCAAGGCAAGGATTGCTTGAACAACTAATCCAAAGAAACAAACTGAAATACGTTGAAAGGCTTTAGGAAAAATTATTTTCGAAAGGAGGCTATTATGAAGGAACTGCGAAGAAAGTTAGGTATGAGGCGGTCAAGCGAAAGAACCATTCACCGGGCTTTTACATTGATTGAACTTCTGGTGGTAATTTCCATCATTGCCCTGCTGATGGGAATACTCCTGCCGAGCCTCAACCGCGCACGAAGACAGGCATACGCTATCAAGTGTGCCGGGAATCTGAGAAATGTGGGCTATGGGATGGAAAGCCATGTTGCGGGAAATGAGTATTACCCTGTTTCCTACCTGTACATAGACAGCCAGGGAAATTCACATCCGGATGATCCGTTGACAGATAGTTCCCACGGCTACATGCACTGGTCCTGGTTTTTGTTCAACAGTGGACGGGTTGATTTCAGTGCGTTTACCTGCCCTGAAATGAAAGACGGGGGCGCGCCAAGAACTAATCCCGGCCAAAACCCGGATTATTGGGGCGAAGGACAGCAGGACAGCCAGGGGCAGATGCAGCCTAACGCACTCGAAGATAAACAGGCGCCCTGGATGGCTTACACCGGAAATGGTGCTGTTATCACGAGAAACAAATACGGGAGAAACTGGCGCACCGCTGAAAGTCAATGGCAAAGGTACAATAGAAGAGTAAAAGCCGTTGAGATAGAAAGACCGGGTAATACGATAATGGTTACAGAGTTCAATCAAAGCTGGAAATCTCTTGAACATCAGACCGAAGGTGTAAAAAGTCACAGGCCCGTTGTTGCATTTTCAGGAAGTTCAGGGCATCAGAACAATTTCGAGTTCCAGACGGACCCTCAGACCTATTGGTATTATGGAGACATGGACGCTGAGAACTATGGTCTGCACCCGCTTGTTCAAATCGATAATCCCGCGAACAAGTATATCACCGGCCAGGCCGGCCACCCCCTAAATGCCATTGGAAGACATCATCCGGGCGAATGGAAAAACGACAATGGTGAAGACATGGGTGGCACAACCAACTTCCTGTATTGCGACGTTCACGTCGACAGAAAATCAATCCTTGAAACCATCAAATCGCATGAGTGGGGAGAAAAATTTTACGGTGTAACGGGAAAGAGAACAGTATTGTACTAAATATGAAGGAGAAAGGAGGAACAGCTAATGCCGTAAAACGAACGATAAGCTGTCTAAAATAAAATGTTACATGTTTGTAATTGGAGTTTATCGTCTCTAAGTTTTTAACTCATATGTAAATCTGAATTTATGTGAGGAGTGTGAAGTACCATGATTAATTACAAAACTACCTTAACAATTGTTGCTGTTGCCTGCTTGTTTGCCGGCAGCTCAATCGCAGATTACGGAACGAATCACCAGGTCAACATAGGTGGCGCAACGCTTTTCCAGAGCTTTTTCGAGGCAAAAGCGTCCACGAATGACTATTTTGATGTTGACGGTGACGGCTGGGCAGGCTACGACCCAATGTTCATACCACCAACCGACCAGTTGGCAAAATCTTACCCAAATAGCGACCCCAACAATCGCTGGTGGGTACTGTATCGTGGAGTCGGAAGCGGTAACGGCCTGAAAGAATTGGTGAACTATCACCGAACGGCACCGGGAATGGAACTTGGCTATCCCAGCGACGCCGGACTTATTAACAGAACCTACTTCTATCATGAAGATACGGGACTTACGGGTTTTGGCGACTCATCAAAGCCCGGTGGTGCACCCATAGATATAAACAACGTAGACATAGCTGTTATGGACGTGCCCACAAAGCAGTTCGTACAGGAAGGAAGCGAAGCTAATGCTCACTGGTCCAAGACTCCCGGCTCCAACGGTTACGGTAAAAACCCCGTAATTGCCTGGGACGGGCCGTTCCAGAAAGGCTCTGAGTGGAAAGAGCAGAGCAACAAGCTGAAAACTCTCGTTAGTAGTCTTGACCCGAATGTTGTGCTAAACACTACCGAGCACGATGCAAACACAGTCTACGATACTCCGCTTTCCTGGGTTCCCATTTCTATTATCTCCAACCAGGGTACCGGTCTTCAAAACGTCAGTCAGCAACAGCTTATGCATTTGTTCACCACCGGCCGTATGCCATCCGGTAAAAACTACGTCGCTGCAAGTCGCGACTCAGGTTCCGGCACAAGAAACGGCGCAATGAGTTCGATTGGCGTCGACCCCAGTTGGGCACGTGGTGAAAACATCGGCCTTAAGCAGAAAGATGAAAACATCACAAAGGTACTCGGACCTAATCACCAGCCTTCTAACCTCGGCGGCTCCAGCAGAATGGAAGACGTCGTTCGCGCACGCAGACTTTCAGTCGGTTACACCGGTATAGTCGGTGGAAGCCGTTCCGCAGCAGATGCATCGGCTGGAAAATACGAAATCCTCAATATCAAGTGGCACGACGGAAACCAGTACGTCAGACCTTCAAAGAATAACATCCTCAACAACGAAGAACCTGACACAGGCTGGAGAATGGGTGGAAAAGAAACCTTTGCAACCGTCGGCGACCCATTTGAAACAGGTTCAAATCCGGGTATGGATAATCCTTACGCCGCCGACTACATAAAGAACATCAAATCAAGCATCGACGGTTTCACTGACCCTTGCGACCCAGACCCCAACCTTGATATGCCGGGACAGTATCTCGCAAAGAACTATTTCCTGCTTGCAGGCGTAAACGACGTGCCGGATCCAGAAGACCCCGACCACTGGATTGACAACGATGACTATGTCCAGGGAGTCAATACTTACATCAGCACACACGGCACCCTCGTCGTTCCTGCTTATGGGATACACCCCACAGGTGACCTCCCCAAGAGAGAAGTCCTCACAGGTGGTGCAACATACACTGACGGCGAAACAGGAGCAAACGGTTACATCCAGGCTGATGGAAGTTATGTCTACAGTGGCGACCTCGCTGAACGTAACAAAATCCAGGGCGACTTCCTCTATGATGGAAAATGCGACATTGCCGACACCTGCAAAATGCTCGAGGCCTTCGCCTATCCGCGTGCTTTCGAGCAAAATGTAGACCACGGTGGAGATAAAGGTGACCAGAGCGGTGATTACGTAATCGTCGAGGTCATCGGAGACCTAACAGGAGACGGAAACTTCGACGAAAAGGATGTACGCTATTTCGCCGACGGTATGGCAACATGCCCCGTTACCGGAAATCTCGACAGGTCCAACGCTTTCCAGGCTGTCGATATGTGCTGGAATGAAGATCCAAATTATCCCTTACGTCCTGCCGGTAATTTCTTTGCCACCAGCCTCCACACGGGCAAAGATTACGAAGCTGGAAGCGGCTGGTCAAAAGCCGATATCGCCGGTAGAGGTAAAGTTACGCAGAAAGGCGAGAAAGTCATCACACCCGGTGCTAATCCGGAAGGTTCTGATGGTTCCATCGACTGCAACGACATTTCTTACATTCAATACGTCCTTCGTCACGGTATGGAAGTCGACGCATTCGATGACGTTAATCGAGCCGTCGCAGACGTATATAACAACAGAATGCTCTGGAGAAACCTTGATGACGCAGTCTGGATGGACCTCAGTTGCGATATGAACGGCGACAGAGTCCTCGACAAGAGCGATATCGATATGGTGGTTAAGGACATTCTCGGTACTGATTACGGTGACGTCGACCTCGATGGTGATGTTGATGATGACGACATGGACATCATTTTGAACAATATCGACCCCAACACCTACGGTGCAACATGGTGTGAAGGTGATATGGACGGTGACGGCTATGTTACAGTGGACGACCTCTATATGGCTGCCGGGACCATCTCGCCCGACCTTGACGGAGATGGAATCGTGAACTGGCTCGACCTTGCTATTCTGGTTGACAGCTGGCTTGAATAAACCTTCGCAGCGCCTTCATAGCCGAGCCAGAGGAGGTTCAAAGAGGGTGTAAAAACTTAAATCTTGTCCTAAAAGCCTCCGCTGGAGTAGGCCTTGAGATGAGCTTCATAAGTGATTCTCAAGGCCTCTCGGTTTATGGACAACGTGAAATCATCCTTGCTGAAATCTCCGCCTCATGTTCAAATTCATAAAACCAGATAAATGCCCCACAGATTGTACCACGCAGCAGCAAGGTAAAGCACGCTCGCCGTCATGAATATCAACATAGCATAACGACGCCAGTAAATCGTTACCACCACACATGCTATCGCCTTAAATGCCGCACCGAGCATTGGTCCGGTAACAGGACCAAAACGCATCGAAAGAAATCGAACCAGAGGATGAAACTCCGCCGATGTGCCAAGCTTTGTCATGAAATTAACGGTGCTTAGAGCATCACATAACAGCGCTATTGTGAAAATTCCTATCGCCAGATGATAAGTTTCCCAGAATCCTTTGTAATTTTCCCTGAACTTGAAAGTCAACGATTCCCATACATCCAATTCCTCCGCCTTATCGTGC
>CAZGGE010000193.1:0-4046 GCA_964524285.1 uncultured Pirellulales bacterium
GATTGCCGGCGGCAGAAAAAAATAAGACTCGTATCGAAAACTCTGTCGTTTCATGTTATATTTCCGGAGTGAGGCACCGGAAAGATTGCATAATCAAGCGGTAATAAGGCTACAATCAGGAAACGAATTATGACTGTGAAAGAATTTTTCGAGTTTGCGAAGAAGAACAATGCCGAAATGGCGGACCTGAAATTCAGCGACCTTCTGGGTACTTGGCAGCACTGCACTTTTCCTCTTGAGACGTGGGACGAGAAGACTTTTGTGGAAGGAGTAGGTTTTGACGGCTCATCGATACGTGGCTGGCAGGGTATACACGTTTCGGATATGCTTGCGATTCCGGACCCGTCCACGGCGGTAATGGACCCGTTTTTTGAACGTCCCACGGTGAGTGTGCTTGCGAACATAGTGGACCCGGTAACCAAAGCCGAGTACAGCCGGGACCCGAGGCACGTGGCAAGAAAAGGTGCCGCGTATCTGAAGGAGACCGGCATTGCGGACACGTGCTACATCGGGCCGGAGCCGGAATTCTTTATCTTCGACGAGGTTCGCTACGAGCAGAATCAGCACACCGGGATGTATCGAATCGACAGCGTTGAAGGTGCGTGGAACACTGCTCGTTTCGAGGAGCCTAACCTCGGCTATAAGCCAAGTTTCAAGGGCGGTTATTTTCCCGTGAGTCCGACCGACACCTATCACGACCTTCGAGGCGAAATGGTGATGGAGATGAGAAAGGTGGGCATCGCGGTTGAGGCCCATCATCACGAAGTGGCAACCGCGGGGCAGGCTGAAATCGATATGCAGCGTGATGAGCTGCTGGAGATGTCGGACCGGTTCATGTGGTTCAAGTACATTATCAAGAACGTGGCAAGGCAGCACGGTAAAACGGTAACGTTCATGGCCAAGCCGGTCTTCGAGGATAACGGCAGCGGTATGCACACGCACTTTTCGCTATGGAAAAAGGGTAAGCCTCTGTTTGCGGATAACGGTTATGCGGGGCTGAGCGATATCGGGCTTTATGCGACAGGCGGCATTCTTCGTCATGCGCCTTCAATACTGGCGTTTGCGGCCCCGACGACGAATTCATACCGCAGGCTGGTTCCGGGTTTTGAGGCACCAATAAATTTGGTAATGTCGAAGCGTAACCGGTCTGCGGCGATACGTATTCCGATGTATTCAGATAATCCCGAATCGAAGCGGCTGGAATTTCGCTGTCCCGACCCGACGGCCAACGGTTATCTGGCGTGGACGGCGATGCTGATGGCGGCGATAGACGGAATCCAGAACAAAATCGACCCGGGCGAGCCTCTTGACCGGGACATTTACGAGATGAGCTTTGAAGAATTGTCAAAATATCCCAAGACCCCGGGTTTTCTTGCGGAGGCTCTTGATGCGTTAGAGAGCGACCACAGTTTTTTGACGGCAGGCGGTGTTTTTACTCACGACATTGTGGAGACATGGATAAACTGGAAGCGCACCGAGGAACTCAAGCCTCTTTCCCTGCGTCCTCATCCGTACGAATTTCACCTTTACTATGATAGTTGAGAATCATCTCGCTTCATCATCAGAATACGGGCGGTCGAGGGTTTTCTATGGGGAGATGATTTTTGGCTTGCAAAAGGTATCTTCAACCATAGACTCTTGCAGCTAATGTCAACGGATATAACCCGGTGTTCGGTGGCAGCCATCAATGCATAATATCGAAGGCGAGGGCGCTGCACGAGCATAACTGAGGGTAAAGACGTATGCCCAAAAGAAGTGATATCAAAAAGATACTCATAATCGGCTCAGGTCCAATTGTGATAGGTCAGGCGTGCGAGTTTGATTATTCTGGTGCCCAGGCCTGCAAGGCTCTGAAGCGTGAGGGCTGCAAGGTCATACTGGTCAACAGCAATCCGGCGACGATTATGACGGACCCGGAGTTGGCCGACCGTACTTATATTGAGCCTGTCAATGCCGAGATGGTGGAAAAAATCATACGCCGCGAAAAGCCCGACAGCCTTTTGCCGACACTGGGTGGACAGACGGGGCTGAACACGGCGGTTGAGTTGGCTGAGAACGGAACGTTGAAAAGATACGGCGTTCGTCTGCTCGGTGCGAATCTGGCATCGATAAAAAGGGCCGAGGAAAGGGACCGTTTCAAGAAAACCATGATAGACTGCGGTCTGGAGGTTCCGAAAAGTGGATATGCGCATTCCTGGAAGGAGGCCGGCAAAATCATCGAAGAGGTGGATTTTCCGGCCATTATCAGGCCTTCGTACACTCTGGGGGGCACCGGCGGAAACGTGGCGTACAACAGCGAGGAATATAAGGAATACGTTCAACGGGGGCTGGATTTGAGTCCGAAGAATCAGATTCTCATCGAGGAATCCGTGGTGGGCTGGAAGGAATTCGAGCTGGAGGTGATGCGGGATAAAAATGACAACGTTGTGATTGTTTGTTCGATTGAGAACGTGGACCCGATGGGAGTTCACACCGGCGACAGTATTACGGTGGCACCTGCTCAGACACTGACGGACAAGGAATACCAGGTTATGCGTGATGCGGCATTGAAGATTATGCGAGCGATTGGCGTGGAGACCGGAGGTTCCAATATTCAGTTCGCCGTTCATCCGGACAGCGGCAGGCTGTATGTGATTGAGATGAATCCGCGTGTTTCTCGAAGCTCCGCCCTGGCGTCCAAAGCAACGGGGTTTCCTATCGCCAAGATTGCATCGCTTCTTGCGGTGGGTTATACGCTGGAGGAAATTGTAAACGATATTACGAAGAAAACGCCTGCATGTTTTGAGCCTACGATTGATTACTGCGTGGTGAAATGGCCTCGTTTTACTTTTGAGAAGTTTCCGAAGTCGCGGGCGGAGCTTGGCGTACAGATGAAATCGGTCGGAGAGGCGATGGCGATTGGGCGAACGTTCAGGGAATCGCTTCAAAAAGCCATCCGGTCGCTGGAGATAGACCGTTATTCGCTGGATTCGAATCATCTCAATGACAGCTTCAGTCCGCAGCGAGGCGGAGAGTCGCAGGGGCGGCAGCTTTCCACACAGCAGTTAAAGGACAAACTTCGAACGACCTGCTGGGACAAAATCTGGTACGTTGCGGAGGCTATCAGAAGAAAAATCACCGTAGAGGAAATTTATTCGCTGTCAAAGATTGACCGGTGGTTTCTCAACAACATAAAGGATATCGTAGAGCTTGAAGTTAGGTTGAGGGGCAAGCGTCTGGAGAAGCTCGGACGGGCGGTTCTGGAAAAGGCCAAGCAGTACGGGTTCAGCGACAAGTATCTGGCCTCACTTTTGAACGTTGACGAAATCACTTTTCGAAGACACCGTATTGAGCTTGGCGTAAGGGCGGTATATAAAACCGTGGACACTTGCGGGGCGGAATTCGACGCAGAGACGCCTTATCTTTACTCTACTTTCGAGGCCGAATGCGAGGCGAATCCAACGGACAGCAAGAAAATCATTATTCTCGGCGGCGGTCCCAACCGCATCGGTCAGGGCATCGAGTTCGATTACTGCTGTGTTCACGCGGCTTTTGCGTTGAAGGAAATCGGGATTGAGTCGATTATGGTCAACTGCAATCCGGAGACTGTTTCCACGGATTACGACACGTCGGACCGGCTTTATTTCGAGCCTTTGACGTTCGAGGACGTTTTCACAATCGTCGAAAAAGAGAAGCCGGACGGGGTTATCGTTCAGTTCGGGGGCCAGACGCCTTTGAAGCTGGCGGCTGGGCTGGAAAAGGCGGGGGTAAAAATTGTGGGGACATCGCCCGACAGTATCGACCGGGCCGAGAACAGGAAGCGCTTCAACGCTCTTGTGCACAAGCTGAAGTTGCGTCAGCCTTTCAGCGGCACGGCAAGTTCATACAGGCAGGCACTCAATATTGCCAAAAAACTTGGCTTTCCGCTTTTGATACGTCCTTCGTTTGTGCTTGGCGGCAGGGCGATGGAGATTGTCTATGACGAAAAGACGCTGAGGTCCTGCGTGCAAAATGCCCTTAACGCCTCGCCGGAACATCCCATTCTAATCGATAAATTTCTGGATGAT
>CAZGGE010000193.1:4056-4944 GCA_964524285.1 uncultured Pirellulales bacterium
CAATAAGCGACGGCAAGAGGGTTGTCATCGGGGGTATTATGGAACATATCGAAGAGGCTGGTGTGCATTCGGGGGACAGTGCATGTTCGCTGCCGCCGATATCTGTCAGCGGTCAGGTTATCGAAGAGGTAAAACGCCAGACCAGACTGCTCGCACTTGAGTTGCAGGTTCGCGGGCTGATAAACATACAATTCGCGGTTAAGGAGGAGTCTGTGTATATTCTCGAGGTTAATCCGCGTGCATCGCGAACGATTCCATTCGTGAGCAAGACCATCGGAGTTCCGCTGGCGAAACTGGCAGCGAAGGTAATGACGGGGATGAGCCTTGAAGAACTGAAGTTTACCGATGAAGTAAGCCGGTCGCATTTTGCGGTTAAGGAAGCGGTGTTTCCATTTCTGCGATTTCCGGGGACGGATACGATACTCGGCCCGGAGATGCTGAGCACCGGTGAGGTGATGGGGATATCGGAGGATTTTGCGGCGGCTTTTGCAAAATCACAGATAGCGGCGGGCAATGAGCTTTCCACCGGCGGTAGTGTCTTTTTCAGTGTCAAGGACAGGGACAAGGGGCGTGCGGTCCAAATCGCCAGGAAAATGTACGAGATGGGCTTCAAAATTCTTGCCACCAAGGGGACGTGTATCGAACTGATAAAGAATAACGTTCCATCGGAATTTGTTTTGAAAATGACGGAAGGCCGGCCGAACGTGGTGGACTCGATTATTAATGACGAAATAGACCTTATTATTAATACTACTGTTGGCAGGCAGTCCATACGGGATTCTTTTTTGATAAGGCGGACGGCTCTGGACAGGAAGGTCCCGTACGTTACAACCATAAGGGCGGCGGCGGCTGTGCAGAAAGCCATCCAGGCCATGAGGGAAAAGAAGC
>CAZGGE010000194.1:0-3390 GCA_964524285.1 uncultured Pirellulales bacterium
GGAAGGTAGCGGCAGTCATGCCGTGGAGGAATTAGAACAAGCCCGACGCTAAGTGTCGGTACGCGGGTTTGACACGCTGAAGGCGGGCTGCGAAGCAAATCAACCTTCTACTTAATCTCTAAACTTCTCGAATTCCAAAAGCTTTATTTCAAGTACCTGAGAAAGTAAGAATCAATCCTTCAAGTGCTATACTTGCTTTTGTCCTGCCCGTTTTTATCTCATAATCAATTTCGCCGAGCCTTTTAAGGACTCCGCCGATTTGTTCCAGACTCATCTTTTGAATCTGTGAAAAAAAGGATGCCTTTTTGCTCGGCCATACACCCAGCCTTTTAGCAACAAATCCCGGGTTATTTCCTTTGTTCAACATCGCTTTTGCGCTGAACATTTTTCTAAAATGATAAGCAAATGCACCAACGGCGGTATATTCCGCCGATTTATCCTCTTCGAAAATTTTCCGAAGGCGATTTGCCGCCTGCCCCGTATTCCCGGCTGTTCCTGCCTCAATAGCCTCAAAGATGTTGAACATTCGATTGTGCCCCACCAGTGCTTCAACGTGGCCCGGCGATATTGATTTTTCCGGCTCCACAAATATCGCCAGTTTGTCAACCTCGTTTCGCAACAGCGGCAGTTCTTCGCCGCCGATTTCCACCAAAAGCTGCGCCGCCGCACCGGTCAAGGTTTTCCGGTGCGTTTGCCGGACATAATCTACCAGGTATTGTAACAATTGCCGGCCCCTTGGCTGCGAAGTGGTTATAAGTTTACCCACGGAAGGCAGCTTCTTCGCCAGCCTGGTATTGCCGGCCCATTTGCCGACCGTTATTATCAGCACCCCCGTATCCGAAGGATTGTCGAAGTAATTCTCGAGCACGCTCCTGTTATCAGAAACGAATTTCCCGGCATTTTTTATCATCACCACCCTTTTGTCGCAAAGAAAAGGCAGGGTTCTCAGTTCGTCCAGGATTTCCGAAACAGTTGTCCTGCCGGGTTCAGCATCGAGCAGAGCCATCGCCCTGTCAGCCGGCTTTATTAATTCATCGATTAATTGATTACATCGGGCGTTTACAATGGAAGGGTCTTTTCCTTCTATTACGTAAATGGAGCAGTTTTTCGGTTGAGACCGCCTTTGCGGGGACATTTGTTCACACGCCAGATATTACTTCCTGCGTTTTCTGTTCTTCGACTTATTTTGCTTTGAAGATGATTTCCCTTTGGATGCAGATGGCTTGTTTTTTTGGGCCTGCCCTTTGCTGTTTCTGACATCCTGATAGACGATTTTTTCCGTCGCCACGAGTTTGTCACCGGCTCTCAGATTTATAAAACGAACTCCCTGTGTATTCCTGCCGATAGAGCGTACCTTCTCCAGTCCCACTCTTATCATGATGCCCTTTGCAGTTATCATCACCAGGTCGTCTTTATTCTGTACGGCTTTCAGGGTAACGACTTTGCCGTTCCGCTCTGTTGTCTTTATATTCTTCAGGCCTACACCTGCCCGGGTCTGAGGCCTGTAATTGTCGAGGGAGGTTCTCTTTCCATAGCCTTTTTCACAAACTGTCAACAGAGAGGATTTGTCGTTTTCTTCCACCACTACCATGGACACTACGAAATCGTTCGAACGAAGCTTTATGCCCTTAACTCCTCTGGACGCCCGCCCCATTGAGCGTACCTGGCTTTCCTCGAACCGGATAGTCATCCCGTCACGTGTACCCAGTATTATGTGATGACTGTCGGTTGTGAGTGCCACGCCGATTAGTGCATCCGTGGGGTCGAGGTTTATTGCAATAACACCTGTGGATCGCGGGTTGCTGTATGCGGAAAGCCGGGTCTTTTTGACAATCCCGTTTCGTGTAGCCATTATAAGCTGACGTTCAACTTCTTTTTGTTCGTTGTCGAAGCTGCTTACCGCGATGATGGAAGCTATCTGCTGTTCGCCCAGCTTCATAAGGTTTACAATGTTTCTGCCCTTGCTTTGTCTGGACATGCTTGGAACGTCGTATACTCTAAGCCAGTAACATTTCCCGCGGTTGGTAAATATCAGCAGATAGTCGTGCGTGGATGCGGTAAACATATGTTCGATAAAATCGCCTTCTTTTGTATCTGAGCCAATTATTCCTCTGCCGCCCCTGCCCTGCTTTCTGTAGGTATCGATGGGCATTCTTTTTATGTATCCCTGATGGCTTACGGTAACAATAACATCTTCGTGAGCTATCAGGTCTTCTGCTTCCAAACGCTCCGCACTGGCGGCAATTTGAGTGCGCCTCTTGTCCCCGTATTTTTCCTGAATTTCGTATATATCCTCTCGAATAACGTCATAAAGCACCTTTTCATCGGCGAGGATAGCTTCATATCCTTCTATTTCTTCGGTAATAGCGACATATTCTTTTGCGAGTTTCTCTATTTCCAGACCCGTAAGCCTCTGAAGCTGCATTGTGAGAATAGCATCCGCCTGCGGTCCTGTCAGCGTTTGAGCAGATTTGCTTTTTTTCTGAACGAATTCCTTTGGTAAAAGCTTTTTCAGCGTCGCTACCTGGGCCAGCTTGAGGCGCTTTTTCATCAAATTCAGTTTGGCCGTCGGCGAATCAGGCGATTTCTTGATTATCTCGATTATCTCATCGATATGACTAACCGCTACAATCAATCCTTCGAGAATATGAGCACGGTTCCTGGCACGTTTTAGCAAGAACCTGCTGCGACGGCGAATGACGGTTCTGCGATGTTCGATGAAGCAATTCAATAATTGCTTGATGTTAAGAACTTCAGGCCTGTCGTTCACAAGGGCAATATTCGCAACGGCAAAAGTGGTTTGCAGGGAAGTGTATCGATATAGTTTGTTAAGCACGATTTCCGGCTCTACGTCCTTTTTCAAATCCACGACAATTCTAAGGCCATGCCGGTCCGATTCATCCCTGACATCCGACACCTCCGAAATGTGCCCGTTCTGCACACATTCGGCTATTTTGGACACGATAGTTGTTTTTACAACCAGGTAGGGAACCTCCGTTATAACAATGCGCGACTTCCCCCTCTTTGTGCTCTCAATGTCCGCTTTGGCACGAACGGTCAGGTGTCCCCTGCCCGTTGTGTATGCATCTTTGATTCCCTTTTTGCCGCAGATTATCCCGCCGGTAGGAAAATCAGGGCCGGGTAACCGCTCCACAATCTCCTTAAAACCACAATCCGGGTCTTCTATAAGCAATAACAGGGCGTCGCAAACCTCGTTTACATTATGCGGCGCAAGGTTTGTCGCCATGCCCACAGCTATGCCGGAAGCTCCGTTGACAATCAGATTCGGAAATTTCGAAGGCAGTACTACCGGCTCGGTACGTGTCTCGTCATAGTTGGGCACAAAATCCACGGTATCATACTTAATATCCTGGAGCATGTCTACGGCGG
>CAZGGE010000194.1:3400-4941 GCA_964524285.1 uncultured Pirellulales bacterium
GCCATCCGGGCCTCCGTATAACGCATCGCCGCCGGAGGGTCGGAATCGATGCTGCCGAAGTTACCCTGCGGGTCAACAAGGCAGTAACGCATATTCCAGTCCTGCCCCAGGCGAACCAGGGTCTGATAAGTCGCCATATCACCGTGCGGATGATAATTGCCGCTCGTATCTCCCACGATTTTGGCACACTTTCGATGGCTGCTTCTCGGCCCGAGATTCAAATCGTTCATGGCCACCAGAATCCTCCGCTGGGAAGGCTTCAGCCCGTCACGAACGTCGGGAAGTGCACGCGAGACGATTACACTCATTGAATAGTTCAGATATGAGTGCTTAAGCTCCTCGAGTATCTGTATACTTTCGAACTTTTCCTTAAACGGTTCACGCTTTTTCATAGTTATTCACTGTCCAAATGCGGTTTCAAAAGTAAAATAAGTGCTGCTTAAACTACCCGCATTCACATCGAAAGTCAAGTGCGCATTGAACAAACATCAGCCATAAACTGACTGAATGGCGTAATACAGAATTTCATGTTGGAAGCGTTCTGTTGATTTTGAATCTTACGAAAAAGGCCCCGCCTTATTTCGGCAGGGCCTTTGAAATACATTTATCTGCGTCGATATTACGGCCAAAGTGGTAAAGACTCGAGCCATCTGTCGGCAATAACTCCGTAATCCTCAAAGTTGACAATATTATCAGAGTTAAAGTCCGCCGGCAGAGGATTCAAACGAAGATAATTAATCTCGCCTTCACTCAAAGCATAGTCCCAGATGCTGAACTCGTCAAGCACGCCTTGCCAATGGTACGAACCGTAACCATAATTGGGGAAGTGGCCAAGTTCAACGATTATGTCGTACCCTGATCTGGCCAGGGCTACACCCGAGGCTGAATTGTCCAAAACGCCATCAATGTAAACGTATACGTCATGGTATAGAGGGTCATTATCCTTCTGGTCTACAACCACTGTAACCATCTGCCATGTGTCGGAATTTACAGGCCCGGCGGTGAGATTCGGTTTGTACCAGAATAACCTGTTTCCGCTTTTACTGGAAAGCCAGCGCGAACCAACTCCTCCAGAATACACACCCCAACCGGCAACGCCGCAATAATCAAGGGGATTATCATCGGGGTCGGCCTTCATCCAGAAATTCATGGTTGCATCAGCTTGACGCTGGCCGTCGCCTAATTCAGATACGTACGGCAGGAGATTGTGTAGAAGGCCACTGTCAGTGTTTATCACCCTGTCATTGTCGCCGTCGAAGTAAATACCCTGGCCCGAAACACCCAGAACCCACGGTTCGGAGTCAAAACCTTCCAGTGTTCCATTGAGATTGTTGCCGGAGCTGTCGGTAACCGGTCCCATACCGGAGTCTTCGAAGCTGTAATAAAGGGCTCGCTCGCTCCAGTTAGGCTCGACAGGCGAACACACGTCCGGCACGCTGCCCAGCCAGCTCCCGGCCATTACCTGAAGGTCCTTGTAGTCAATGATGCAGTCGCCGTTGAGGTCTTCGGGGGGGGTGTTTTCCGGTACGCAAATCGGCGGG
>CAZGGE010000195.1:0-4865 GCA_964524285.1 uncultured Pirellulales bacterium
AAAACAAATCAAACCTAAATGTAAGGAACCATATTATGTCTACTCGACAAAATGATTGCAGTCAGATGCGGGACGCCATAATTGATATGATGCTTGGAACGGGCACAGAGGATGCCAGAACGAAGATAGACGAGCACCTTAGCAGATGTAAAAAATGCCGCAGATACGCCGACGAACTCAAAGCCCAGGACAAGCTCCTTGGCGGAATGTCGGCGAACCTTGATAGCAGCCTTGAAAGGCAGCAGAATGAAGTCATCGAGGCGTTGGACAGTCTTGACGAATCGTCTCAGCGTAACCTTGTTTCTCTCGGGGCCAAAATTGCCGATAGCAGGATATGCAAATTTTCGGCGGCGGCGGCCATTTTGGGCTTCATCGCGGCAGAGCTGCTCATAGCATCGTTATGGCTGAAGGAAATTCAGGAGTGTATCAGTTTGTGCTGCTGAGGAGCAAATCTCCATGACAGAGTCAGGCAATTAGAGTTTGAACAAAGCTGAAATTTATGGTAAAATATTATTGAACTGAAGTATGTGAAAAGAAGGGAAAAGATTATGAGAAAGAAAAAGGCATTTACGTTAATGGAGCTTCTGGTGGTAATCGGCATAATCGCACTGCTGACGGGTATTCTTCTGCCCGCCTTAAATAAAGTACGCCAGCAGGCACACAGGCTGGTTTGCGGAGCTAATCTCAAGGGTATAGGGGATGCAATGGCGGCTTATTCGCAGGACTATGACGACGAGTATCCTCGTGCAGGAGGACCGGGGAGCACCTGGAGCAGTGCCGGCTGTTTGGCCGACTGGGAGGATGAAGTAGAGAGCAGCGCATTTAGTAATGGAGCGACCATGACATCAAGCTTATACCTGCTGGTGAAATTCATGGATGTATCGCCTGCTCAGTTTATCTGCAAGGGTGACAGCCATGCTGTTGGAACAAGAGAGTTCATTCCAGCCGAATTCAAGGTTGGTGGTGTTGACGGCGTCTGGGACTTCGGCAGCGGCAATCAGTCAGATTACATTGGCCCGGGGGACAGCGAGTGGATGCGCTGGCCGTTCTTGCATTGCAGCTACTCGTATCATACGCCTTACACCAACCATGGTATCAGGGAGACATCAAACCCGGCAATGGCCGTGGTCGGGGATAGAAATCCTTTTAAGGCGCCGAAGCCCGAAGATTGCGCAGAATTTGATGATTTCGTTTACAATGGTACCTCGGAGGAGATTAGAGTAGGCAATTCAATTGCACATAACCAGATGGGACAAAACGTTTTATTCTTCGACGGACACGTGGAATTTGCCAATACTCCTTTGTGCGGAGTATCCAATGATAATATTTACCTGGCCTGGCCCAGTACCACAGAAAAGGACGGTTGCTACGAGGTAGATGCGGATACCAGAAAGGGTAAGGGTAGTAAGGTATTAGGTGACGGCACCGTAGATACGCCTAAGTGTGATAAAGATTCGGTTTTACTGACAGACGGCGCCGGTGGCGGCTGGGGCGGCGGTGGTTGGTAATTATATACGAAGAATTTCTCGCAGTTAACAAATGCTGCCGTGGATAAAGTCTACGGCGTTGACTCAGTAGTGATTAAGTATTGTTGAATTGTTCACTTATAGCGGCCCCGGGTTAAACCGGGGCCTATTGCTTTGGAGTGGTTAATTTTAACTCTTTGAAAGAACCGGCTATTCAAAGTAATATAGCCCCGGGATTCAACCCGTAAATTCGGTTTATATCGCAGGAGTGGAAAATTGGCCCGGACGCTTGTGAGCAAAATACTAAGTGAGCACCTGGTGGAGGGGCGGCTCACCCCCGGCAGCCCAATCGCTGTAAAAATCGACCAGACACTTACGCAGGATGCCACAGGCACAACCGCCTTTTTGTTGTTCGAGTCTATGGGTGTGGACAGGGTCAGGACGGAGCTTTCGGTAAGCTACGTGGACCACAACATGAGTCAGTTCGGCCCCGAGAACCATAACGACCATCTTTATCTGCAGACGATGGCCGCCAAAAGTGGGGTCTATCACTCAAGAGCGGGTAATGGAATATGCCACCAGGTTCATCTGGAAAGGTTTGCAAGGCCGGCAGCAACTCTGCTCGGAAGCGATTCACACACACCAACGGCGGGCGGTATGGGTATGCTGGCAATAGGGGCTGGCGGTCTGGACGTGGCTGTTGCTATGGCGGGAGGTCCTTTTCACCTGGTATGCCCTAAGGTTCTGGGGGTAAAACTTACCGGCAGGTTGCAGCCCTGGGTTGCAGCAAAAGACGTTATTCTCAAACTGCTCAGTATTCTTGCCACCAAGGGTAACGTGGGATGGGTGGCTGAATACCTCGGCCCCGGTGCCGGCACTCTCACCGTACCCCAGCGGGCGACGATAACAAATATGGGCGCGGAACTCGGCGTTACTACGAGCATATTCGGCTCCGACGAGCAGACAGAAAAGTTTCTTGCGGCACAAAAAAGACAACAGTGCTTCAGGCCGCTGGCTGCGGACGACCGGGCCGAATACGACAGGATGCTTGAAATCGACCTTTCGAGCCTCGAACCGCTTGCCGCTTGTCCCTCTTCGCCCGACAATGTTAAACCCGTAAGCGAACTGGCCGACCGGAAAGTCGGACAGGTGGCAATCGGAAGCTGTACAAATTCGAGCTTTGCCGACCTCATGACCGTTGCTTCAATTTTGAAGGGCAAACGGATTCACCACCTGGTCGAGCTGGCAATCGCGCCGGGCAGCAGGCAGGTTTTGAACATGCTGGCGGAAAATGGTGCATTGTCTGAGCTGATAAAATCCGGAGCGCGTATTCTGGAGTCCGCATGTGGGCCTTGTATAGGTCAGGGTTTTTCCCCGGCTTCGGACGCCTTGAGCCTGAGGACGTTCAACCGTAACTTTTCGGGGCGCAGCGGCACCGGCGGTGACCGTGTATTTCTCGTAAGCTGCGAGACCGCCGCGGCGTCGGCCCTGACGGGACGGATTACAAACCCGCAGGAATTACCTGATTTGCTGGCCGTGAATTATCCCCGCATTCCCATGCCGCAGGAGTTTACGATAGACGACAGCATGATTGAAAGACCGCTGACCGAGCAGCAGTCAAAGGATGCGAAAGTATTGCGGGCACCGACAATTGTGGTTCCTGAAATGCCTGAACCTCTCGGCGAAAACCTTCGCGGCCGGGTATTAATCAAATGCGGCGACAAAATTACCACCGACCATATCATGCCCGCAGGTCAATTTCTGAAGTTGCGCTCGAACGTCCCCGAGTATGCAAAAGTGGTATTCAACTGTTTCAACGAACAGGATAAACCTTCCTTTGCCGACCGTGCCCTGGAGCTTAAAGAAAAAGATGTATGCGGGATTATCGTGGCCGGTGAAAGTTACGGACAAGGCTCATCGAGAGAACACGCCGCTCTCTGTCCGATGTACCTCGGTGTGCGGGTGGTGATAGCAAAAAGCATCGAGCGAATACACAAAGCAAATCTGATAAATTTCTGTATTGTACCTTTGGAATTCATCGAGGATAAAGACTACGACACGATAAACGTCGACGACGACATTCGAATAGACGACCTTCTCGAAGCTGTGCGGTCAGGGGAGCAGGTAAAGGTGAGAGACGAAACAGGCTCGTTCGAATTTAATGCGAAGCTCGATTTTTCCGCAAGAGACAGGCAAATTCTTCTTTCCGCCGGCCTGCTGAATTATACCCGGCAGTCAACATAATGCTTCTTTGACCAATTCGGCCGGCTGTTAATAATACGTATTTTTGGTGCGGGTGTATCAATATTTCCTGCGATATCTGGCGGCGGGAATGTTAAGCAGCTTGCGGTATTTTGCAACGGTTCGGCGGGCGAGATTAGTTATGCCCGCCTCGGCGAGTTTCTCCTTGATTTTGTCGTCACTGAGAGGGTTGGATTTATCTTCGGCGTCGATGATTTGCTGTAGTTTTGCGCGGATTGCTTCCCAACTGTGTGAGTTTCCGTTGACGTCCTGCATGCCTCCGCTGAAGAATTTGCGTAACGGCAGGACTCCCCACGAGCACTGGACGTATTTCGACGCGACGGCACGGGAAACCGTAGCGAGGTGCACCCCTACATCTTCTGCGACTTTTGACATGGGAAGGGGACGAAGATAAAGCTGGCCTTTGTCAAAAAACTCCTTCTGGTGTTTAACGATAGATTTTGAAACTTTAAGGAGCGTGTTTTTTCGCTGCTGGACGGCGTCGATAATCCACTGGGCTGAGCGGATGTTGTTTTGCAGATATTGTTTTGTTTTCCGCCCGGTTTTGGCTTGTTTTGTCAGTTTTGTGTAATAGTTGTTTACCTTCAGGGCGGGCAGGGAGCCGTCCGCCAGTTTTACGTTATACCTGCCTGTATCTTCGTCACGTTCAACTATAACGTCCGCGGTAATCGGATGATTCCTGTATTCACCCGCCTGAAGACCGGGTGAGGTGTCGAGCTTGCTCAGCCTGCGAATGGCCTGGTTTATCGTTTCCGTGGAACAATTCATTTGCTTTGCGATTTCGGGCAGGCGGTTATCAAGCAGCTCTTTCATGTAATTTTCGACTATCTTTTTCTCAAAAGACATGTCGTCCGCACTTTGCTCCATCTGGATAATCAGGCATTCCCTGAGATTGCGTGCGCCCACACCCGCAGGCTCCAGTTTATGAATCAGGGTAAGAGCTTTTTTAAGGTCGTCGAGGGAGAAACCGGAATCCTTGTTATGGAGCTGTTCGAGTCTGACACCGAGGTAGCCACGTTCGTCGATATACTCTATGATTTTCTGTCCGGCATTTTTCACCGGCTCTTCGGCATCGACCAGCCTCCATTGTTCGGTCAGGGATTCATAAAGTGACTGAGGCGGTGCGGCGGTATTTTT
>CAZGGE010000196.1:0-4859 GCA_964524285.1 uncultured Pirellulales bacterium
TGAGTGTAAATCATTGTTTAACATAGATTTATGTGTTTTACAGAAGGCTTAACTTATTTCACAAAGGAGAAAAAATGACAGCCGCAAGAACCGCTCTCGCAATCATCCTGCTGGCCTTGACCGCCCCGGCCCACGCAGACGAGAACAAATCCCCCGCCGTCCTGCTCCAGGAGGCCCTCTACGCCGAACAGACCGAGGGAGACCTGGAAAAAGCTATAAGCCTTTATGAGCAGGTACTCGAACAGTATAAGGATGTGGAACGTTTGGCTGCCCGGGCAACATATCAGCTTGGCATGTGCTATCTGAAGAAAGGCGACAAAGAAAAGGCTGCTGAATATTTTGATGAGGTTGTCGGCTATTACCCCGAACAAACAACGGTAGTTAAAAAGGCACAGGCCCAGCTCGATAAGATGGGCATAAGCAAGGTTAAGCAAGGTAATATATTTGAAATTCTGGGGCCTGAAGTTTGTTCCTATATTGGCTCAAAATATGGTGAGGTATCTGCGGAAGCAGGTGCGAAAAAATTGTATTCAAACAGCCATATATATGTCGTCGATAGTGATTTTATCGTTCGGCTCGGCGGAATGGGTTATGTTTATAACTGGACAGGTAAACCAATAACAGAACATCACCGACTTACCGGAACCAGTCTCCCCAATCAAAAACTCTACAGCATGCTTGGGGATGAAATGGATATTGAGATTGTGCCGGATGAAAATCGCAGCAATTTTTACAACATTTATTGGAATCCTGAAAAACCTCTGCTACCGGGTGAATTTTTCAATTACGGCTGGGCAATAGGCGGCACTAAACAGCTTTCGACAACAGATGCTGGCGGTAAGTGTTCCATTACCATGCAGAATAAGCTTAACCAGTATGCATATGAAACCTTCTTTCTGGCGGTTCCTCAGAGAACAGTTTTATCTGATCAAAGTGAAGAATATACCGGTAAAGAAACTGTTAATAACTGGGACATCTACTGGTGGAAAAAGATAGTTCAGCAGAACGAAAATCATGTTGTTAATGTTGTTTTGGCAAAACCGGCAGATAAGGCAGATAAGCTTGCTTCGGAAAATCTGGCCGGTGAGGGGTGGCGACTATGGGGTCAGCGAAAACTTGCCGAAGCTGAGGCGAAGTTCAAAAAAGCTATTGAAAGGGACCCCGCCAACGAAAATGCTTATCAAGGTCTCGGTTGGGCACAGCTTAATCAGGGCAAGAAATTGAATGCACAAGATTCATTCGAAAAATGTATCAAACTCAACCCCAAAAATTCCGCAGCCCTTAACGGTCTTGGCTGGATTGCACATGGACAAGGTAATATTGACCAATCGATTGAATGGTGGGAAAAAGCTGTTAAAGCAAGCAATGGAACCGCAACAGCATCTCTTAGCGGCTTAACACAGGTATATATGGAACATAAAGAGTACGATAAAGCTGAAAAGTATTACCAGATATGGATCAAAGCAGAACCGAATAATAAAGAAGCAATAGGTGGGCTTGAAAAATCAAGAACTTTACAAGGAAAGCCATCGGTAAGTGAAGCTGAGATTAACAGCTTGATCAAGCAACTTGGTGAAAAGGAAGAAAAACCATTTACAGCATTGAATAAACTTATCGACATGGGTGAACCCGCTGTTGAGCAATTGATAGCTAAAATGATGAAAAAGCATAATTCTAACTGGCAGTTCCCTAAAGCTCTTGGCGGCATTGGGGATAAACGGGCTGTGGAACCGCTTATCGAGAAGTGGAAACATACCAACACTTCACCTATAAATGATGTTATTGTGGAAGCTTTAAGTAACATTACCGGTAAAAACTTTGGCAAAGATTTTGAAAAATGGCAGCAATGGTGGAACGAGGTTGGAGAATTCTATAGGCCGGAAGATACCATCCGGAACTTTATGACTGCTGCTGTCGAACTTGATAAAGATAGAGCGATGGCCTTTGTTGCTCCTGACAGTCACGACTATGGAGACATTAAAGAAACTTTCGAAAGCTCTGAAAACCCGTTCAATATTATGTGGAGAAAATTAGATTCCTCCATGCCAACAAAGATTATAAAAGCAGATGTCATAGATAATATGTGTTCAGCAGTCTGGAGAGTAACATTTAAAGAAGACTTTAATTTCGGCAAAACAACTTTCAAAGAAGGTGATACATTTGACTTAGATGGTAATCTACGTAAATACGATGACAAATGGCTCATTACTGGAATTTAGGTACTTAACGGAACGTAAAAGGATTATGAAATACGAAAAGGAAGAATACTTTGAGGGGGATTTGGCTAAAGCTATTGATGTAGCAAAGAATACGCTTTTACCTAACGGGTTTGAAATCATCGACAGCAGCGACTCGTATCTTGAAGCTGTCAACCACACCGGCCTTTGGGGATACAATCAGCATCCTTTGAACGGAGTCTCAAGGGTTAGCATTTCCAGCAGTAATGGCAGGATAATCTTAAAAGCAGATCTCGGCGGTGTTACAAAGATGATCAAATATCTGGCTCTCTTTATAGGCGCAATGGCTGTGTTCTTTATGCTCCTGTTTGGTTTCCTTTTTGGTCTGCGTCAACAACAGCCTTTAGGTAAAGTGCTTCTGATATCTCTTGGCCCACTTGTACCATGGCCGATAGCAATCCCGCTGATGGGAGTCTGGTTTAAGAAAAGAGCTGACAGAGCACTGGATACACTACTGAAAAATATGATTAGTGCAGGAAAACAGTAAAATCCGGTAATGAAAAACAAATTTTCAAAAATCTCAGGTTCAAATCAACTGCGGTGGGTAATATTGCTGCTTGCTGTGGCGATGATACTGCCCACCGTCTGCTTGCTCTGGTTTATGATTCAGGCGGCAGAAAATGAGAAGTTGGCCTTTCGTCAGAGGCTGATTGATATCTATGAAAAAAAAGCTATAACCCTTTTTGTCGAACACGGTGACCGCTTATGGCACAATCTCCAGCAGAATATCATCGACGCCAACAACATACCCTCCGCCATGCTTTGCCAAACTCTCAAATCACTTAAATCACGCGCCCCTATAGATGCTTGTTTAGTATATGATAGTAATGGGATGCTAATCTATCCTGTCATTACAGAGACGCACAGCCCAGAAGCTGAGCTATTTGAACACCCATGGCAAATGGAATTCCTTAAAAACACTTTCGCGGATGCGCAGAAAGAATATGCCAAAATCGCTGCTGTTACCAAGATTCAGTCTCTGAGATATAGCGCAAATATGGCAATAGCCCGCTGTCTAATCAAGCAGGACAAGCAAGCCGAAGCAAAACTTATATATCATAATATCGCTTATCCTGATGTAAACAGCGTACTAGAAGACCAAAGTCTCATTTATATCATTCGTGCACGAGTTATGCTTGTCGAACTCTATGCCAAAACGGGTGATGCCAAACTATCATCCTGTTTGTCTCAGTCACTGGCAGACTTGACCAGTACCAACCCAAACAACGTCTTCTTTGCCTTGCCTTCTGAGTTGAGAGTATGGGCACTAACTCAACTCATCAAAACAAGCGATGACGCTGATCTCTCGAAAGAGTTGGCGCTACATCTTGAAAAAGCCAAGAGGATTATTAGCTCCGAAGAAATTGCGTTGAGGATTGTCGATTTCCATACATCGACGAACTCACTAGAAAACTGGCCCACTGCAACGCTTAGAAAAATCCTTGGTTGTAATTGTATTTATGGTATACACTTCAATATTACCAATAGGACGATATTGTGCCTTTTCACGCGTGATACTTTAGCATCGTTATTCGTCGAATCCATAAAAGACATAGAACAAACATCGGCAAATTGCGGAATTCATGATAACACAGGTGAACTTGCCATTTGCTCAAAAAAACTTGGTACATTGCTCAAATCGCTGCCAATGGGAAACTATATGGCTGGCTGGGATGTTTCGGTTTATTTTGAAGACCCAACCTACATGCTAAATACACCTATTAAACGTGCTGCACGTTATATTTGGGCTGGGTCGCTGGTAGTAGGATTAATCATATTTACCGGTATAACTGCTATTCAAGTCGTCGGAAAACAGATGAAGCTCAACAGACTAAAGAACGATTTTATCGCCACCGTCACCCACGAGCTCAAGACCCCGCTGGCATCGATGCGGGTATTAGTAGATACGCTGCTGGAAGGCAACTACAACGACCAACAGACAGCAAGCGAGTATCTTCAGCTAATCTCAAAAGAAAACCTCAGGCTAAGCCGCCTGATAGACAACTTCCTCACCTTCTCCCGAATGGAACGCAACAAGCAGGCCTTCGACTTCGCAAAAACCAGCCCCGCCGAAATTGCAAAATCCGCCGCCGAAGCCGTAAAAACAAAATTCAACAGCAAAAACTGCAAATTTATTGTAACGATTGCTGATAATTTAGCGTCAATTATGGCAGATAAGGATGCTATGGTTACGGTACTGGTAAATTTGCTGGATAATGCATATAAATACTCTTATAATGATAAGCATATCGAGCTAAGCGTATCCAGCCAGGACAGTTACATTTGCTTTTCAGTTAAGGATAATGGCATAGGAATGACCCGCAGACAAATAAAAAGAGTGTTCGACAGATTCTACCAGGCCGACAGCAGTCTATCCCGCCAAGCCGAAGGAACTGGACTGGGTTTGTCCATTGTCAAATTTATAGTCGATGCCCACAAGGGCAAAATTGAGGTCGAATCCAAACTCACTAAAGGAAGCGAATTCAAGATTATATTAACGAAAATTTGAAATGGAAACCGTACTACTAATCGAAGATGACTCATCAATGCTCCGCGGCCTCAAAGATAACTTCGAATATGCCGGCTACAATGTCCTCACCGCCGCCGACGGCGAAGCCGGCC
>CAZGGE010000197.1:0-4844 GCA_964524285.1 uncultured Pirellulales bacterium
CGTCGCCCCGACGGCTGAGCAGCCGTACGTCCTCTGAGCTTACTGTTGCATATACATATAATGCCGGAAGAATGAGCGACAGAAAGATTGCGGAGATGAATGGCATTTTTTGCCCCCGCCTGTGCCTACTTGTCGTAATCATCGCCGCCCTGCTCTGCCATTACGAAAGTGATGTCGGTCAGGCCCATGCCGTAGAAAATATTATATATCTTTACCCAGTAATCGGCTTTTACTTGTGCTGCGCAGTATATTTCCACCGGGTCGCCCGGGTACCTGTTTTGTTCAGCGAGGCAATCCGCTGTTTTGTTCATCAATGTCGCCATATCCTGCTCGATGGTTCGGCTTCCGACGTCGACTGCGTTGAGCCCGCCGATATTGACGCGACAGCCGTCGTCCGTGGAATCAATTTGTATGAGCAAAGGCTCCGGTTTGCCAAGATTTTTCAGGCCGGCTCCTGCAGCAGCCGCATTAAAGGGCAGAAAATTCTCCGCAGGTCTCCATTTCGCCGCGACCAGGAAGAATAGAAGCAGCAGGAAAATCACGTCTATCATTGGTGCCATGTGCAAAGTGAAGGAGCGTGGTTTCGTACGGCCGAGCCTGCGAATCATTTCGGCTCCGGCGGTTCGTCCTCTGGGACGTGAAATTTTGTTAACTCTCATCTGCATCGGCGTCCCCGCAGGAAAAATTTATGCCCCGCCATGTTTGTCTGCAAAGTCAGCACCCTTTTTCAGGGCCTCCGTATTGACCGGAATTGTTTTGTGATATCGCGATGCGAGCACGTCGGCCAGACATTCTGCCATTGTTTCGGGATTGAAAATGTTTCTAAACCGCAGATATGCTCCGAGAGCGACCATGTTAGCGGCCTTTTTGCTGCCCAGGCCGACGGCGATTTCGTCCGCGGGAAGCGCAAGAACCCGCACATCCGGCGGCAACAATGATACCTGCTCTATCAGTGAGCTGTTAAATATCAATAGCCCGGGCTGTTTTATTCGCGGTGCGAACTTGTTCAGCGACGCCTTGTTCATTGCAATCAAAGAATCCGGGTTGCTCACCAGCGGAGACGCTATGGGTTCTTCAGCCATAATGACCATACAGTTTGCGGTTCCACCCCTGACCTCCGCTCCATAGGAAGGAATATACGTAACCTCCACACCCGCTTTCATCGCGGTCTGGGCCAGCAGCTTTCCGGACAGTATTATGCCCTGTCCCCCAAAGCCGGCAATCGTTACTTCTTCGTGAAGTCCGTTTTCATCCATCGCGGTCGACCTGGATTTTTTCGACGTTAGCATCCGTTTCAGTAGTGTTCTTAAGGCAGCGGAGTGGAAATACCTTAGTCATCTGCTCATCGATCCATTTCACGGCGTCCGCAGGAGCCAGCCGCCAGTATGTCGGGCAGGCCGACAACAATTCAACCAGCGAAAATCCCGGTGCGTCGTCAGCCTGGAGCCTGAATGCGTGCTTGACCGCCTTCTTTGCCTTTATGATGTTGGAAGGACTGCTCAGTGCGCAGCGTTCCACATAGATAGCGCCCGGCAGAACCGACAATAATTCTGAAACTTGTAAGGGAAATCCCTGGTCTTTTGTCAGCCGGCCTCCGGGAGTGGTGGCGGTTACCTGTCCCTCGATAGTGGTGGGGGCCATTTGTCCCCCTGTCATCCCAAATACCGCATTGTTGATAAAAATAACCGTAATACGCTCGCCTCGGTGCGCGGCGTGGACGATTTCGCCTGTACCTATGGCCGCCAGGTCCCCGTCACCCTGATATGAAAATATTATTTTATCGGGGTTCGTCCTTTTCATACCTGTGGCAACCGCCGGCGCCCTGCCGTGTGCTACCTCCACCATGTCGACATCGAGGTAATCATAAGCGAGAACCGAACAGCCTACCGGCGCAATGCCTATGGTCCTTGCCCTGATACCCAGCTCGTCGATTGTTTCCGCCACGAGTCGATGGGCTATGCCGTGCCCGCACCCCGGACAGTAATGCGTGGCACAGTCTTTAAGAGTACGAGTTCGTTTGAAAGCTGCCTTCATCATATTTACAAAGCAGTTATGTCCGCCCCGCTTTTAGCTCCTGATTTATTCTGGGTATTGAAAGTTGTTTTATTTGTTCGAAGACCTGCTCTACGGAAGGGATACCGCCGGCGGGCCGACCGTAGAAGAGCACCGGCGCCTTTCCAGCGACGGCAAGCCGGACGTCTTCGAGCATCTGGCCGCAGTTCATCTCCACGGTGAGGAAAATCCTGAATTTCTCCGCCGCCCTGCTGATTTGCTCCACAGGAAAGGGCCAGAGAGTAATCGGCCTAATCCAGCCGGCCTTTATCCCCTGCTGTCTTGCCTTGCTCACGGCTGAACGAACGATGCGGGACGCTACTCCGTATGCAACAACCACTATCTCGGCATCATCAACCTCGTATTGTCGGCAAAGAATTTCGTTTTTACAAATGCGGGCATATTTTTCCTGTAGCTTGTAATTTAACTGCTCAAGCACTCCTTCCTTCAGCCACAGGGACCTTACGATATTTTGCGGCCGGTCTTTGGCGCCCGTTAAAGCCCAGTCCTTGGGCGGCAGTTCGCGACCGGGCCTTTTTCGCAGCACCACAGGCTCCATCATCTGACCCAGTATTCCGTCGGCAAGCACCAGAACAGTCATTCGATACTGGTCGGCAAGGTCGAATGCCAGTTGCATACAGTCTACCAGCTCCTGAACCGTTGACGGTGCGAGCACGATTGTACGATAGTCGCCGTGCCCGCCTCCCCTTGTGGCCTGGAAGTAATCTCCCTGCGACGGCGCGATATTTCCGAGGCCCGGCCCGCCACGCATTACGTTTACCACGACCGAGGGTAACTCCGCTCCCGCAAGGTAGCTCAGTCCCTCCTGCATCAGGCTTATCCCCGGGCTGGAGGAGGTGGTCATGGCTCGTTTGCCGGTCGCGGCGGCTCCGAATACCATGTTAATGGCAGCCAATTCACTCTCACACTGGAGGAACACCCGGCCTTCCTCCGGCATCCGCTTTGACATGTACGCCGTTACTTCGTTCTGCGGAGTTATAGGATAACCGAAATATGCATCTACGCCGGCAATAATAGCCGCCTCTCCCAGCACCTCATTGCCGCACATTAAGACTCGTTCATCCATTTTTATTTATCTCTTGAACATCGCCGTACAAATCGGCTGATTCGTTCGTTGTTCCTTGTTAAGTTATATTTCCCAGTCTGTTTTTCAAAAAGGGTATGTCCTTTTGAACCGTATCCCATACGGCAGACAAATCTACACCTAAATAATCGTGTATCACACTTGTCTCTCATTCCCGCTATATCTTTCCATGGGATGTCAGGATGTTCTTTCCTTATTTCTACCGACAACCGCTTCGTAGCTTCGCCTATTATCTCCGTTTGCCTTATCACTCCATCCTGTATGAGGTGATTGTCCATAAAGTCTTCGTATCTTATGCCCTGAACATATTCTTCTATTCGTTCTATGGCATCAAAAATATGACTCAAATATACGGAGTCCTCTTTTTTCATCCGTAAATTACTTTCATTTGCTCTCTTATTGTATCAATCAAATAAGGACTTACAGCTTTTTCTGTCAACAAATCTACTTTTATTCCTAAAAGTTCGGACAATTCTCTTTCTATTCTTACAAGTTCGAGAAGGCTTTTTCTTTGTGAAAATTCCACGAGAACGTCTATGTCGCTGCCCGGTTGCTCCTCGTCCCTTGCATAAGAACCGAACACGGCTATTTTTCTGGCGCCCTGATTTTTGAGTAACCTGGTAATCATTTCGAAAACTTCTTTTCGGTTCATCGTATTTACTCAACCCTTAAAGCCCGCCAAACGCTTTGACAGGCCCCGAATCATGGATGATGCCTTACATGCTCCTGATATTATTTCAGTATGAAAAAGCAAGCACCTTTCTGTCAATTCTATCACGCCACTGCCGCCGGGTTACTTTGGGCTGCCGTGTTTTGTGTCGCTTTCGACAGCCGACTTTTTACCTGCTGCAACCGTCTCTATCTGCCTTCGATAAACCTCGATAACCGCATCCGGACATACTATTGCGCACATGGCGCAGCCGGTGCATTCTTCGCTTATCTTCTCAGCGGGAAAGTAGCCTTTACTGTTGGATTTTTTGGATATTGCAATGCTGTTTTTCGGGCATACGGTAACACACAGCCCACAGCCTTTACATCTTTCTGCATCGATTATTATTCGTCCAGCCATTTATTGTCCCCGGATTTTATACCCCGACGCCGTTTTCCTGTTTTGTTTATCTTACCAGACTTTCCTTAACTTGTAAAGCAGCAGAGCAACAATCCGGCGGCTGGTTTGCGATTAGTGTTCACCGTGGCCGGCGGCAGGCTGTCCGAAAAATAATACTTCGCTAAGCCCGTAAAAGTCCCTGCCGTCGGGGTCGGTTGCGTAATTGCCGCCTTGTTTCTTTCCGCTTAGTACTACATACCGGGCTTGCACGCCGCCGAAATCAACTGCGGTATTATGTTCGTACATTCCCTTTCCGGTTGATTCTGCGAACGTAAAGTCGCCCAGTTTTTTCCAGTTTTTGCCGTCCGCCGAGTATTCGACGACTACGTTCTTCATACCCCGATGAGTCCAGCCGTGCATGTGAAAATTCCAAATCCAGGCCTTGTCGAGGTTATAGACGCGGTCGAATTCGTACGCAATCCAGACGGGGCAGGTCGAGCCGCTGGGAGCCGGATTTCCCGGGCCGCCACCGCCGTTGGTTCCGCTCATCCACATCCCTTTGCCGAACGCCTTGGTGTGATACAGACCTTCTTTAAGCCCGCCGCGGTTTATGGTATTTTCGGGCACCGCCGGGGCATA
>CAZGGE010000198.1:0-4834 GCA_964524285.1 uncultured Pirellulales bacterium
CTCTATAATCTACTGTACTAAATTGGGCGGGTGTCCCAATTCGGAACTCAGGATAAATATATCGCCATATGTCGCCCCCTTCGCGGGGGCAGAGTACTTGCGGGTCGTCCGGAACGAATATATCTTTGATGTTTGTGAGCCCCTTTCGGTACTGGCTTTTTTGTTTCCTGGTGGCTGGCGTTGGGATTATGGAGATTGCTTGGGCTGGACAAGCTCTTATCGGATAGGATATCAAATGGTCGCGAAGAAATTTCCTGGCATACAGTGGCCGCGATACTGACAATTGCCCGTTTTTGCGAGCCATCCAGTGAATTGCATATTAAGGATAGCTGGTACGCTCGTACTGCACTGGAAGACTTACTCGGTGTACCGCCTGAGAAGGTGCACACCGACCGTTTATATGCAGGACTGGATTGGTTACTGCCGCACAAACAAGCAGTCGAAAAACATCTTAAAGAACGTCTTGGTGATTTGTTTGCCTGAAGTACGATTTGCTTTTATACGAGGTAACAAGCACATATCATGGTTTGCTTTTTGGCTTACGTACTATGGAAGAGTTTGGCTCAGTGGATGAAGCGACCCGGCCTGGGCGATGCTCCGCGAACATTGCTGGAGGAATTTTCCAAAATCAAAAGAGGCGAAATTGCTTTGCTTACTCATAGAAGGGGGGCCGGCCGAGGAAAACAGTTCGGCTTCGCTGTGTTGCAACACCAGATAAGGCACAGAAAATATTACTGAATCGACTGGGTCTGACCTTGCCGCAACGGCTGCGCCGAATAAATGAAATAGCACAAATGTAGTGAAGACTTTTTACCAAAATCGTCCTTGGCACCGCCAAAAACCCTGATACCACCTCGTAACTGCGTAACTTTGGTTAAGTGTCGGGCAAAAAGCATAAGCCCTTGTTATGAAAGGAGTTATGCAATCGGGGTGATAGGATTTGAACCTACGGCCTCCTGCTCCCAAAGCAGGCGCTCTTGCCAAGCTGAGCTACACCCCGGACAAACCGGCTCATGACATCTATACGTATTTTACAGAAAAAACCAGATACCGCAATCCGCAATTCCCTCCGAGTTGACTTTCGACCCTGATAAAACACTTTTCAAAACGCCGGACTTTACAAATTGCCCTGAATATCTACGACAAATTTTGTTGACAACTAAGCCTCGATATTTTAGAATTGCGGTTGAAAATATGTAATCGAAATCTCGCTTTTGGAGGCCGACAAGATGAAAAAAATTTACCTTGTTCTAATACTAATAGCGTTTTCCGCCGCAAGCTGCTCGTTCAGAAATTCCCTCTTCGCCCCCAAAATCAAGCCTCACGCTTCCCCCGAGGCACTCATGATGGTATACAAGCAACAAAAACAAGCCGGAAAAGCAAAAAAAATATGGTCACTCTATTCGGATGAATTCAAAGCACGAAACCCGAACGGACTAATCATACTTCAAAACAGCCTCGAAAATCAACCTGTTAGCGAAATCGAAATCGGCAATCCCATCACCCTCTCTCAGGGAAAGGTTCTCTATTACAACGTCGTCGGCCTGATGAATGGGGAATATCACACAGAAAGAGTAAGGGCAGTCAAAAATGAACATGGAAAATGGTTCATCGACGACGTAAGCCATGAAAAACAACCGGAAAGCTGAAACTTTCAATAAAAACGAAAGCTCGCAATAAACAAAAATCTAACGCCGGGCGAAAAAGTCCCCCGGCATCTGCTTTATCAAACCCTTAAGACGCAGCGATATCAGACTGGCATTCACACGGCCGGCTCCAAATGCCGCCTCCCCCGTTATCTGCTCAACATGCTGCGTCTGGGAACCAAGAATATCGTAAACCGCCTTCTCATCCGCCGAAAGATTCGTCTCTGCGATATCAAAAAGAGGCTTTTCAGACCGCTGCGCTTCCCGGGCCGCCTTACTTGCTTGAAAACCAAGTTTATCTCCAAGATAACCAAGAGTCTCCATCACGTCTTCAACACCCTCAACAAGCTGGGCACCATCCTTTATCAAGGCATGACAGCCTTTGCTCAACGGCGAATCAATCTTGCCGGGCACTGCCATTACCTCCCGGTCATAACCCAAAGCAGCCTTCGACGTCAGCAACGCCCCGGAACGCAACCCAGCCTCAACAACTATCGTACCCAGCGACAAGCCCGCTATGATGCGGTTACGGGCGGGAAAATTCTCCGATAACGGTTCGTAATTCAAAGAAAGCTCACTCACACAAGCACCGGACCGGCAAATCAATTCCGCCAGCCTCTTGTTCTCAGCAGGATATACCTTGGCAAGACCGCATCCAAGCACCGCTATAGTCCGGCCCCCCGCCGACAATGCCCCCTGGTGCGCCGCCGTATCGATGCCACGAGCCATTCCGGAGCATACTGTAAAACCAGCAGACGACAAAAAATGACTCAGACGCGACGCCTGCTCCTCACCGTACAAGCTGCATCGCCGCGAGCCAACTATCGACAACGCAAGATTGTCCCCACGACAAAAATCGCCCTTAACATAAAGAACAGGCGGAGGGTCATAAATCCTCTTCAGCAGCACCGGATAACGAACGTCTGACCAGTTTATAACAGAAACGCCAAGCCTGCCCGCAAGCTCCAGCTCTCCCGCGGCATCAAAATTCTCCCGTGTCCCCGCAATTTTCTCTGCCTTTTTCCTTCCTATCCCCTCCAGCTTGCTTATCTCCATCGCCGACGCCCCCAGAACACGCTCCACAGAGCCGAAACTCTCCAGAACCCGCCTAAAAGTAACACTTCCTACCCCCTCCGCTCCCCTTAGCTTAAGCCACTTGTCTATATCAGCAGAATGAAATGCTTCCATGCAAACCTCCGCTCGCTCCATAATTCAACTCATACCATATCCTATCCGATACAACCACCTCGTCAATAAAATTATTCCCAAAAGCTCCACTTTGCTTCTACTATTAATCACCACCCTTGCATAGGAGCGATACAAACGATAACATAATCGAAGAAAAATTCTCGACCAAAAAACAGGATTGAAAATGCAAATACCAGAAATTTCACGCAGGCATTTTTTCAAAATCGCCGGCGCAGGAGCCGCTGTAACACTTCTTCATTCAAAACTTACAGAAGCCCAGAAACCCGAAAAACTCCTCATCCGTCAGCCTTTCAACGGCGCCGTCCTCAATCACACACAGGGCCGAAAACTCCCCGCAGGACTCGGTATAATCGTCAAAGGTACCGCACCGCCCCATCAGGACGTCAAAATCAACGGCCGAAAAGCACTCCGCCGCGCAAATCGTTTCCAGGCACGTCTGATTCTAAAAAACCTCGAAAACCACATAATCGCAACATCCGGCCCTTACTCTCAACACATCAACGTCCTCTACGACAAATACTCTTACCCGCGATACAGTTTAACAATAGACGACAACATCTTCTTTCTACGCGACATCGCCGAAAACAAATACAAATCCATCTTCGACTGCTGGTATCTGAAAATGCTCCGACGACTGCACCAGAAATATGGAACTAAATTTGCCCTCAACATCTTCTATCACTGCCCCGCCTCCGACTCGCATAAAAAATTCGACCTCTCCCAGTTCCCCGACACATACAAAAACCAGTGGAGCGAAAACGCCCACTGGCTTCGCCTCGCTTTCCACGCATACGCCGAACAACCCGACCGACCATACCAGAACTCAACAACCGAAAAACTCATGTACGACTTCAACAAAGTTGCTGAACAGATACACCGTTTCGCCGGCCCACAGACCTACTCACCAACCACCGTAATCCACTGGGCCATGGTACCTCCCGACGCATTCAAACCGCTATACAAAAACGGAGTAAGAATCCTCAGCGCATACTTCACTCGAAACCGCAGAGGCTGGGACATAAACTATGGCCTCGACCCCCAGAAAAGCCTCTACCTCAACCGCCACTACGCACTCAAGGACTTCGAATCAGGAATCATCTTTTCCAAAAACGACATCGTCTTAAACATGACCACCCTCAAAAAAATCGTACCCAGGCTCCGCCAGGTCACTACCGACCCAAACCGCTCGCAAATCCTCGACATGCTCACCCACGAACAATACTTCTGGCCTCACCACCCACGCTACCTGCCCGACCACAAAGAAAGACTCGAAACCGCAATAAAATACGCAACCGAGCAAGGCTACAAACCCGTCTTCCTCCATGACGCCCTTCCCGCAAAACCACGTTCCTGCCCAGGATGATCAGCGACAATAGCATAATCAATCATCTTCCTGTAACTGTTACGGTCATAGCGAGGTTTGCATACACTCCTGTTTCGATAGGATTTCGCCGGCTTAAAGCAGTAATCCGTTTCTCTTCTTTCAAGGAAAGGCTTCAAAACCTTCTGAGCCTTTGGACCGCCCCGGCTTCAGATTCTCCAGTGTAGCAATGGATTGATAAGTAGTAATAGGCACAAGCTGCTGCGAAGCCGCCCACTTGAACATCCTCTTGACCATATTGGCTCGCTTATTGACCACGGACCTCGACCAGCCAGTCTCAATCATCCTGTCCCTGAGTTTCTGCAAATTAAGGGCATTAAAGTCCTGAGCAAAACGTACCTCAGTATTATTCCCGAGAAATTCCAGGGCATACTTTATATTCTCAGCCTCTCTGCTGTGCTGACAGTATACCTTGCAATGTTCGTAGTAAGCTGTGGTAAGTTCGGAGATTGTTCGTGCCTCATGTTTAGCTGAGGTCTTGTGCTGTGCCTCCTGCCACAGCAGCTTTGCCACTTCGACGGCCACACCTTTATCTTTCGTAGCGAATTGAGCACCCAAAGGCCGAAGAGGAATACTGCGTCTTTTAGATTCACCGGGT
>CAZGGE010000199.1:0-4830 GCA_964524285.1 uncultured Pirellulales bacterium
AAACTACGCCCAGTACAAAATCGCTGCCCAGCTCGTACACACCCACAATAATATCTGCGCCACAGGCGACCCCGACCAGTCAATTTACAGATGGCGCGGTGCAGACATTAAAAATATCCTTACCTTTGAGCAGGATTGGCCCGATGCAACCGTTGTAAAACTCGAAAAAAACTTTAGAAGCACCCCGAACATCCTCTCCGCCGCAGACTCACTTATCACTTTTAACCAACAGCGAAAATCAAAAAAACTCCTGCCAACAAAACCCACCGGTACCGACCTCGTTATAAACCGCGCGGATGATGAATACGCCGAAGCCGCTGACCTCGCAGAAAAAATTAAAAACCTGCACAAACACGGTACCCCACTTTACCGAATAGCGGTTTTCTACAGGGTAAACGCTCTCAGCCGTGTATTGGAAGAGCAGTTTATGAAAAATGCCATACCATATCAGATTGTCCGGGGCGTGGAATTCTACAACCGAAAGGAAATCCGTGATATAATCGCATACCTTAGAGTCCTCGTTAATCCCGAAGACGAAACCGCCGTCACGCGAATAATCAACACCCCTTCACGAGGAATAGGCAGGGTCACAATAAACAAAATCAAGGCATACGCCGGTAAAGAAAATATCAGCTTCTTCCAGGCAGTAAAAAAATCAAAGAACATCGATACTATTTCAAAAGCAACAAAATCCCGCCTCGAACGTTTCGTTAAAATAATGAAAAGTTTTTCGCATAAACTCGAAGGCCCCGTCGCTCAATTCGTAAAACGCGTCTTTGTCGAGACCGGCCTTGAAGCGGCACTCAAAGCCCAGCACGATGAAACCGCTCTTGAAAACCTCGAAGAGTTCATTAACGCCGCCGCAAGTTATGATTCAAAAACCGAAAATCCCTCACTCGAAGAGTTCCTTCAGCAAACCGCACTCATATCAGACGTCGATGGTTACGACACCTCCTCCGACCGAGTCCCACTCATGACACTCCACGCTGCAAAGGGACTCGAATTTGACCACGTTTTTATCGTAGGTGCAGAGGAAGGAATAATTCCACACGAACGACGCGAACAGGAAGACGATTTTGAAGAGATTGAAGAAGAAAGAAGACTGCTTTTCGTCGGCATAACTCGTGCACGCTCTCACCTGCAAATATCATTTGCTCGATACAGAACTATCAGGGGACAACGGCAGCGAAGAAACTTTTCCCCTTTCCTGAATGAAACCGGCATTAAAATCCCCGACTTTAACACTTTCGATGGTCTCGATTACGACATATCCCAAATCCCTGATGAACAACCGTTCGAAAATTCCGCCGCCGGTGAATTTACTAAAGGACGGCTCGTAAGGCACAAGAAATTCGGCCTCGGAAGAGTCAAGAGCTCTATGAACATGGGCAAAAACAGTACTGTCTTAGTCCGTTTTAACACGGGACAAACAAAATCTTTCATGATAAAATACAACCCGCTTGAAACCCTGTGATTGAACATAATGGAATATTCATGAAAAGACGCAAATTCCTGAAAGCTATGTCATTGTCCGCTGCCGCCTTCGCAATAAAAGGCTGCAAAAACCTGATCCCCGCAAACAAATCATCTCCTCCACATAACCTGCCTAACTTCCTCATTATTATGACAGACGACATGGGCTGGGCTGACCTCGGTTGCTTCGGACATCCACTCATAAAAACTCCACACATCGATAATCTCGCCGCAGAAGGCACCAAACTAACCTCATGCTATGCCTCCGCTGCTTATTGTTCTCCTTCCCGCGCTGGTATGCTCACGGGCCGGCACCCCCACCGTTGCGGAATCGACGGCCCTATAATGCTCAAATATTACGACGTCGAAAAAAAGAAATACATCAACTATAAACACAATCCCACACATTTAAGCCAGAATGAAATCACCATCCCCGAACTCCTGAAACAAAAAGGCTACGCAACGTGTTTCGTGGGCAAATGGCACCTCATCGGAAGCCCAAATCACCCCACCCCGAACGAACAGGGCTTCGACCATGCACTCTGGACAAAACAGGATGCAAATCCCAGCCACCTCAACCCGGACAACTTCATAAGAAACGGCCAAAAAGTCGGAAAAATAAAGGGACTCTCCGCACAAATCATCGTCGACGAAGCAGTCAACTGGCTAAAAAACCTTAAAGACCCGGCCCGGCCATTCTGCCTCTTCGTCTGGACTCATGAAACCCACACTCCCATACAAACCCTCGAAAAATACAAAGAACCCTACATGCCGCCCGCAACAAAAAGCCAGGCTACATACTACGGAGACGTCTCACACACAGACCAGGCCGTCGGAAAACTAATGGACGCTCTCGATAACCTCGGAAAGGCAAAAAACACATTCGTATTCTTCAGCTCAGACAATGGTTACGAGCACATCCCCGAAACAGACAAAAAAGCCTTCAGACACGGCTCAGCCGGACCACTGCGAGGCTGGAAAGGGTACACTTACGAGGGAGGTATCAGGGTACCGGGAATAATCCGTTGGCCCAAACATACAACGCCTGGCTCCGTCTGCGACCAGCCAATCTGCAACACAGACCTTCTGCCGACTATCTGCAAAATCACATCAATAACAGCACCCGACGACCGCGCCATCGACGGTTGCGACTTCACCCCAATCTTCAACGCCCGAACCATAAAACGAAAAAATCCCATCTACTGGCACCAGGACTGCGCAAGAAATAAACACAAAATCGCCCTACGCGACGGCCGATGGAAGTTCCTTACTACCCGAAATTTCAAATCACACGAATTATACGACCTTGAAAAAGACATCGCCGAATCTACAAACCTCACAAAAAAATACCCTGAACTGACCCAAAAACTCCTTAAAAAAACAAGAAAAATACACAACGAAATAATGGTCGATTGGAAAAAAACCAGAAACAACTGGAAATCCGTAAGCAGGCATCCTTAAAACCGCAGCTACAAAACTATCAACGAGGCACTAAAACATGAGCCGCAAACAAATAAAACTCTATTTCAAAAACGTTCTCGAACAGGTAATAGGCACCGAACACGGCATTACACCAAAACAGTTCAACAAACTCGCCCAAGAAACCACCCCACTCATTAAAAAAATCAACGCCGAAAGACAAAAAGGCAATACGCCGTACCGCGACCTGCCTTACAACAAAAACGCTGCCAAAAATGTAAAACAACTCGTCGAAAAATTTCGCCCCGGCTGCAAAACCCTTATTGTCCTCGGTATCGGAGGCTCCGCACTCGGTAACATAGCGCTCCAATCCGCCTTGAATCCATACATGTATAATCTCGATACGAATCAATCAAAAGGACCACGCCTCTTCGTACTCGACAACGTCGACCCTGACCAAATCGCTTCCTTCCTCGATTGGCTCGACCACCAACTCGAATCCACCGTAATTAACGTCATTAGCAAATCAGGACGAACCGCGGAAACCGCAAGCCAACTCCTTATAATAAGAAAAATACTTATCGATAAACTGGGTAAAGATGCCCTGAAAATACACCTTATCGCCACCACAGACCCCGAAAAAGGAACTCTTCGGAAAATCGCCGACGATGCCGGCCTTGCCTGCCTCGAAGTACCACAAGGCGTCGGCGGAAGGTTCAGCGTCCTCAGCCCCGTCGGACTCTTCAGCGCTGCAATGTGCGGAATAGACATCGACCTGCTCCTCGAAGGCGCTCGCGATATGGACGAAAGAACAAAAAAAGAAGACTTCTACAAAAATCCCGCAGCTATAAACGCCGCCGTTAATCACCATTACTACAATCGTGGTAAAAAAATATCCGTAATGATGCCATACAGCTTCCAACTCAAAGACTTCGCCGACTGGTATCGCCAGCTCTGGGCCGAATCGCTCGGCAAAGCTCAAGACCTCGACGGAAATACCGTCAACGTCGGCCCTACTCCCGTAAAAGCTCTCGGAACAACAGACCAGCACAGCCAGGTACAACTCTACCGGCAGGGACCGAACGATAAACTCTTTACCTTCCTCCAGGTCCACAATTTTCAAAAAGACCCGAAAATACCTGCACCACCACAAGCCGCACCCGAACTACAATACCTCACCGACTCTCCCCTCGGCAAACTCCTCAACAGCGAAAAATACGCCACCGAATATGCTCTCGCCTGCGACAATCGTCCCTCCATGACCGTACATTTCGACAACGTAACACCCTACACCGTCGGCCAGTTCATATACCTCTTCGAAGTAACAACCTCCATCGCCGCCGCTCTATTAAACATCAACGCCTACGACCAGCCCGCCGTAGAACTCGGAAAAGATGCCACATTTGCTCTGATGAACCGCCCGGGATACGAAAAAATGCAGTCTAAAATCCTCCCATTCAAACAAATTCACACGGAATTCCTCGTCTGATGCACCTCTCCGTACCCTCCACAATTATAGCATTATCCGCTCCACAAACCGCCGCCGCACGACTCCTCGCCATGTTCGCCGTCCTCGTCTTCTCACTCACCGCAGGATACATAGCCCACAACCGCTTCGCCGTCACCGAGAAAACCGCGCGAAAAATCATGACACTCATCCTCGTCTCATTCAACTGGCTTATAGCACTCCTCGTAATCTGGAAAGTCGAACTCGCCGCAGAACTCATTTGGCTCCCCGTCGTCGGACTCGTGCTCATGCTTGCTATGACGGCCATCTCCGCAATCATCTTCAACCTTGCAGACGTATCACACAAAAGCAGACTCACTTTAATCCTCGCTGGTGGACTCAGCAACCACGGATACACCGGAGCCGCACTCGTCTGCTATGCCCTGTTCGGCACAACAGGTCTCGCTCTCGCAAATCTATACGTCGTACTC
>CAZGGE010000200.1:0-2631 GCA_964524285.1 uncultured Pirellulales bacterium
CGCCTTAGCCTTATTTTATCCTAACCAGAACAACAACAATTGTCAAGAAAAATCCCGATTCGCGGAGAAGGAGAACGATATTCCCGTTACCTGCGATGCACACCATACCCCCGCGAGCACAATATCTAACCGGTCGGCAAAGAAATTTTTTTAACTTTCCCACAATATGTCTTATAGTAAACTCGTTACTTCTTGTTGGTTAAGAACTTAAAATAACGAAATTATGAAACAGACTTTCGAAAAACTTAGCGACTCACAATTGCTCAAAAAATACTCCGAAGGCGATGAAGCCGCCTTTCGCGAGATTGTAAATCGCTATAGAAAAAGCCTTTACGGCTTCCTGAGACGTTTCCTGAACAACCAGGAACTCGTCGAGGACGTCTTCCAGGAAACATTCCTGCAACTGTTCAACAGCCGCGAAAGCTTCGACTACTCAAGACCACTGAGACCCTGGCTATTCACCATTGGTGCAAACAAGGCAAAGGATGCTCTAAGAAAGTACCAGAGAACCGCCGCTATGCCCATCGGCACAATTTCAGAGCCTGAAGATATGTCCTTCGAAGAGGTACTAAACACCCTAAGTTCAGATTCTAAGCCACCTTACGAAGGTATACAGAAATCCGAACTCACCGATGAGGTTAGAAAGGTTATAGCGAATATGCCGGAAAATTTGCGGGAAATACTCATTTTAGCATATTTTAACAAATTTTCTTACAAACAAATGGCGGAGATTCTCGGTATACCGATGGGAACAGTGAAAAGCAGATTGCATACGGCTGTTGGTCGTTTCGCCAGGGATTGGAATAGAGAAACCGGCAACATAAAGAGGCGCAAATGAGTGCTCTGAATCAGGAACAGAAGCGGCTTATATTTGATTACGCAATAGGAATTCTAACCGGGCAGCACGCAGATCAAGCCGCAAAACTAATTAACTCCACAAAAGAGGCTGCCCAAATATACCAGAACGTAAAAGGCTCTCTCGCTCCGCTTGAGAGCCTTTCTTCTTACGACAACTGCCCGGATGACCTCGCAGAACGCACCGTCCTGTTACTCAACAACGCCGCTCGCTCAGGTGAAAGCGGCCTCGAAAGACTGCTCGAAGCAGAGAAAAAAATACCGCACTCCAACGCCGGATTCTGGCCCAAAATCGGTGAAATGCTCGCCACCGCCGCCGTTATTGCTCTCGTCGCTGGAGTAATTATCGGACCCGTCAGACTCATGAGACACCACTCCTGGCAAATGAAATGCAAAAAACAACTCTCAAGCATCTGGCAGGGACTAAATAACTACAGCAACGACCATGATGGACAATTCCCTGCCGTCGCAATGCAACAGGGACAACCATGGTGGAAAGTCGGGTACCAGGGAAACGAAAACCTTAGCAACACCAGACACCTCTGGCTGCTCGCAAGAAAGGATTACGTCTCACCAACCAGCTTCGTCTGTCCCGGGAAAAGACAGGGACTCGTCGTACAGTTCAACCCTGAAAACGCACAACAATACAAAGACTTCCCCAGCAGAAGGTACGTTACATACAGCTTCAGAATCAGATGCCGCAAGCCCGATTACTCCGCCTCCGCAGAGCGCGTACTCATGTCCGACATGAACCCGCTCTTTGAAAGCATACCACAGGATTATTCAAAGCAGTTCAGAATTGAACTCAACGAAAAGCTACGCAACGCAAACAGCCCAAATCACGCAGGAAGGGGGCAGAACGTCCTGTTCGGCGACGGCAGCGTCGACTTCTCAAAGGCACGACGATTAGACCGCACCGACGACGACATCTTCACCCTCCGAAACAAAAGAGTGTACCAGGGCATCGAATTCCCTACCTCCGAATCAGACGCCTTCGTCGCCCCATAAATACCCCCACCTTCCGACCTTTTCTCACCTTCTACCATTACACATTTCTTACTTTACGATTTCACAACTTCTTCAAACCTCCCTCAATTTTTCATCCGGCTTTTCAATTCCCCTTATTCATACTTAAACAAATCATTTCTTGTATCACCCGAACTTCTCGCACCTCGTGTTTAATCTTCTATGAAAAAAGCCGCCCGCCCGGCTCACCTCTTTAAGGCCTTTTCGCCTTCACCCACCGCCTCACACCCGCCGCCGAACACGTATTCAAAACATCATCCACACAAGCCCAGCCACGCCCCGCCGTAAAAACTCCATACATCATCAGCTCCAGCCCTCCCAGCACATGTGCATCCGTATTGATTGCCAGCTTCACACCCGCCTCCACCGCCATCTTACAATGAACGTCGTTCAAATCCAGCCGCGTCGGATTCGCATTAACCTCCAGCGCCGTCCCCGTCTCCGCCGCATGTTGAATCACCGCCCCAACGTCGACATCCATCTGCTCACGCTGCCCAAGAAGCCGGCCCGTCGGATGAGCAATACAATTTACATACGGATTATCCATTGCCTTGAGCGTCCGGCAGGTTACTTTCTCCCGCCTGTTGTCAAGCCCCGAATGTATCGAGGCAATCACAAAGTCAAGCTCCGCAAGCAACTCATCCTCGAAGTCCAGCGAACCGTCCGCCAGAATATCCACCTCACTGCCCGCAAAAATCTCTATCCCTTTCAGCTTCTCATTAGCCTTGCGTATCTGCTCAATCTGCTCGA
>CAZGGE010000200.1:2641-4727 GCA_964524285.1 uncultured Pirellulales bacterium
CGACCAACTGCTTCCCCGAAAGACCGTTGGCTATACCGGATGACTTCGAATGGTCCGTTACGCAAACATACTTATAACCCATTTCCCTGGCCGCCTTTGCCAGCTCACTTGTTTCCGCATCGCCGTCCGATGCCTTCGTATGACAATGCATATCCCCTTTTATATCTTTCAGCTCCACAATTTTCGGCAGTTTATGTTTACCGGCCGCCTCCACCTCCCCACGGTCCTCTCGAAGCAATGGATTTACATAATCCAGACCCAGCTTCTTGTAAATATCTGTCTCCTCCCCCCCGGCCAGCATCTTCCTGCCACGGTAAAGCCCGTACTCGTTCAATTTCAGCTTCGCCTTCACCGCAATCTCGCGAAGCCGCACGTTATGCTGCTTCGAACCGGTGAAATACTGCGCCGCCGCTCCAAAACTTTCCGCCCGAACAACCCGAACGTCCACGTGAACAGGACATTCAAGCGTCTGAACTATCGCAGACCCCTTCGTCGGCCCCGCCGCGATAACCTCAGATACAAAGTCGGCCTGCGTAAACGCCTCTATTACCTGCCGGCTCTTCTTCGCCGACAACAATATATCAACGTCACCAATAGTCTCCGCACGCCTTCGAACCGAGCCCGCCTGCTGTATCTTTTCAACCCCGTCGAGCTTCTCCAGAAATCCGGTTACCAGCTCCGCCGCCTCCAGCGCCTGGTCAAGAAGTATCCGACCTCGCGAACTCTCCAGAAACTCTATCCCCTTTCTGATAGTTGCAGCCTTTTTTTTTCCGAAACCCTCAAGCTCCGCAAGCCTGCCCTCGTAAATTACCTTTTTAAGGCCGGCAATGTCTTTAACATTCAGCTTCTCGTAAACCGCCTTTGCCCCCTTCGGCCCCATCCCTCGCACGTTAAGCAACTCCAGCAGAGTCTCCGGAATCTCCTCAAGCAATTCCTGATGCGCCTCAATTCGACCCGTCTTCACAAACTCCTCAATCTTACCGGCACTCGATTTACCCACCCCCGGAACCTGCGACAACTCACCTTTCTCCAACAGCGTTTCGACATCCGCACCCACCTCGACAAGACTCCGGGCAACTTTACGATAGCTGTTCACCCGGAAACGGTCCTCGCCAAGTATCTCCATGATGTCGGCCATCTGTTCGAAAATATTACTTATTACTTCGTTGCTCATAAAGGCGATTATACCAACGTCCCCCTTAAATCAAACCTATAAATCCGATAACGCCTGTGCTTGTGTTATCATAAGCGTAAATAAAACCCAAAACAGGATTCGTCTCGAACCAAACAGTCCGGCCGGGCTGAATGACATGCTATAATCAAATACTACGATTCAAGCTGCCTGCGTAATTCACTGAACCTGCTGATAACTGCACCCCCCGCCTTGAATTCCTCGAGAATTTCCCCCCGCGGCTTTATCCCCAGACCTTTAACCGCATCAGCCAGCAAAATCACCTGCCCCTCACATCGGTCCAAAAGCCCCTGCACCGCATGGTATACGCATACATCCAGCGAAACACCGAACACCGCAATCCTCTCCGGACGAAGATATTCCAGAATTTTAGCCGTATTCGGGTTGGAAAAAACATCGAATTTACTCTTGTGTATCACGATATGGAATTGAGGCTTTTCCAGCAGTTTTCTAATCGCCTCCCTATCCATCGGCTCAACCTCGATAGGCTCTATTCCCACAGACCCCAAAAATCCAACCCTCTCCGAGCCGGGCTTATTCGCCGGACAATGCTCAGGAAATGTATTTTCATAATCCGGATTGGCCGAAATCTCCTCATCGCCGCCCTTGTGCCAGTCCGCAGACGCCACCACAGAATAACCGTTTTCCAGTGCATAACGGCGAATCAGGCTCACCTTATCGATGATTTGCTCGGCATCCCGAACATAAAGCCGCCCCTCCGGCTCCATAAAATCCGCCTGTGTATCCACATCCCAGAAAATTGTCTTATTCTTATCCAAAATAAACCTTCCCAAAAATCCCTTCGACCACATTACCTTAACGAACCCGCCAAAATTATCGCCTCTTTAAAAGAATTTGTGGGTTACAACCGGTTCCGGGAGTGCTCCAAGATTG
>CAZGGE010000201.1:0-3900 GCA_964524285.1 uncultured Pirellulales bacterium
GGGGCAGGTTTTTGTTAGTAGTGCTGATTATTCTGACATTAACTTTAATGGTTTGATTTCCACCAACCCTTTCGAAGTCCTGCTGTTCAAGAACCCGCAGTAATTTTGCCTGAAATTTAAGGGATGTTTCGGTTATCTCATCAAGCAGCAGTGTTCCACCATGACTGGTCTCGAATTTACCTTTACGCTGGTTAAGTGCTCCGGTGAAAGCGCCCTTTTCGTGGCCAAAAATTTCACTTTCCAGAAGGCTTTCATTAAGGGCAGCGCAATTGATTCTGGTAAATGCGGCGTTTGCTCTTTTACTTTGATAATGCAGCAAGTTTGCGATGAGTTCTTTTCCGGTACCACTTTCACCACTGACGAGCACGGGCGTGCTGGTAGGCGCTACCCGCCTGGCGATTGAAAGGGTTTGCTGGAGCGCTGGGCTTTTGCCGACTATTTGATAAACGTAACGGCCGGGTTCCGAAGGATTCTCGCACGAACCTAAAGTCAAAACATTATTATCAGGCAAAAAAGAGTCCAGCAAACTCGCCAGTCTTTTAGCTTCAACGGGTTTGACAAGATATTGACAACAGCCAACCTGTATTACACTCGTTATGAAATCGGCGTTTTTTTGCGGCGAGAGGACAGACTTGCTGTCGCCGAGCATAATAACAGGTAGTTCGGGAGCATTCTTCCTGATTTCGTTGAGCAGCCCGAAAGTTTCTCTCTCGGCAGGTATACCGCCGGAGTCGGCAGGTATCTTTTTGTTAATGAAAACAAGGTCGCAGCGAACTTTTTCAAGAAATCGCAAAGCTGCATTCTTATCTTTAGCCACAGTTGCCTGAATACCTTTGCGTGAGAGTACCTGAAGAACAGTCCGGACAAACAACTGGTCATTGTCGACTATTAGAACATTAACGATATTGTCCGATTGCCGAAAATCACTTGTTTTATCAGGGCTGCATCGTGTCACTGTATAATTCTCCCGGATTAGCATCAATTTTTCCTGTTTCGCTAAGTAGTTCTCCCGGATTTTCAACGGAATACCAGGCGAGCAATTTTTCCTGGGCCTTCGCAAGTTTTGACCAGAAACAATCAGGATACAGGTTTATCAACCGGCTGTAAGTTTTTCGAGCAGCGGGGGGGTCATAGGCTTTTTGACAATTGGCGAGCTGGAACAGCATCCAAACTCTTTCGCTTGCAAATTCATTCTTTTCTGCACTACGCCTTAAGGCCTCCTCGTAGAAAACGGCTGCCTGTGAAAACAACCCGGATGCAAAAAGAACTTCGGCAAGTTCCGAAGGATTATTTACCTGCTCAGGATTTGAAAGGAACTCGTCAACGACTTTCAACGTATGATTATCGATATCATTTACCTCTGTTTGTTGGTGGATTTGAATTCCGTCGATATCAGGCCCGGAAGTTTTGTGTTTGAGCTGAGGCTGCTGCGGCACATGCTTTCTCGTCCGCACATCCGACGAAGGAGCAGAATCATCTTCTTTACCTTCAGAAGGCGGATTCAATTCAATTGAGCGCAGCGCTTTTATCCAACTATTCAATTTATTTTTGGCTTCCACGTTTTCATCTCCCGGTAGTGCGCTTATTCTCGCCAACCGGATATTCCTTCGATTTTCATCGCCTTCTTCCAGTACAACGTCTGGTTCACTTTTGGCCGGCAGATTCCGGTCTACTGAAGTGAGGAAATTCACGGGATGCAGCATATCGGCAATGAAAACATCGGCGAAGGAAATTTGGGTTTCACCTGGTTCTGGTTTTATATAAGAACATTCGGGACACGCACAGTTGACGGGAATGCGTTGTTCCGAATGAGCGGGAGCAGGCTCGCGGATTTCACCCAATAAAGCCTCCACGGGGTCCAGACGTGTGCACATATCGTCGGAAGCGCGAGCCGGCCCCGGGAGTAATATCGAAACAAATATAAATACTGAAACGATTATGTCGCAGGCACGAACACTACTTTGCACACTCCACTTGAAAATATTTATATAATTGATATAAATGTTTTTGTTAACCATCTTTACCCTGTTGATTGAATTGTGCGTCCCACTTACCGAGCAGAGCGAGTGCGGCCATCTTATAGTTCTTTTGTTTGTCATATGCAGAAGCCAATACATTCAATGCCCGTTCTTTCAGTTTTTCAGGTGGACTTGAGTTCAAAAGACGTTCGCAAATTGATATCGCACGATTGTACTTTCCAAGTTCAAGACATGTTTCAGCAATCAGAACATTCGCTTTATCGGCCAACTCACCCGGCTCAGCGACTGTAATTGCCTGGTCAAGTTTGTCGCGTGCGGAAACAAAGTCACCGGTGTCGATATAACACTTTGCCAATCCTAAACATAGTTTTGCCTTCAGCCGGTGGTCCAGAGTATATTCGGCTCTGTCGGTGAGCGTAACGATTGCTTTTTCCACAAGGCCCATTTCCCGCAGGATTTCACTCTTTACCAGGAGGATTTCGATGAATTGCTCTTCAGAAAACTGCCAGGATTTGATGTTTTCAATTATCCCCAATGCCGCAATAAAGCTTCCCTGATTGATATACGTTTTGACAAGTGCGGTTACGGCTTCAATATATTGTTGCCGGGAAAGCTTGCCGTTAACAGCAGACTCGAAGGCTTTGCAGGCTTCATCCAATTTGCCCAGATACAAATTAGTATTACCCAACATAAGATATGCTGTATGAAGCTGTTCGTGGCCGGAGTGTTTTGCAATACTGATATATCGCACAAGCCACTCTGAGGCAGATTTGTATTGTTTTTGCTGGTAGAAACATTGTGCCGCCCGAAAGGCTGCGATTATCTGCGACTTTGTCGAAAAACCGAGGTAATAAACTTTCTGATAAAGTTTTGCAGCCTCCGGATTCAGGCCCGCCTGCATCGTAATGTCTGCGAGACGAAGACACGCCTGGTGAGCAAAAGGAACATCAGGATATTGCTGGAGAAGCTGCTGCAAATCTTCTCGTGCACCAAAATAATCCTGTTGAGAAGCTTTTACCTCGCTGGAATGCAGTAATGCAAAAGGAGCCAGATATGTCTGTGAGAAGCGATTTGCAACCATTTTGTACTCGGCGATTGCTTTGTCTATTTGTCCGTTTTCGGAGCTGAGCAGCCCTATGGCAAAATGGGCGTTTGGGATTCGGCTATCGTTATGAAATACCAGCAGGAATCTCTGCCAGAGGGCTATCGCTTCGGCTGTAAGTGTTTCCATGTAATTATTAACTGACACATAATTATCCGGATTATATACGATTGCTGTGGTTTCTTTCGCAGCTTTATCCTGAATATCAAGCCTGGTTGCCAACAATCCTGTGCAACCAGCGGAAACTCTAAGCAAATGGTCTGCGGTCACCGACGACAGGAAAAGTGATAAAGGCCTGTTTCTAACTTTAGCTTCCTGGGAGCCACACTCCCACTTAAGGTCAATCCCGGCCTTTTTAGAATAGCCTGCAAGAAATTCTTCGATAGATGCTCGTCTGCATACAACAGAAAAGTCAAGTGCTGATTGAACGGAATAATTTTCCTGATTGACAGTTATTCTGGGTTCAAGCAGACCTTCTCGAAGCTTGTCGAGGCCCGATGCAAGAAGTTCATGCAATTGGGATTCATTCATGCCCGCAAAAGGATCAGGTTCCGTATTCTGCTTCCAGAGACGGTCGGGAATGTTATGCTCACCGTCGGCCAGAGAAAGCACTTTCCTGGTCATGGAACTTGCCGCAAGAAAAAGGCTGTCGCGGCGAAGAGCAAGTATAAGGTCTCTTTCGAAATCAACTACATCAATCAAAGCCATCGTCCGATAGGCCATCGAACGTGCCTTGAGGTACTGTTCGTTTTGCATATAAATAAGGCAAAGGTAATAACTTGATATGGTGCGCACTGCCGGCGACGGAGTTTGCAAAAG
>CAZGGE010000201.1:3910-4639 GCA_964524285.1 uncultured Pirellulales bacterium
CCATAAAAGAAATTCGAGCTGCATCGTAATCCATCATCTTATACATACAGTAGGACATCCGAAGCTGCAGAAAATCAGCGAACAGACCCTGCTTTGTCGCCAGTGAAGTTACGGGCACCGGCAACTGTTCTTTAAGCTGCCCGTAAATGTCGAGGGCCTCCTTATAGTGCTCAGCCAAATAAAATTGCTCGGCATTTTTGAGTGACAGAGATTCTGCTTGTTCCTGCTTGTCCGAAACTTTTTCTGCAACTTTCTGCGGCTGGGAAACCTTTCGGGAGGTTGCAGATGGGGCCCGTTTAGTCGGATGAGTTTCCTTCTCAGGAGCTGCCGGTAACGACGATGCTTTTTGAGGTGCGATTTCGGGATATATTACCGGTGCGAGCAGGCCGTATAACAACATTACAGCAACAACGCCAACAACCACCAGAAGTATTCTCTGAACGGCCACTACAGGCGAACGGGGTCTTGAAGTAATACGCAACCGTCCGTTAGAACGTTTTTGCCTGCCTCGCTCTTTCTCACCGGGCTTTTTAGAATCAGCAAGTTTTTTGAAGAAGTCTTCATTCCCTGCAAATACATCCCGCTCATTAAGTTCCTCACGCACCTCACCCACAAAGAGGTCAGCGTCTGACGGATACTGTGCTTCCGCATTGTTTTGCTTCTCAGATGTAAAGCCGGCCTCGTTTTGAGGGTTTTTATTTTCGTGGTTGTTTTCAGTCATCGGCTGAC
>CAZGGE010000202.1:0-4608 GCA_964524285.1 uncultured Pirellulales bacterium
TTGAAAATAAAGGACTTACAACAGATTTACATCACAACTCGGAACTCAGGAAAAAAAATCTTATAGTGTTTATCACGCTTTTGACCCTCGTGCCACCCTTCGTTAATCTTGCTTTTGCCGAAAAACAAAGCAACTCAAAACCCGAAAACCTCGAATATTTGGCAGACAGCAAACCGGCAGGCACAACATATCAAACTACCTCAAAACCTCCCATCAGGCATATCATCATACATTACTGGCACTGGCTGATTGTGATTGCAGCATTAACAGCCCTCATACTGCTGTTTGCCGCACGCTCTTTTATTCTAAATCGAAAACTCCGTGCTGATATCGAAAGAAAAAAGCAGGCTCAGCAAAAATTCCGGACGCTCTTCGAAGCCTCATTCGATGCGATTATGACCCTCGCACCACCCTCGTGGAAATTTACTTCCGCAAACCCCGCCACTGTAAAATTATTCAAAGCAACTGACCAAAAGCAAATCGAATCACTCGGCCCATGGGACCTTTCACCCCAATACCAGCCAGATGGCGTACCTTCTGCTAAAAAAGCAAAGCAAATGTTGGAAAAAACATTGAAAGAAGGTTCGAGCTTCTTCGAGTGGATGCACAAAACCATCGATGGCAACGAATTCCACGCAAGTGTCCTTCTCACAAGAGTCCAGTTACAAAACGCAAAACCATTCATACTCGCAACCGTAAGAGACATTACCGAACAAAAGAAAAACGAAGAAAAATTGCAGAACGCCGAACTTACAAAAACCGCAATACTTGATGCGCAGAGTGAACACGTAATGCTCCAGGACAAATCACTCAAAATCGTCTGGCCAAACCTCGCTGCATGTAAGTCCGCAGGTAAAACCAGAAAACAGTTGATCGGAAAATATTGCTATCAGTTCTGGGCAGAAGACCAAAAACCATGTCCTGACTGTCCTGTTATGAAAGCAATAAAAACTGAAAAAGCTCAACACATTGAAAAAACTACCTCCGACGGTAAATCGCGTTGGATTAGTGGCTACCCAATAATAGACAGCCGCAACAATATTACAGGCGCCGTCGAGGTTACATACGACGTAACAGAAATAAAAAAAGCAGAGGAAAATATACAAAAATTCAAGGATACACTCGACAGCTCCACGGATGCCATCGGCATGTCAACTCCCAACGGCGAACATTATTACCAGAACAAGGCTTTCGACCGCTTGTTCGGAAACGTCGGTAAACACCCCCCCGAAACTTTATATGTTGACAAAAAAGTTGGACGCGAAATCTTCAATACCATCATGAACGGAGATGAATGGACCGGCGAAGTGGCCATGTATGGAAAAAACAAAAACGTCCTCTCCATACTGCTCCGGGCCTATCCCGTCAAAAAGGACGCAAAAATCATCGCCATCGCCGGCATTCATACCGACATCACACCACAGAAAAAAGCCGCCCAGGAACTCCAGAAAAGCAAAGACAAATACCAGTCCCTCGTCGATAATATCCCCGGAATTACCTACAGATGCGCTCTCGACCGCCACTGGACAATGCACTATATGAGTGATGCCGTCCGCAATTTAACCGGCTACCCCGTAAGTAACTTTATCAACAATGCCGTCCGCACCTATGAAAGCATCATCCACCCTGAAGATACTGATTATGCCGAAAGCACCATAAAGCAGGCCGTAAATAAAAACCAGCCCTGGGAAATCGAGTATCGCATCAGACATAAAGATAAATCCATAAAATGGGTTTACGAAAAAGGCAGAGGCATAAAAGACAATAACGGAAATGTAAAATTCCTCGACGGATTCATCCTTGATATCACCGCAAGAAAAAATGCAGAAAGAAAACTAAAAGAACTTCTCGAAGAAACAAAATCTCTCAACAAATATCTCGAAAAACAAACCGCTTATGCTAATGACATGGCCGCACAGGCCGAAATGGCAAACGCCGCTAAAACAGAATTCCTCGCAAATATGAGCCACGAAATCAGAACTCCAATGAACGCTATCATCGGATTCGCCGATATGCTCGACGACGGAAAAATCACCCAAAGCCGGCGAAAACACCTCAATGTAATAAAACAAGCCGGCCACAACCTCCTTGACCTCATAAATGACATCCTCGACTTTTCAAAAATTGAAGCTGGAAAATTGGATATCGAAAATACCGAAACACCTCTCGCAAAAATTATCAACTCCGTCGAATCCATGATGAAACCAAAAATCCATGAAAAAGGCCTTGATTTCAAAATCATAGAAGAAAATGGCCTCCCCGCAAACATCAATACCGACCCCCGAAAACTTAACCAGTGCCTCATAAATCTCGTCAGCAACGCCATAAAATTTACCGAAAAAGGATGTGTTACCATTAAAATCTCTCCGCAAAAAAAAGATGACGACGTATTTATAAGATTCGACGTCGAGGATACCGGCGTTGGAATCCCAAAAAACAAACAAAAGAAAATATTCGATTCCTTCACACAGGCCGACAGCAGCACCACACGACGCTTCGGAGGTACCGGCCTGGGATTGGCTATTACAAAAAAACTAATGGAAATGCTCGGCGGTAATATCGAACTTAAAAGCACACCGGCAAAAGGCTCCGTCTTCTCAATCATTATACCCGCAGGGCTTGATGTAAAAAAACAACCATTCCTCGACAGAAATAACATCGCTCAATACCAGGAAAAAAACGCAGGTTCAAAAAATGAAAAATTCAAGGGAAATATTCTCGTCGCCGAAGACGTAAAAACAAACCAGATGCTTATGAAATCTATCCTGAAAAAAATGGGCCTTCAGGTTACCATCGCCCAGGACGGAAACCAGGCATTGCAGAAAGCAATTACAAAAAATTTCGACCTGATTCTGATGGATATACAAATGCCCCAAATGGACGGATACCAGGCCACAAAAATCCTTAGACATAAAGGCTTCGAAACCCCCATAATAGCACTTACCGCACATGCCACGAAAGGCGACGAAACAAAATGCCTCAAAGCCGGATGCGATGGGTATCTGCCAAAACCCGTCGACAAAGCCAAACTAACACAAATCCTCCGGCAGTATCTGTCACCCAAAGAAGACGACCGGACAAAAAAACAAACTAAAAAGAAAACCAGAAAAAAACAATCCGCCACTGCACAAAAACAAAAAAAACAAACACAGTCCCGCATAATAGACTTGGATACCCTCAAAAACCGAGGACTCGATGAGCAGTTAATACAGCAAATCATTCCTTCCTGCATCGAGGAAAACCAGAAAAGAATTAAAGAACTCGAAGCCGCCGTCAAAAAATCCAACGCAAAACAAATTAAGCTCTATGCACATGCAATAAAAGGCTCAACCTCAAACGTGGGAGCTGTATCACTATCCGAAACCGCTTGCCGCCTCGAGCGCATTGCCTCAAAAAACGATCTATCAAAAGCAAACGAACTGATGCAACAGATAAAAAAACAATTCGATAGTTTGTGCTCTTTCGTTTCAAATCCAAACTGGTTTGATGACGCAAAAAATAACGCAAACAAAAAAGCAGCCGTCAAATAACATTATGTATATTTTGAACCACTAATATGACAGGCAATAAAAGAAAAGTATTGGTCGTCGACGACGATGCCACCAGCATCGCTATCCTGCGAAACCAACTGAAAAAAATGAACTTGCTTGCAATAGATACCCCGGACGCCGCAAAGGCTCTGGAAATCGCTGCCGAACAAAAACCGGATTTAATCCTCCTCGATATAATCATGCCGGACGTCGACGGATTCCAAATCTGCAAAAAACTCAAAAAAGACCCGCGAACTGATTCAATCCCCGTTATTTTCATCTCCGCAAAAGACCACTCCGTCGATAAAATTAAAGGCCTCCAGCTCGGCGCAATCGATTACGTCGCAAAACCTTTTGACCTCGGAGAACTGCGGGCGCGAATCGGCGTTGCTATCAGAATAATTGAACTGCAGGAAGAAATTCTCGACCTCGCAAATACCGACGAACTCACCGGCCTGCATAACCGAAGACACTTCTTCGATATTTTCGAACGGGAAATGCTGCATGCAAAAATGAAAAAAATTCCTCTCGCAATCATAATGCTCGACATCGACCATTTCAAAAACATTAACGATACCTACGGACACGTCGCCGGAGATGAAATACTAAAACAATTGGGAAAAGTCCTCAAAGAAAACCGATACCCCCTCGATGTCGTCGCAAGGTATGGAGGTGAAGAATTCATCATACTAATGCCCGAAACCGACAGCCGCCAGGCTCTGAACGCCGCTCAAAAACTCAGAAAAATTATAGATGAATCTCGTTGGAATACCGACCACTCCGGCATCTCCGTAACGGCAAGCTTCGGCCTCTTCTCCTCGAACGCAAACAATATCGAAAACTGCCGAAATATGGTCCAAAAAGCTGACGCCGCACTCTACGACGCAAAACAAAAAGGAAGAAATTGCGTAATTCAATGGAAACGTATCAACGATAATAAACAAAATAAAAAAGTAAAAACAAAACAATTCTCCGAACTCCAGTATAAAATAGATGAATTAACTTCTCAATTAAGAAAAAACACAATGGGCATCGTCTCCGCACTCGAAAAAGCCATGAGCATCGCCGTCAAAGACCC
>CAZGGE010000203.1:0-2207 GCA_964524285.1 uncultured Pirellulales bacterium
AAACGCTGCCTCATACGCTCGGAGAGCCTGCCTTTTACTTCCTCCACGGTCATTTGCTCTCTCTGTGTTTCCTGTGTGTATTCCAGATACGAAACAAACACTCCACCGGCATTGCAGAGGATATCCGGAATAACCAAAGCTCCTCGGGCGTTCAAAATTTCATCCGCCTGTGGTGTTGTCGGCGCGTTTGCGGCTTCTGCAATGACTTTTGCTTTTATGTCCCTGACATTTTTTGCGGTTATCTGCGAGCCTGCCGCCGCCGGTATCATGATATCGCAGTCCGCCTTGAAGATTTCAGTTGGGTCAAAAGGCTCCGCCGCTTCAAAGCCTTTTACACCTCCGGCCTGTTCGGCGTGTTTCAACAAGGCATCTATGTCCAGTCCCGAATCGTTAAATACTCCTCCGGACAAATCCGCTATGGCTACAACCTTTGCACCTCTTTCGGCAATTTCCTCGGCTGCCACGGAACCGACGTTTCCGAAACCCTGGAGGGCGACCTTCATTTTCTCAAACTTTATCCCCAGCCGGTCGCACATTGCAATGAGGGTATAGACCACACCTTTACCCGTAGCTTCTTTTCTGCCGACGATTCCTCCGAGGATAACCGGCTTGCCCGTTACAAAACAGCCCCTGGTAATGGATATACCTTCAGAATAAGATATACAATCACGGATATGAGCCATATCAAGTTCATTTGTACCCATATCGGGAGCCGGCACGTAAATTTCCGGGCCTATATGCCTTCTCGCACCTCGTGTGAATGAACGGATTATCACTTCCTTGTCTGAAGGCGACAGACGAGCAGGGTTACAGTTAATCCCCGACTTTCCTCCGCCGAAGGGTACACCTATAAGGGCCGTTTTCCAGCTCATCTCCATCGCCAGGCCGGTAACATCATCCAGGCAGACGTCCGGTGTCATGCGGATACCACCCTTTGCAGGCCCGAGGGCGTCATTGTGCCTAACTATAAAAACCCGAACATTGGTAAGGCCCTTCTCGGTCAATACCGGATTCAGGCTGATTTCTATTCGCTCTTTCGGGCCGAGAATCTTTTTTCTGACCGCCGGCTCTATTTGAAGCCTGTCAGCCGCAGCTTCAAAGTTGGAAAGTGCGGTCTTTAATATAGTGTTTGCGGACATGCAGTTCCTTTGGGCAAAAACTTGCAGACAACCATTATTCAACTCAGTTTTGAGAGAATTTTAACGAGCAATCCGCCGATATGCAACACAAATACCCCCGCTCAAATATTAAGCTTCCCAAAGCCCCGGGTCGGGCATCAGCGATACTCTTTTTTTGGCTTTATACCAGTCCCTGTGCGAGCATTGCCTTTGCAACTTTAATAAAACCACCGATGTTTGCCCCCGCGACGAAATTACCCGGGCAACCGTACTCCTGAGCGGCCTGACTTATGTTGTTGTAAATTGTCTGCATTATCCCTTTCAGTTCAGCTTCGGCCTTTTCGAAAGGCCAGTAAATATGCTGGCTGTTCTGAGCCATTTCAAGCCCGCTTACGGCCACACCGCCTGCATTAGCCGCCTTGCCCGGCAAAAACAGCACCCCTGACTCGTGCAGGCCGTCGACCGCCTCCGGAGTACAGGGCATGTTGGCACCTTCAGCTACTATACAGCATCCGTTTTGCGCCAGCTTTTTCGCCGCCTCTTCATCAAGCTCGTTCTGCGTCGCACATGGAAGAGCAACATCACATTTCACGTCCCATACTCCCGTGCCTTCGGTATAGGTCGAATCGTTGTGAATGTTTGCATATTCCTTAATCCGCCTTCGCTCCACTTCTTTAAGCTGTTTTACGGTGTCCAGTTTTATCCCCGACGGGTCGTGAATAAAACCGTTCGAGTCGCTGACGGTTATCACTTTCCCGCCGAGCTGCTGAATCTTTTCGGTGGCGTATATTGCAACGTTTCCCGCACCGGAAATACAGACCGTCATGCCTTCGATGCTTTTACCGGCGGCCTTCAGGGCCTCCTGTACGATGTATACAAGTCCGTAACCGGTGGCCTCGGTTCTGACGAGAGACCCTCCCCATTCGATGCTTTTTCCTGTAAGCACGCCTTCGAATACGTTTTTCACACGTTTATACTGTCCGAACAGATAACCTATCTCGCGTGCGCCGACTCCGATATCGCCGGCCGGCACATCCGTGTCGGGACCGATGTGCCGGTAAAGTTCGGTCATAAAACTCTGGCAAAATC
>CAZGGE010000203.1:2217-4538 GCA_964524285.1 uncultured Pirellulales bacterium
CTTCGTCGTCGCTTTTGCCTTTTGGGTCGAAGTCGCATCCGCCTTTGCCGCCGCCCATCTGCAGGCCGGTAAGCGAATTCTTGAATATCTGCTCGAATCCCAGAAACTTGATGATTCCGAGGTATACACTCGGATGAAACCGCAGCCCGCCCTTGTACGGCCCGAGAGCGTTATTGAATTCCACCCGAAAACCCCTGTTTGTACAATAATCGCCCTTATCGTTCTGCCACGGAACCCTGAACATCAAGACTCTTTCCGGTTCCACCACCCGCTCGACGATGCGTTTTTGTACGTACTCCGGGTGCCTTTCAAGAACGGGTTCCAGTGATTGGAGCACTTCCTTAACGGCCTGGTGAAACTCAGCTTCTCCCGGATTCCGCCTTAATACCTGCTGGTAAACCTGTTCAATTATGCTCACTTCAGGTGCCTCCTGAAAAAAGGTTTGATTTTTATCCGACAAGCCGCCCGAAACCCGATTTGCGAGCAGCGAAAAAGTCTCAAAGTCCATATTTGAAAGGCTATTATAGAAATTCGTCTGGACATCGCCTAAAATTAAATCATAATATGAATTATCAGGAAAACTAATGATGCATATAGAAACGCTTAAGATGTTTTGTGACCTTGCCGAGCTACTCAGCTTCTCCAAGACGGCTGATAAGAATATGGTCAGCCAGTCCGCCGTTTCGCAGCAACTCGCACACCTTGAAGTCGCACACAAATGTCAGTTGATAAACCGCAAGAAAAGGCCGATAGAGCTTACCAGGGCAGGTGAGCTTCTTTACAACGCCGCACGAGATATCGTCGAACGACACGAAAAATTCATACACGAAATCAACGCCCTGAAATCCTCGCACAAAAGCAGGGTCAACATTGCCGCCATTTTCAGCATCGGAATGCATACCCTGCCTCGCTATGTCAAAAAATTCATGGTCAGATTTCCGAAAGTAAACGTCCACATTGAATACCTTAGTGCTTCAACAATTTATGAATTGGTTCTCACGGGTGACGTGGATATCGGTCTTGTTGCCGTTCCTAAAATGGATAAGAGACTTCAGGTATACGACTTCGGACACGAGCCGCTGGTTTTTGTTTGCGGCCGCAGCCATCCTCTTTCTGGTGAATCTCATATTGACATCCATAAAATCCAGTATGAAAGATTTATCGGCTTCGAGAAGGACGTGCCGACCCGCATCTGGATTGACAGTATTCTTCAGCGTTACAACATAGTGTTCCGCCCCGTAATGGAATTCGACAATATCGAGACCATAAAACGTGCCGTCGAGATAAACTCCGGCATCAGCATTCTACCCAAAACCGCCGTCCTTCAGGAACTTTCGAGCGGTACAATTAAGGCAATACCATTCTCCAACGAAAACTTCGTCAGGCCAACGGGAATAATCGTGCGTAAAGACAAACTTCTGAGCCAGCCTGCAAAACATTTTATAAACATGCTCCGGAAATCGAGCGAATAAAAATATCCCCCTCTTCTCTCAAACCATGTAACAAATTGAAACATTCATATATTATTTCTTGCAGAAACCCCCTGACTTGATTAGAATGACTGGTGTGAACTTTGTAAGCAAGCAAGTGAGGCCTGTATTCAGAACTCTACATGAATAGAACCGACTTTCAAAAAGTAGCCAATGTCAGGGTAAAAGAAGCTAAGGTTCTAATAAATAAGAAATGCTTTGACGGAGCATATTATCTTCTTGGATATGCAGTCGAATGCGCATTGAAAAGTTGTATATCAAAGCAAATACGCAAACATGATTTTCCTGAAAAGAAACTTATAGATGATGCCTACACCCATGAGCTTGACAAGCTTTTGAACCTGACAGGATTAAAGCGAGAACTCGAACAAACCGGTGAGGTCAATTCCAACTGGGCTATAGTCAAAGACTGGTCCGTGTCTGACCGATATAAACACGGAATTGCAGAAAGTAAAGCCAGAGATTATCTCGACGCTGTAACTGCAGAAGATGTAGGAGTATTATCATGGCTGAAAAAATACTGGTAACCAATTACCTCACAGACAGTATGAAAGAGGCCGGAAAGAGACTAATCGAAAGATTGGATGAGGCTTCCTCGCAGGCCCAAGCTGCATTCTGGCTATATTCCGAAGAAAACAGGTCCTGGAAACTTATGGTTGTCTCACCTCTCGTACGAACTGAAGGCCCAAAGAAATTCTATGAGCGGATTGTGCAGGCAAATCAAAAAGCTGGCCCTGAAGAGGATATCGTTTCAACTTCTGATACTTCTGTTGTGGAAGAGACCGATGAACTTGTTCAACTTTTGACGCGTTCCGTACAAACCGGTGAGGG
>CAZGGE010000204.1:0-4356 GCA_964524285.1 uncultured Pirellulales bacterium
CAACACTCAAACGTTCACCGGGCGTTCCTTCCATGTACCCTGCCCCCCTTTTGGGGACATACGCTTCAAAATCGCTTTATCACGTTCAACTCTCATCATTAAAACATTCTACCACAAACCACTCCAAAATAACAGCCCTTAATTACCTGCCATTGCTTCATACAGAAAAAACTTGATTTCAATAAACAAATGTTGTAAAATGTTATAACATAGGAGCTTATGTAATGGCCGATAAAAACCGGAAAAATAACAAAAATAACGGCAACCATCAAAAGGGAAAACAACCCCTCCGCGCCCACGACATCGTACCATTAACTGAACCGGAACATACCCGAAATCAGGAACAGACCGGCCCAAAAACCGCAAACCCTCAAATCAGCCAAATACCTCGATTCGACCTCGCAAACAATATCATGGCCGGCAAACGTCAGAAAACCGCACGAAGAAGAAAACGCCCCGCCAAAACCGAAAACGTAGAACATCTAATACAATCCCCACAAAAATTACACGCGATTAACCACACCACCGATGAAAGTCCCCCCGCACACCAAATCATTGCGGACATCGTAAAACGCGACATCCAGAAACTCTGCCAAAGCCGTTAATGTCTGACAAATCAATAACCTTTATCCTGATTTCCTGATTCAATAATATTAAGAGCTTTTTGTATATTTTCTTTATATTCAGGCCGGTGCTTTTTCTGAGAATGACATGTGCTAAAGATTTTCATTCGTGTATATCCTCTCCGCTGGCCCTGAGTTTTCATCCCGAACGAGCGAAGCGAGTCGAAGGACCTCCCACCACCATTACCGGGCACACGTGTTTCGTCCCTCGCCGAAGAATCCCCAGCCAAACGTCACAACCAAACCCGAAAGAAAACACGACTAACCTGCCTACTTAACAGTACCCGCCTTTTCAGGTTCCGTCTCCACCTTTTCAAACCTGAACCTGCGCTGCCCCGCATCTATCCGAACCGTATCGCCCTCGACAAACCTGCCCGCCAGTATCTCCTTTGCAAGCGGATTCTCCAGTCGGTGCTGTATCGCACGCTTCAAAGGCCGTGCACCGAACGACGGATCATATCCCTCTTCCATAATCAAATCTCGCGCCGCTTCCGTATATTCCACACCTATCTTCTGCTCACCAAGCCGCTTCGACAAATACCTGAGTTGTAAATCCACAATACGCTTCAAATCCTCCCGCGAAAGCGTATGGAACACTATCGTCTCGTCAATCCGGTTAAGAAACTCCGGCTTAAATACCTGCTTGAGCGTATCCTTAACGTGAGCCTCAATCTCCCAGTCTGCACTGTCCTGCTGAGTCAATTCACCGATTTTCGCACTGGCGATATTACTGGTCATAATTATTACAGTATTCTTGAAATCTACCGTCCGCCCCTTGCCGTCCGTAAGCCGGCCGTCGTCGAACACCTGCAGCAGCACGTTGAACACATCCCGGTGCGCCTTTTCAATCTCGTCCAGAAGTATCACCGAGTAAGGCTTTCGCCGAATCACCTCCGTCAAACGACCACCTTCTTCATAACCGACATAGCCGGGAGGCGAACCTATCAAACGCGCAACAGAATGCTGCTCCATGAACTCACTCATATCAATGCGCACAAGTGCATTCTCGTCGTCGAAAAGAAACTCCGCCAGAGCTTTTGAAAGCTCGGTTTTACCCACTCCCGTAGGCCCCAGAAACAAAAATGTCCCTATCGGCCGGTTCGGGTCACCAAGTCCTGCCCTGTTACGCCGGACGGCATTCGATACCGCACTTACCGCACTTCTCTGGTCTACAACTCGTTCGCCTATCGCATCTTCCATCTTCATCAACCGCTCCCGCTCTCCGCTCAAAAGACGGGACACCGGTATATCCGTCCATTTTGAAACCACCTGTGCAATGTGCTCTTCGTTAACCTCGTTATGTATCATCCCCAGTTCCGACCTTGCAAGTTCACTTTCCTTGTTCTCAAGTTGCTTTCTCAACTCGGCAATCCTGCCGTACCTCAATCGTGCCGCCGCCTCAAGCTCACCCCTGCGCTGCGCGTTCTCAAATTCCGTCTCTGCATCCTCAATCGCTTGCTTCAACTGCTTTATCTCATCCACCTGGTCCTTTTCGCCCTTCCACTGATTTGAAAGCTCCTGGTCTTTCCGTTGCAGTTCCTTCAACTGCTTTTCAGCTTTTGCAAGCCTTTCCTTGCTCGCCTTGTCTGTTTCTTTCTTCAACGCTTCCCGCTCAATCTGAAGCTGGATGATTCTTCGCCTGATGGTATCCAGCTCCGCCGGCAGAGAGTCATTTTCTATCCGAAGTTTGGATGCCGCCTCGTCAATAAGGTCTATCGCCTTATCCGGAAGCCATCTGTCAGAAATATACCGGTTAGAAAGCGTCGCCGCCGCCACCAGTGCATTGTCCGTAATACGTACACCGTGATGGGCATCGTACTTGCCTTTAAGCCCCCGCAGTATCGCAACCGTCTCTTCAACGCTCGGCGGGTCTATCATAAAAGGCTGAAACCGCCTCTCCAGTGCGGCATCCTTTTCAACGTATTTGCGATACTCATCAATTGTCGTCGCTCCTATACACCGAAGTTCCCCGCGCGCAAGCGAAGGCTTCAACAAATTCCCCGCATCGACCGCACCTTCGGCCTTGCCCGCACCAACAACGGTATGAAGCTCGTCAATGAAAAGAATTATCCTGCCCTCGGAACCAACCACCTCTCGCAAAACGGCCTTAAATCTGTCTTCGAATTCGCCTCGAAATTTTGTCCCCGCAACCAGCGAACCCATATCAAGCGCTATCACACGCTTGTCTCGCAGACCCGTCGGTATGTCTCCAGCAACAATTCGCTGGGCAAGCCCTTCAACTATAGCCGTCTTGCCCACCCCAGGCTCACCTATCAAAACAGGGTTGTTCTTCGTCCGGCGATTCAATACCTGCATACAACGACGTATTTCATCTTCCCTGCCTATGACCGGGTCCAGCTTTCCCTGCCTGGCCATCTCTACGAGGTCAATGCCGTAACGCTCCAGTGACTGATATTTATCTTCCGGATTCTGGTCGCTTACCTTTGCACCGCCGCGAATCTCTTTCAAAACCGCTTCTATCTGCTCCGGAGTTACGGAATTGAGCCGCAAAACCTCCATCGCATCGCTTTCTACCGCGGCAAGCGCAATAAAAAGATGCTCTACGCTCAAATATTCATCTTCCATTGCGTCCGCACGATTCTGAGCATCCAGCACTATCTGGTTAAAAGTCGGGTCCGGCATAATCTGACCCTTGCTTTGGCCCTGAGCCAGCCGCCCAAGCTCCCCGTCCGTCATTTCGCGAATCCTTGATACGTTACTGTCCAGCTTCTTCAGAGCCATCACTACTATGCCGTTCTCATCATCCAGTATAGCCTTGAGCAAATGCAGCGGCGAGAGCACCATATGCGACTTACCCATCGCTATCTGTTGAGCAGTAGCTATCGCTTCCTGGGCCTTCAATGTGAATTTATCGAACCTCATAACATAAACTCCATCAATATTACTATTGCCTGCACAAATACTCTTCGCAAAAGGCGTACCAGAATTTCTATCCCCTAACTGCCGCTATAATACGAACTTATGACAATTCATGTTCGTTGTTCGTATGCCATTCTGGCACAGTAAGTAAGTTGTAACCGCCAAAAACGTGTATATTCGTGTTGCTAACAACTCTCAAAACCCCTTAAATAGTCCAGTTAGGCGCAAAAACATTCAAAGTAAATATCCATCAGATTTATCTGGTGGCATTGCCGGGTTCAGGCTTCGCCTGCCCGACTTCGCCGGTTATTTCCATCCACCAGTAAGACTGGTGGTATTAAAATCAGAAGAATAAATGGAGAAATGTTCAATGTCTGCAATAGAAACCCTCGATACCGGCCTGCTTTTCGCCAACGACAAACCACACCTTCGCAGTGTACACTCATATTTTCCATCCGTTGGGCTTCTCAAAAATGGTGAAATGCTGGCGACCATAGTTCTCGCAGAGGCATTCGAAGCCCTTAATCTTCATACTCATATTTGTCGCTCAGCAGACACCGGCAAGAGCTGGACGCTTGAAGGGCCGGTTTATAATCCGCCGGCCGACCGGATACTTTCGGACAGTTCGCGGCTGACCGTATTGCCGGACGGGAGGCTGGTTGTGTTTATGATGCGTTTTGACAGGACAAAGCACAGCGACGAGGGTCTTACCAATCACGAAACTCTTGGTTTTGTTCCCACTGAGCTTGCGATTCTTCGGTCGGATGACAGCGGCCATAGCTGGAGTGAGCCGGAAGTTTTTGAGCCACCGCTGGAGGGGCCGTCGTTTGAGCTTTGCTCGCCTATAACTCCG
>CAZGGE010000205.1:0-4353 GCA_964524285.1 uncultured Pirellulales bacterium
GGATTTTCCCATCTTTTTTTGCAAATAGGGTGTAATCCTTTCCGAGACCGACGTTCGTACCGGCGAAGAATTTAGTACCGCATTGCCTGACGATTATCGCACCGGCCTTTGCCGGCTGTCCGCTGAAAAGCTTAACTCCGCGATATTGCGGGTTGCTGTCTCTGCCGTTTCTTGAAGAACCTTGTCCTTTCTTATGTGCCATGATTACATTCCTCTAATTGACGATTACCCATTCATTGCAATAATTGGATTTTACATCCTGCCATGATATTTGTCCAGTACAATTTATGCAGCACAATAGTACATTGAGCCTAATTTCATCTATGCCGACAACGAGAGTTGAATCTCAAAGCCTTGCCTGAATCAACGCCTTCATGTCATCCAGGGTAAGCATACTCTGCATGGCGGCTTTTATCTGACCTTCGGGGTTAATTACAAAAGTCGTGGGTATGTATCCTATCTGGCTGAAAGGCCTGGGAAGAATTTTTTGGGTTGAAATGACAGTGTAATTTATTCTCTGCTGTTCAGCGAATTCTTTTACTCTTTGCTGGTTCTCATTAGAAACAGCCAATATAACAAGTTTTTCCTCATTCATTTTATCCCTGAGTTCCTTCAGGTGCGGTATTTCATGTCGGCACGGAGGACACCAGGTAGCCCAGAAAACAACAAGCACATTTCTTCCCTTATAGTCTGCGAGACTGTGTTCTTTACCATCAATATCAACCACGGAGAAGTCGGCAGCCTTCTCACCATACCACATACGGTGTATAAAGTCCAGATGATTCAACCGGCTGATTAAATCATTTACAGTCGGTCCTTTTTTGTGTTTTTTGTTTTTATCTTCGGTGGTATTTTCATTGGCTTCAGTTTGTTTTTCTGATTTTTCTGGATTTTGTGCAGGAATTGATTCGACCTGGGCATCCGTCTCGCTTTGTTTGCGTTGCCGATGGATTTCGGGCTTTTTTGAAGGCGGTGCATCCTGTCGTTTTTCGGTGAATGCCCAGATTACAACCGCTCCTGCAACAATAACAGCAATAGCCGTTATGGCCCATACGAGTGTTTTCTTGTTCGGTTTAGTCATGATTGGCGCCTTTGTTTGAATTTATTTTGATAAACATTTTACCAAAAGTTTGCCGTCTTACAACCAAAACTTGGATATTCCGACTATGTTCAATTATAGGCAAGCTGATATCCTTGTCTTTGACCGTTACAAACAGAGCTGATATAATCAACCGGTTCTGATTTTGACCGGTGTTATGCAAAGGATTTGCCTGCAAAAAGATTAAAAAGCGTAAAGGACTTAAATATGAACACAAAAGCTCTGAGACCACTTATCGCGAATGAATTTGGTTTTTTATTGATTTTTGTGGTTTTTTTGTCTGGCGTTGTTTGTGCGGAAGTAAATCTCCCGGCCTTTATCAGTGACAACATGGTATTACAACGTTCAAGGCCTGCAACCATTTGGGGGTGGGCCGATGCAGGTGAAGAAATTACAACCAGCGTGAGTTGGTGTGAAATGAGCTGGACGGTAAAGGCGGATGAAAACGGCCGATGGCAATATAAAATGACACCGCCGGAAGCCGGGGGCGGTCCTTATAATATGACCATAGCCGGTGAGAATATGCTGCACATAGACAATATCCTGGTTGGTGAAGTCTGGCTTTGCTCGGGTCAATCAAATATGCAAATGGCCGTAAGGTCCGCAGAAAACTCATCTGAGGAAATCTCCGATGCAGATTATCCGGCTATACGTTTTTTTACGGTTGCCAAGAAAGTTGCCGAAGAACCTCAGCGTAATTGCGGAGGCGACTGGCGGCCTTGCGGGTCGAATACGGTGGGCAGTTTTTCCGCAGCAGGTTACTTCTTCGGCAGAAAAATTCACAGCGAACTCGGAGTGGCTGTTGGTCTAATCGACAGTACGTGGGGCGGCACGCCGGCCGAATCGTGGATGAGCGAAGAGGCCTTGAAATCCGATTCGTACTTTGAACCCATCCTTGAGCGTTACCGGGAAGCTGTGGCGAAGTATCCGCAGGTTAAAGCCGACTTCGAGCGCAAGCTGGCAGAATGGAAAAATGACGTTAATGAGGCAAAGGCTCAGCGAAAAGAGCCACCTCACAAGCCACAACCTCCTCGATGCCCGCTGCATTATCAGTCGCCAATGGGGCTTTACAACGCAATGATATCTCCGTTGATGCCGTTTAGTATCCGAGGGGTAGTGTGGTATCAGGGCGAAGCCAACGCGGGTCGAGCGTACCAGTATCGCAAGCTCTTTCCTTCTTTGATACTCAGTTGGCGTGAAGAATGGGGGCTGGGTGATTTTCCGTTCTATTACGTGCAAATCGCTCCTTTGAGATGTCACCGTGGTTCCTTCAGCTACGAGCCATTTACGGCGGCGGAACTTCGGGAGGCTCAGCTCATGACGATGTCGTCGGTGCCGAATACGGGGATGGTTGTTACTACGGACATTACAGACCTGAATGATATACATCCGAGAAACAAACAGGAGGTAGGCAGGAGGCTGGCGTTGTGGGCGCTTTCAAAGACATACGGGAACGAGGATATCGTGTATTCGGGGCCGATTCTCAAATCCATGAAAAGGGTAAAACACGCCATATTTCTTCCGGACGAAGCGAGGGAAAAAGTCGAAATTCTGCTTAGACTGAATTTCGAACACACCGACGGTGGCCTTACGTCAAAAGGCGGGCCTTTAACTGGTTTTGAAGTGGCCGGTAACAACAGAGAATACTTTTCGGCGAAAGCCCGGATTCACGGCGATACCATAACCGTTTGGAGCGACAAGGTGGATAATCCGGTTGAGGCACGTTTCGGTTGGCGTAATGATGGTGTGCCTAATTTGTTTAATAAAGCGGGCCTGCCAGCATCGCCGTTCTGCACAGACGACTGGCAACGTGTAACCGCAGGCAGAAATTGAGGGCAAACACGACCCTATATATAAATAGAAAGCCAGGGAACAAAAGATGCAGCTATTGATTCATAGAAAGAAAGTTGTTTTGGCTATTGCGTTTGTGTTGTTCCAATTTGGACTTTATACACGAGCGGAAGTCAAACTTCCATCAATTATTTGTGATAATATGGTGCTTCAGCAAGGTAAGCCTGCCACAATTTGGGGCTGGGCGGAGGCGGGTGAAGAGGTTACGACGACGGTTAGCTGGCTCAAAATGAACTGTTCTGTTAGGGCGGACGAAAACGGCCGGTGGCAATTTCAGATAACACCACCTGAGGCCGGCGGGCCTTATCAGATGACTATTACCGGTCGCAACCGGATAACTATCAACAACATCATGGTTGGGGAGGTCTGGCTTGCCTCGGGACAATCGAACATGGAGTTTCCGATTGGTAAAATTGGGCACTGGCAGACGGGAGTTATTAATTACAAACGTGAACTGGAGAACGCGCATCACCCTGAAATAAGGCTTTTCCTCGTAAGAAACAGGGCGTCGATTGAGCCTCAAACAAACTGTATTGGTCATTGGGAGGAATGCAACCGGCACAGCGTTCGTTTATTTTCTGCGGTTGCGTATTTTTTCGGCTGTAAACTGCACGAAGAACTTGATTTGCCGATAGGCTTAATCGATTCTACGTGGGGCGGCACGCCGGCGAGGGCCTGGACGAGCCGTCAGGCTCTTGCGTCCGAGCCTGAATTCAGGCCAATGCTGGACCAATATGAAAACCGAATCTCAAAATATTCACAAGCCAAAGATGTTTATCTTCAAAAAATTGAAAAGTGGAAGAAGGAAGCACAAAAGGCACGAGAACAGGGACTTGAACCTCCCCGTCAGCCTCACAGGATTTCAAACCCCATAAACAAGCAATGCCCTACGGTTCTTTATAACGGGATGATAAATCCACTGATTCAATATTCCGTTAAAGGGTTTATCTGGTACCAGGGAGAATCCGACACCTTAAATTCGGAACAATACGTCAAGCTGTTCCCTGCGTTGATAGAAGACTGGCGAACCAAATGGGCAGAGGGGGAATTGCCGTTTTATTATGTTCAGATTGCCCCATTTAAATATGGAAAGCCACTGGTTGCTGCTCGGCTTCGGCAGGCACAACTATCAACCTTGTCAATACCGAATACGGGTATGGCAGTAACGATGGATATTGGAAATATAAGCGACATTCATCCGCGAAATAAACGCGAGGTAGGCAGAAGACTGGCCTTGTGGGCGCTTGCCAGGACTTATAAGCAGCAGGGTATATTTTATTCAGGCCCAATTTACAAAAATATCGAAATCGAGGATGGGCGTATCCGAGTATTTTTTGACCATATTGACGGCGGCCTTGAGGCACAAGGCGGGGAACTGACGAATTTTGAAATTGCCGGCAGCA
>CAZGGE010000206.1:0-4327 GCA_964524285.1 uncultured Pirellulales bacterium
CCTTCCCTCCGGCATACATCCGCAGCACGCCTCAACCGCCCCTCAATCCCGTCGAGCCTGCCCGAAATAATCCGCCTTTTCGCTTCCCCCGACTCAACACCGCCTCTCTGCATTGCCTCGCCCAGCCTTTCCGCCCGCTCAAGCCAGTCATCCCTGCTCTCCACACCCTCCAAAAAATCACTTATCTCAATCACCGACCTCTCAAACCCCTCGTGCTGCCGCAAATCCCGGCGATAAAACAATTCCTCCATCGCCTGATAAAGATGACCCTCTCCCCACCCCCACTCCATCACATTATCCAGAACCTCCGCCTTCAAAAGCCTCGCCTCGTCCTCGTCTATCACCGAAAACGCCGGGTCGAGACTCAACTTGAAAAAATGCTCCGTTATCAGCCGCTTGCAGAACGAATGAATCGTACCTATCTCCGCTCCGTGAACACCAATCAACTGACCCCGAAGCCGTTTATCACCCGTTTCCAGATATGCCGCCTGCAATTCCGCCGCTATCCGCTCACGCATCTCCTCCGCCGCCATCTCCGTAAAAGTCAGAACAAGAATATGCTCAACGTCACCGCCCGCCTTGCCGTCTCTTACAATACCCACACATCGCCCCGACAACACCGCCGTTTTACCCGTACCCGCAGATGCCGTTACGAGAATATCACTCCCCCTGCCCGTAATCGCACGCAACTGCTGCTTTGTCCACTCAGCTCGTCTTTTCTTCATCGCTTATGCCCGCCCCCCCTCAACTCACCTTTACCCGCACTACTCAGATGATTATAATTATTCACCTGCCAGTCAAACCTGCACACCGCCTTAAACTCACAGAACCTGCACGCCGTATCATTGCCCAGCCGGTAAGGCATCACCCTGATGTCCCCGCCTAAAAGCCGCTCCCCAAACTCAAGAACATTCTCAAAATCCACAGGCGAAAACGCGCTGCTTGTTTTATAGTGCCCGTATACATTGCCGTCGCTTTTCACGAAAAACCCATAGTAATCACTCCGGCCCGTTCCGCCGTCCCTGTCAATCATTCCCGCAAATCGCCCGTCAAAAATGCCCTTCGCCTTATACCGGAATTTATCCCGCTTCTTTTCCGCTTCCTCGATACCCGCAGTCTCGGGACTCGCCTCGATGGGAATGTAAAACGCCCCCGCCGCACACACTTCCTTCAAACCCGCCGCATGAGCGTTATTCACCGCGAGAAGATAAATCAAAAGCTGCATGTCCAGCCCGTGATAAATCCGCGCCCATAATCCGTCCCCAGTCCACCTCCGCTTATAATCGAAAATCAACGCCGCCTTTCCGAACTCCGTATCCGCAAAATCAATCCGGTCAATCTTACCCCTCAATTTCACCTTCTTCCCTTCGCCCGTCTCGAACATCGGCCCTTCCACCGCCTTCCCTTCCCCGAATTCCACCTCCGAAAGACCTGGCTCAAACTCCCCCGCACCAACCATCGCCAAAATCCCGACCACAAAATCCTCCAGGTAATCACACGCCGCCCGGATAATATACCGGTTATGCTCCCCGCGACCCGCAAAATGACTTATAAAACTATCCCCCTCCATAACCTTCGCTATCTGCTCACCGAGTATCTCGACCGCCTCCTCCCTCCCCAGCGTCCCAAAGCTCCGCCCCTGCCCCTTAAGCCTCTTCACCAGAGAATCAAGCACCCGGTGATAAAAATCCCCAACGTCCAGAGGCTCAAACTTGAACTCCCGCCTCTCACGAAGCCCCAAAACCTGCCTCGCAAAATAACGATAAGGACACTGCGAAAAAGTACTCAACCCCGTCGCCGAACTCACTACCTCATCGCCGAAAACCTCCCTGCACGTCCCCTCCTCCAGAACAGCCTCATTCTCATACTCCTTCGCAAGACTTGCAACCTCCGCACCTCTCCTCAGCCGCTCATCACTCAACGCCGCCGCTATAAGACTATCCGCCTCCTCCTTACCTCTCCGCTGCCGATAAACCCGCCCGCACAGAAAATCCGAAAGCTCCGCATCACACCACAAATCCCCCTCCGAAACCTCCTCATCTCCGACCGACTCCTCATCGAGTCCCTCAAAAAGCCCCTCCAGCTCCACGGTAAATTGAGACCGCACAATCGCCCGCCCCTTCTCGTCCGCCACGGGCCGGCTCACGTACAAATACTCCGACGCCCTGCTGAATGCTATATACACAAGATATTCATACTCCTCCAGCGAACGCCGCTGCGTCGGCCCAATCTCAAAACCCGCCGCCTCCGCCGACCGGCGATCACCATCCGTCAATATCCCCTCACGACTCAAAGGCACAGGAAACTGACCCTGAACCGTTCCCACAAGAAATGCCGCCCTGATCTCCGGATGCCTGCTCCGCTCTATCGAACCAACCAACACCTGGTCAAGTTTGGGCGGTATAAACGCAAGCGTAAGCTGAGAAAACGCACTCTTCAATAGCCCCCCAAATTCTCCGCACTTCATCTCCCTGCCGCCGAAAACCTCAACCAGCTCATCAAAAAGCTCCACCAGCTTGTCGTAAAACTGCCGGTGCTCGTCCGCACCTTCATAATCCCCCGACTCCTCAGCCTCCTTTATCCACTCTCCAAGCCTGCCTCGAAGCCCCACACCCTCCAGAAACTCGAAAATAACCTCAGTAAATTCCCTGCTGCCCATCGACCGCTCCGCATCCCCCTCCCCAAAAAGCCTCTCACGCAAAACCATTAACTCCCTGCTCGCCCTCCGTCGAATCTCATCAACCTCACCGTCATCAAAATCCTCATCTCCCTCTCCCGCAAACTCCCATACATCCTCACTCGTCCAGTCCCTCCCGCTCACCCCAAACGCCAGACAATAATTTTCCAGCAAATCCACTTCCCTCCGCTCCACCGACACCGCTCCGCTCTTCAAATACCGGAAAACCTCCCGATGCCGAAAACCTCCACTCACCGCAGCCAAAGCCGAACTGATTAACTCCACTCCCGGATGCTGATTCAAACGCCTCCGCATATCAATAAAAAAAGGCACCGAATACTCCTCAAAGTATGCCTTCACGTAATGCTCATAACGCTCTATATCCGGCGCAATCACCGCAATCTCCCGGTAACGATACCCCTTCTCCCGCACCAGCCGCAAAATCTCACGCGCAACAAAACGAACCTCCGCACGAACGTTCACCGCCTTGATAAGCCGAACCCTCTCACCCGCCTTAATTTTCCTCGTGCGGGGAATAAAAATATTCTTCTCTATATGCCCAAGCTCCTTACACCTGCCAAAACGCTTCGCCTCATTGAGAACAATCGGCTCTTTTAGCTCCAGCCCCAAATCTCTCACTATCCACAAAAGCTCCGCGTAACACAACTCCGTAGGCCTGAACAAACTCACCGATTCCAGCCTCCCAGCATCCGAATTCCGTAAATCAATCTTCGAGGCATCCATACACAACGCTATCTCCGCCTCGCTGCACACCTTCAAAAGCTCACCCAGCATTGCCGTCTCACTGCCCGTAAACCCCGAAAAACCGTCCACCCACAAATTCGCACCATTCAAAAACTCCGCCGAACCCACCGCCTTTCGTGCAAAATTCAACTGCATACCCGAATCAATATAATCCCCCTCCACAAACTTAACATACTCCCGAAGCACAAGACCGATATCCGAAAACTTCAGCCGCGCCGGACCCTCCTTGTCGTCCAGCTTTTCCACCAGCCCATCCACGTCCTCCGCACTCTTGGCATACTGAACAAGCTCCGAAACCACCTCCGCCAGCTTCCTGCTAAGACCCGTACGCTCCACTGAGCCTCCCAGCGAACAAAGCACCTCCCTGTTTTCCTCAAGAATCCGGTGAATAATCATCTGCTGGCCAATCCCCGATAGCTTCCTGCTACCGCTGCCGCCCCCCACAAGCATGTAACCCAGCCTGTCAAAACTCAACACCCGCAGCCGGTGATACCCCCTCACCTGCCTGTAACTCAGAATCGCCCGCTCCGCCTGGTAAGTCGCCTGTTCCGGCACAAGCAATACCAGATTCTCACCCCCTCCGCTATCACCGCCCACCAGCGACTCCACAATCCGCTCGATACAGTATCGGCTTTTGCCCGTCCCGCTCCTGCCAAGAACAAACCGTACCGCCATAAACCAGTCCCTGAAATAAAAAACTATCAACCGTAATCAAACACTATCAACCCCATAATATACAATCCCCCCAAACCTCGCAACTCCCGCACCATTTTCAAATATCCTTCCACAGACACATATCCCGCAAAACCAGCCACAACACCTCCAAACAAATCCCCAAAACCAGAAAAACAGGTAAAATAACTTTCCAATGACCCCATTCAATAG
>CAZGGE010000207.1:0-4086 GCA_964524285.1 uncultured Pirellulales bacterium
CGGGCGAAATGGAAATGTTTAGGCGTGCGGTTAATTTTGCCAAATTAGTGTCGAAGAGGCCAGTTATTTTTGGGGTTGCTCGTAATGAGCCTAACGAATTTCCATTTCCTTATGCGTTCGCCATTCTGGAGGCAGGTGAGCGAAAAGAAGAGTTGGCAGATATTGTGAAAAGCCTTGAAAAGCAGGCCGGCGACAAGATTCAGGACGTGAACGCAGGTGGTCATGACATGCGAGGTATCGGAGAGAAATTAAACCGGACGTACTGGGGATGGGTGGAAAATTACTTTGTATTCACAGCGGGTGATATGAACAATGCTGCGTTGAAGTATTTGACTGAGCCTCGTAGTGAGGCGGCGGGATATCTCGGGTCTGTGCCGGGGATTGATGATATGCTTGTTGGTTATGTGGATTTTCAAAAGTTGGCCTCCTTTCTGGATAATCCTATGATACCACCGGAGCCTAAAAATGCTATTGAGCTGACGGGACAAGTGCTGGATAAGCTGGGTCTGACGAAATCGCAGAGTTATACCGAACGGCTTGGTTTTAAGGGTTCGAACATTGTATACAACGGACTTTTAACGATTCCCGAGCCGGAAGGTAGTGTTTTGGGTATTTTCAAGCAGGTGGATATGGACAGGTTCCGGATGGTGGACGGTCGTTCGGTCAGTTCGTCGAGCTGTAACTTCCGGCTGGCTGAGCTATATGATTCGGTGATGAGCAGTATCGAGACGGCTTCGCCTGATGAGATATATCCGCTGGCTGCGGGGCAAATATCGGCCTTCGAATCGAGGGCCGGTTTTAAGATTCGCGACGGGCTGCTGGCCAGTCTTGCAGGCCCGACTACCATGTATACGCTGCCGCAGGGGGTAACGATGGAACTTCCCAAAGGAGGTTTTGTCGTCATAGCTGACCTGAAAGACCCTAATCTATTCGAGAATAATTTGAAAGCGCTGGGTAAATTTGCGCAGAGCAGGGGAGAGCAGATGGTTACGGTCGGCCGGAGCAAGCTGGATGACGGAACTGTGCTTCACAGTTTTACGATAGCTCCTATGGCGATGATGGGATTCGCGCCGACGTGGACAGTATCTGAGGACAAGGCTTTGATTGCTTCAAGCTGGGAGATGTGTGAGCTTGCTCTTGAGCGTGTACGGTCTGCTGAGCGGAAGGGTTCGATTCTGGAGACAGAGGCTTTTTCGAATGTTGCCGAAGATGCGCCGGAGGATTTGAGGACATTCGGATATCTGGATTCGAAGGTTCAGTTCAGGGAGGTGATGAGGTCGATGGCTCAGATGTGGCCGATTATGCGTATGGGTTTAGCGCAGTCCGGAGAAGTTCAGTTACCTGCAAGTTTTCCATCGATTGACGAAGAAATCGTGGAAGACATGGGGACTTCGTGCTCTTATTGCAGTTTTGATGAGCAAGGAATTCGTTTGCATTATGAAGGTCCGCTTGTAGAGGGAAGTGCAGTGGTAATAGCGGGGGCGGCGGGCGGAGCAGCGGTTCTGATGCCGGCTCTGGTAAAAACCAGGCAGCTTGCACAAGAGGTTCGGTCCGGAGGAAATCTAAAACAAATTGGGATCGCTCTTGATATTTATGCCATTGACGGGGATGGTAATTATCCTGCGAGTCTCGATGAGCTTGTAGAGAAGGGATATATCAAGGCGGAACTTCTGGAATCGCCTCGCAAGCCGAGAGGCTTTGAGGGACCGAGCTATATATACATTGCGGGGCAATCGCAGAGTGTCGACCCACGAAACATACTTGCGTACGAGAATTCTGAATTCTGTGAGGAAAGAATAAACGTCCTTTATAACGACGGGCATATAGAAAAGATAGATACTAAGAGATTCGAGAAAGATCTGAGGGACACTTATAAGCGTCTCGGGCGTGAAATGCCTGAGATAAAGCCCAAGAAAGATTCTCAAAAAAGTAACATTTCCGGAGTTCAAAGTATACCGGCCGACGAGCAAATATGGGTATTATGCGAGAAATGCGAAGCTGCTTACCAGTTGCCGATACGTGAATACTATTTACAGGTGGAAGAGCGAATGAAACCTAATATGTTAAGTACTCCTCCGCTGAAGTGTAATGAATGCGGAGCGGAGGCTGTTTATCGAGCGGTGAAGTGTGCCAAGTGCGGTTACATATTCAAGCGAGGAACAGTACCGAGCGACTTTGCAGACAGGTGTCCGAAGTGCGGTTACAGCAGGATAAAAAAGAGGTTAGGCAAAAAGGGACATGTAGTTGAACCCTTGTCAAATTTGAGGCAAATTGGAAGCGGCCTTCTTGTGTATGCTCATGATCACAACGAACAGTACCCAACAAGCCTTGATACCATTGTTGAGGCGGAATATGTTAAACCGGATGTTCTGGAATCGCCGCGCAAGCCTGAAGGCTTTGAGGGTTCAAGCTATATATATGTGAGGGGGCAATTACCATCTTCAGACCCCCGGAACGTATTAGTGTACGAGAATCCTGAGTTATGTGAGGAGGGGATATGCGTTCTTTACAATGACGGCCATGTGGAACAAGTGGGAGCGACGAAATTCAAGGAAAAGCTGAAGGATACTTATGAGCGCATCGGGCGTGAAATGCCTGAGATAAAGCTGAAAAGCAGCGAGAGACAGGGGTTTGCCAAAGCAGGTCAATTAGGGGATTCAAACAAAGAAGAAGCTGAGGACAAAGGTTCAGCTATATATAAGGCGGTGTGGAAAAAAGATTTTGGGAAAGTCAAGAAACTTATCGATGAGGGCGGTGATGTAAATGTAAAAGTTAGGGGAGGGTATACACCGTTGTCCCTGACTACCTTGCAAGGTTCGACTGATATAGCTTCATTACTTATTGAAAGTGGAGCTGATATAAACGCAGAGACCAAAAGTGGTTGGACGCCGCTGCTGATGGCTTCACGATTTGGTGCCGTTGATACGGCCCGCCTTTTAATTGATAAAGGTGCCGATATACATGCCGAGACTGATCAAGCAATGACACCTTTTTTGTTTTCGGTTCTTCACAAGCATCCTGAAATAGAACAAATGATTCTTAACGAGGGAGCCGAACCGGATATTTTTTCGGAAACCATACGGGGCGACGTAAATGGGGTTAAGTCTTTTCTGAAGAAAAATCCGGAGCTGGTACACGTCAAGCGGGGCGAGTTTACACCCTTACACTGGGCTGCATACTGCGGACATCTGGAATTAGCCAGTTTGCTGATTGATAAGGGCGCAGATATCGACGCCAATGGTGAGTACGCTGCACCGCTTCAGTGGGCGGTGCGATACAGTCATGAAGATATGATAAGATTACTTATCGATGAGGGTGCCGACGTCAACTTGAAAGCAAGTCATGGATTGACGGCTCTTCATTTCGTTCCTACGCTGGAGGCTGCAAAGGTTCTGGTTGATAATGGTGCAGATGTTAAAATTAAAGCTAAAAGAGGACAGACACCACTTCATTATATTGTGTCGGAACCGGGACATAAAGCTGCATTAAGATTGTTGATTGAGCCCGGCGGTGATATAGGTGCAAAGCATTCAGATGAATTGCATAACAAGGCAGAGGAGATTCAAATATCAATATCCGACTTTCTTATTCAAAACGGTGCGAACATAGCAGCGAAGGACAACGAAGGCCGAATACCCCTGCTTTGTGCTCAATCCTCGGGTTATAAAAAGCTCAGCGATTTTCTGCGCGAATGCAAGTCGAAGGAAGACGTCAACTGATTCTTATTTTTGCGGCGGATAAGTTGTACTCTTTATTCTGACTATCGATTGATGATTCCGGTTGTTTTGTTTATGTCTGTGTGTGTAGTTCGGCGATAAATCACTTGGTTTTGTTTCAACAGGGATGCTTGTCCGGTCGGTGGGCTGATGATATACTGCGAAGTTAATAACAACGGTTTAATTTTTGTTTGAAGGTAAGAATATGGCGGCCAAAAAGAAGAGCGACAAGAAAGTGGTTCTTGCGTACAGCGGTGGACTGGATACGAGTGTAATTCTGCCGTGGCTGAAGGAGACTTACGGCTACGAGGTGATAGCGTTTGCGGCAGACCTCGGGCAGGGTGAGGAGTTATCAGGTATCAGGGAAAAG
>CAZGGE010000208.1:0-4079 GCA_964524285.1 uncultured Pirellulales bacterium
GTAATTGTTGCAGATATTCCACGACCGTATAACCCATGTATAGGTCGTATCGTATGCCAGGGGGTCAAGGTCCCAGTTTGGATTATCCGTTTCACCAAGTGAAACGAAGGAACCCGAACCTTCTTTCAGCCATACCTCGTAATGGTCTGTATCGGTTGATGCCGTCCATATCAAATCCGTGTTGATCCCTACCTCTGTTGAACCGTCGGCTGGTGACGGATAACTTGCCGCGCCCGGAGTTCCACATTCGCCGACGCGTATCTTGTAAGTGCTCGTCTTGCTGTAGTCGCTCGAATCAACCTTCCAAACCACAAGCGCGTGAAAACCAGCGTCCGGTATCGTAACCGTAAAGTATTCGTCCTCGCCGTCTCCGCCGCTGTTCGAATACGCACCCGACATGTATTCGCTCTTGCTGCAGTGTACCGTCTCGTCGTCGTATAAGCTTATTCCTAAATCGCATGTGCCGCTTATCTGTTCCAGGCGGAATCCGTATGTACCCGCGTTTAAAGAACATTCATAAATATCAAGTACATTTGTAGAATTCTTGCTGTAAGGACCGTTTATGCCTTCATAAATCTTCTCACTCGTATCTTCCTCGATGTAATAACTCGATGTACTCTCATTTTTATTAAGTACTCCTGCATAGTATGTACCTGCTGTGGCCTGGTTATCGTTCACTATCACAAAATCACTCGCACCTGTACCCCAGCTTGATTGCTCAAGATAACCACCTCCAAAACCGCCTTCGCTGTCCGGCCCCGTATAATCACCTATGTCCCACAGGCGAATATCATAGTCCGAACTCGAACTCCCAGGCACTACACCCACCGCGGACCACCAGTCATCTGGATGAGAACTTTGAACCTCGAAAGAAAATCCGTCATTGTTATACCAGTAACCACCCGGCTGAGAAGTAGAGCAACCCCACTCATTATCTTTGGGAGGAGCGCCTCGTGAAGTCGGATTATTATTGGACAATGCGTGTGGACTCCATATAAACTGATGGGACCAGCAGTTATCAGAGTAAGTCTCGTTCGTCTCCCAGACCTTTTCATCCCAGTCCAGCTCATAATAAAGAGTATGACGACCACCTTTGACCGTGGCTGGACCCTCGTTGTTAAAACGACCCTGGTAGTCCACGGGCTGATAGCCTAAAGAAGCCCACCGGATGTAAGTACCGTCAAGAAACAGATGCGTAACGTTCCCCGGCGCCTGGTAACTGCCGTTGTTAGTCCATGCGAAATTCCAGTAAGTGCTGCTCGAATTGCCTGGCAGCGTACTCGTCAACGGACACCATCCACTTGTCGCCCCCGTCGCACTCCGCGGAACTATCGGATAGTCCCACCCTGAAGGTGTTACGTCCGTAAGATTAGGCAGCGCCGTCGGCCTCTCACGTATCCACAAGTCCGGGTTCCCGTAAAGATTCCACTCGAACATCTGGTACCAACTGCTGTCCCAACCGTGGTCGTTATACATTTTATCCAGCCCGCGCTGATGCGACCACCCCACGCTGCTGCGACCGCCGCCTAGATCTATCGCCCGGTCACAGAAATACCAGTCCAGCGATTGAGAACCCCCGTCCGAAGGCTCGTCCCAGCCGTGAACGCCGAAACCTACACGTGTCGCTCCTATAACACCGATTGAGCCGCGCTCAAGAAGACTCTTGCACATATTCTGATATTCAGGCCAAGCCGTCGAGCACGCCAGAGAAAACACCACCGACGGATAGTCCTCGTCCAGATAGCTCCTGTCGCTCGCCGTAAAGTAAACCTCAGGACTGCAGGTCGCATGACGCTCTTGGAAAAACACACTGTACTTGCTGCCGTGACCTGCAAGGTTCACAAAACCAAACGTCCCTCCACCCCATACCGTTCGCGTTATCGTCCGCGTCATCGTATATTCGCTGTAATACGAAGAATTCCAGCACGGCCCCTGCTCATAAATCCGAAGCGGTGGGTCGCCGGGATTACACGCATTATTCAGTATGTATGTCTTTAAAACAGCGTTGTCCGTGTCAGGCCAGAAATACGCGCCCGTCAAAAGATAATTCAGCTTGTAACCACTCATATCCTCCGACCACTCGAACTCCACCATCTTCATGCAGATATCCTCAACCGTGGCTGGGTCGCTCCACGGTATTCGTCCAACATCGACCTCTGCAGGAAAACGAACATTATCAGAACCTCGCTCACCGTACATGTTGTCACCGTTCGAGTTCCACGACGAAGCATCCGACCAGCTAAGCTCAGCATAGTAATAATCCGTCGGAACACGATCCTCCTCCTCCCAGGGCGTACTGTCGTTGTCGGGACCGTCAGGCCCGTTCGGATATGTATATCGCATCGGTACATCATCAATGTCACCGATAAGACATACCTTATCTATATCCCAACTGCTCAGATGCGATCGCAGAAAATTCCGTATCTTCTCCGCAATATCCACCCCGCTGTAACTGCTCGATATGTCCTCCACCGTCTCCACGTGTACGTCCCGGCCCTTGCACATCTCCCAGTTCTTCAATGGCCAAACCGAATCTTCCAGAGCATCCGTCGTCACTATCACAAATCCACCCGTCGTCGATATCGGATCGTCCCCCAACTCCATCGGATACCAACCTTGAGCTTCGTTGTAGTTCACCAGCATTTCCTTAGCGCGCTCCTCCGCACGCGGAACGTAATCGTTCATCAACGCCTCTGACTCCGCCGCCGCCAGTGAAGACGGCGAAAAATGAACCGTTACCTCCAACTGACCACAAAGCGTCAGCTGCTGGCTCGCTGCCTTATACGAAAATGGACTGTACCGAACGTGCACAAGGTTATACTTGCGGTACATACCCTGCCCCACGAACTCGCCCGCCGACGCTGGATAAGCTTCGTCCGAAGAGTAAGCCGACGCCATCGTTGCTTCGTACTCAGACCTTACAACAGCAAGCTCCTCCTCGGAAGCACTCATCGCAGAAACCATAGGTGACGGCGCAATATCATATGTTCCTTCAAGCTCAACCTCACCTGTTCGCGCAAAACTCACACTGTCAACCTTCACTCCCGGCGGCAACGCTATCTGAAAAACCTTCGACGGAAGTTTCGGCTTGCCCGGCTCCGAAAGCTGACCGAAGCCGGCCATCTTTATCTCCTCGTAGCCTTCGCCGGCGTTCACTATTTCATAAGAGCCTGCCTCCAGGGTAAAGTTGTATACATCACCGTAACAAACTCCCAGACCGGCCCCGAAAAACAACACCGTTAACATCACCCCAAAACAATATTTTTTACACCAGTTTTTGAAACTCATTTTTATTGCTCCTCAATAAAATCGCCCAATCATTATGGGGCCGGTTGTTCATTCTCGTTACCAATAGCCGGCTCATCCAGTCTCGAAAGATGTTCAATCTCGGCAGTTAGCTTCGCCGCCAATTCACTATCTTTTCGTTCTTCAGCCTTCAGCAACTGTGCCTCGATTAGGGCAATCTCCTGCTCAAGTTTCAGAACCTCTATCTGTCGCTGAAGTTCCGGCTCCTGATTCTTGTCCTCAAGAGATGCAATTTCTGCGTTAAGAGCTTCAATAGCTGTCTCAAACTCATTGTCAACAACTGCAACTTCTTCATCAATCTTGTCAGCAAGAGATTTCGTCAAAAGACCCGGCTCGCGGATCTCCGGTGCACCACCTTCAAACACAGGTTCCTCAACAGGGCCCTTATCTACCTCACTGAATACCGACGTACCAAGCAGGACACATACCACAAGGCACGCAAACAGGTTCACTCGATTCATAATACGTCTCCTTAAAAAGTCATTTTCCTGTAAAAAAGTACACGATTACCATCGGGCGCGCACCAATAACTACTATTGATTTCTGCCCGTATTCACCGTACTTAATTCCCACGCCCTTCTCCAAACATGCTTAATTGCAGCACGCGGGGGTCTTGGTCTGTTGATGTTACTTCCAAAGAGTCCGAAATATGCCTCCTCCGCTTCTTGGATTGAGGCGCCTGATACTAAACCATGTGTTCATTTTTGTCAAGAAGTTTTTCTAAATATTTGAAATCAATCTACTTACGTTCGATTATAAATCTTCGTAAATTT
>CAZGGE010000209.1:0-4065 GCA_964524285.1 uncultured Pirellulales bacterium
CCTCTGTCTCACTGACAACTGCATATCGCCTTACCTGCTCAACACCAGCCGCCATCATCGCAAAAGGCTTACGCTCCCGCTTCTTCCTCTTCCGAAGCCTCGATACCGCCTCGTTATTCAGTGCATCCACCGCCAGATGAAACCCGCCCAGCCCCTTTATTGCTCCAATCTTTCCCTCTTTCAGCATCACTGCCGCCCGTGCGAGCACCTCATCCGTTCCTCTCTCTATCTGTCTTCCCCGCCTGTCGGCAAGCCAAATCTCCGGCCCGCAGGCTCCACACGAAACTGGCTGAGCGTGAAATCGCCTGTTATCAACATCACTGTACTGAGCCGCGCAACGTCCGCACATACCGAACTCGCTCATCGTCGTATTTGACCGATCATACGGAACACTCTTTACAATGGAATATCGCGGCCCGCAGTTCGTACAGTTAATAAAAGGATAACGGTAACGAAAATCTCTCCTGTCGTTCATCTCCCGAAGACACCCATCACACGTCGCAATATCAGGAGCAACCTGTGTAGAGGCCGTGCCGGAACTCTCACTGCCGGATATCAAAAAACCCTTTTCTCCCTCTATCAGCGGTATATCCGTGCTCTTAACCGAAATTATTAACGCTACAGGCGGCTTTTCGGTTTGAACACGCTCGATAAATGCCGCCAATCTGCACCGCTCACCCTGAACTTCGACAACCACACCCCCGACCTCGTTATACACAAATCCTGAAAGGCCCACCTCCCTCGCTATCGTGTAAACCCTCGGCCTGAAGCCCACACCCTGAACTCGACCTCTTATCAATATTCTCTGCCGTTTAACCAAACCGTTTTTCCGCCTTTGATACCGCCCCGGAACTTTTGCTGCCAAAACTGACTGTCCAAAACACCATTATAATCCAAAACATCCCTCAAACGAACGGAAATTGGCGAATATTTGTTGAAAATCCATTAACCTTTCGTTACGATTTGCTCTCAAACAAGGCTGTGATTATGGCTGAGCCAAAAAGAAAAAAACCGGATAACAGCAGTACCGCCGTCAGTAAAACCGTTAAGGATTACCTCGAAAGCCTCAGCGAAGAACAACGGTTGCTCGTTATCCTTAAGGCACAACTCTACGGCGGCGAGTGGGAGCCGATGCTCGATGACCTTAGAAATCGACTCGACGGAAAACCTTACATATTCAAACTGGTCGACAGAATTCAGGACGATATAGAACGAATCGAAAAAATGAGAAAATTCGAAAAACAGAACAATATCGACCTCGCTGAGCATGTTCCTATGCCCTGAAAAAAAATGAAAATATCGGAAAGGATGATGAAAATAGCACTTACCTCTGTTTAGGTACTATCTTATGAAAACTTCTGCAAAACTATCGGTAACAGCGGCAATTATATTGACCGCCACATTGCTTTCTATCTTCGCTGAAAGCTCAACAAACTTGTCTGACTCTCACTGGCTGATTACACCTGAACTGCTCAGAGCCGGCAATCTGAAAATAAACTGGCAAAACCAACTACCACTCAAGACAAACAGACATGAAAAAATAGGTAAAATCTATCTTATAAATGACCATATTTATGCACTTACAAACCAAAACTATATGTTCTGCCTCAACCGCCGTCACGACAAAATTGTCTGGAGCCGGCCCTTCGCGGATTTGGGCATCGATATACCGGACATTCAGGCTTACGGCGACAGATTATTCTGCATAGCAGGCGACAGACTCATCGAATTCGACCCCCTCACCGGAGAAGAATTGAACGTTACCGACCTCAATATAAGCGTCGTGTGCAGGCCCGTAAGAAACAAAAACTATTTCTATATCTCCGCGGCGGATAATCGAGTACACGCATATAGAGCACAGGATAAAGTACAAGTCTTCGAAGCCGCCGCTCCAGACGACTCACCTGTAGTGGCACTCGCCGCTAAAAACGACTTTCTCGTCTTCGCAACAAATACCGGTAATGTCATCTGTATTAAACCCGATAAACCAAAACATATTTGGAGATTCAAAGCCGACAACAATATCGTCGACCCCTTGGTAATAAACAAAAACTATCTTTACTTCGCATGTGAAGATACGTACCTTTACAAGCTCAACACCTATAACGGAAGACTCGTCTGGAAATGCCAGACAGAGGGTATCCTTAATCGAGCACCCATCATTGTCGACAATAAAATATTTCAGCATATCCCGGATCAGGCCCTGTGGGCAATAGATACCCAAACGGGACAGCCAATATGGAAGCTGGCCGGCGGCGACTCCCTGCTCGCACATTCTTACAAAAATACTTACGTCCTGACCCTCAGCGGAACAATGGCCGTGGTCGATAATAACCTTGCACGCAAAGTCTGCTCAATTAACTTCGAACCTGTATCGCACTGTGTATCCAACCCGGTAGATTCCGGAATCTACGTGGCAGGACGGGAAGGACGGGTCGCCTGTTATGAGCCAATCGAATAACAACAAATAAAATTTTGACCGCTGAATATTAAAAAATAGTACACCTGTAATTTATAAATCCATTTTGGAGGCAAATAATTCAGGATGAATCCCAAAATCAAAACAGCTTTGATAAGCGTTTCAGACAAAACAGGCATAGTGGACTTCGCAAAAAAACTCGCGGATATGGACGTCAAAATAATCAGCACCGGAGGCACCGCCGCCACTCTCTCGCAGGCCGGTGTCCGCGTTACTCCTGTCGAATCCGTTACGGAATTTCCGGAAATGATGGATGGAAGGATAAAAACTCTCCATCCCAGGATTCACGGCGCACTGCTTGGCCTCCGCGATAACCCCGAACACTTGCAGGCTATGAAAAAAAATAAAATCGAGCCTCTCGACCTTGTTTGTGTAAACCTTTATCCCTTTGAGCAAACCGTTGCCGACCCCCAATGTACCCTCGAGGATGCAATTGAAAACATAGACATAGGTGGACCAAGCATGGTCCGCTCTGCCGCAAAAAACCATAAATTCGTAACCGTCGTTACAGGAACCGACCAGTACGAACGCGTCCTCGATGAAATGCAGGCAAACCAGGGAGCCACCACCAACGAACTGCGAAGCGAACTCGCCCGCGCCGCATTCGCACTCACAGCCGCTTATGACGCCGCTATTAACCAATACCTGAACAAAAAGGCAAAAGAAAAATTCCCACAACGATTATCTCTTCCAATCTACAAAAAAATGTCCCTTCGCTACGGCGAAAACCCCCATCAGAACGCCGCTTTCTATAAAACGCCTCAAACAAATGAATCCTGCGTCAGCTCCGCCGAAATGCTCCAAGGAGGAAAAGAAATCAGCTTTAACAACCTCCTCGATACCAACGCCGCTCTCGAACTCGTAAAGGAATTCGACCGGCCCGCCGCCGTCGTTGTAAAACATTTGAACCCCTGCGGCTGCGCCGTCGACGACGACATTACAGAAGCATACCGAAAGGCCTATGAAGGCGATGTCATAAGCGCGTTCGGCTCAATCATCGCTCTTAACAGAAAAGTAGACCCCGAACTCGCAAAAATAATCATGGAATCATACAGCCGGTTCGGAAAAGAAAAAGGCGCAGGCGGGTTCTTCGCGGAAGTTATCGTCGCTCCCGAATTCACACCCCAGGCCGTCGAAATTATAAGAACATCAAAAAACTGGGGACAAAGGGTCAGACTCATGCAGACCGGCCCCATCAAAAAAAGCACCCCCGAAAACGCCGGCCTGGATATCAGATGCGTCACAGGCGGACTCCTGCTCCAGGAAAGAGACCTCGTCGGATGGGAACCACAAAACCTCACATATCCAACAAAAAATCGGCCAACAGAAAACCAGCTCGAAGACCTGAAAATCGCCTGGCTCGCCGCAAAACACACAAAAAGCAACACCATCGTTATCGCAAAAGACAGAAAAATCGTCGGAGTCGGCGCAGGACAAATGAACAGACTCGAATCAGGACTCATTGCATGTAAACACGCAGGCCAACTCGCAAAAGACGCTGCCATGGCCTCCGATGCTTTCTTCCCATTCCCCGACAACGTTCAAAACGCCGCAAAAGCAGGCATCGCCGCCATCGTCCAGCCGGG
>CAZGGE010000210.1:0-4064 GCA_964524285.1 uncultured Pirellulales bacterium
ACCGTGGCCGCACCAGCGGTATGTATCCAATTCCGCAATGTCCGCCACCAGCTTCGCCCTTAAAGGATTCAGATGGATATAGCGCAAATGGGGCATTTCACCCCCGTGAACGGTTACGAAAAATCTTCCGACGCTCTATTCCTTGGCGCTAACGGAAACGGCCCCGCCTTTGCTCAGCTAAAAGGACCCACCAGGTATTGACCTTTTCAAGTTTTCCGCCCCCGTAAGTTCATTTTTCCGGCACGCGTGCAATTATAGTAGGCAGTGACAATTAATTTTCCAATGATCGAAACGGATCGAGGAGGACGAATTGAGCTGCCGATGCGCCCACTGCCACCGCCGTTTCACCTTTAGGCCTCAGAACAAGGACCAGCGTTTTTGCGGCCGTGCGATTTGCCAAAAGCAGCGCCGCAACCTTTGGCGTAAACAAAAGCGAGCCAGCGATGCGGATTACCGTGCCAATCAACGCGATGCGCAGGCTCGCTGGTTGGCGAAAAATCCCGACTACTACCGCAACTATCGCAAGAGCCATCCGGAGTATGTTGAAAAAAACCGCCAAAAGCAGCGTGAGCGCAACCGTCGCTCGGCTGCCGGATCCAGCCCCTCGTCAAAAATTGCAAAGAGCGACGCGGGAAGTTCAAAAATAACTGCAATATCAGGATATTATAAGGTTGAAGCGGTCCATTCCGCCATTATTGCAAAGAGTGACGCGTCAATTATTAAATTGACGTATATATCCAGTAGTTATCCATGATTTTGCGGTATTTTGCGTCAATTGCAAAGAGACCACTTGCGGGACTTCGCCGAAACGATTTGTTAATTGGCCTTTCATGTCCTCGCAAATCGCCATAAAAGAGGTTGAAATCGTCCATTTGAGACTCACTTACGCCCACACGCGCATCCAGTGCCAGCGGCAGGTGGTTCGAATGGCCGAGTCGCTCAACCGCTATGGTCAACTATTGCCGATCGGGGTCGTCTGCGCCGACCCTCCGCAATACACGCTCATCGACGGTTATCTGCGGGTGGCGGCTGCACGGCTTTTAGCAACGGACACCCTGATGGCTCAAATTATCCCCGGCAGTGAAAAAGACGCTTTGATCCAACTGATAGCCCGCGACGGGGCTCGCCAATTCGACATTTTCGAACAGGCCGCCATGCTGCAGGAGCTGCAGATGCGCCACCAATTGTCCCAACAGCAAATCGCCGCCACGCTCGGCAAGCACAGCAGTTGGGTCGGTCGCCGGCTGGCCATCGTCGATACGCTGCCGGATGCCGCTGTCCAAGCGGTGCGATGCAATGCCGTGTCCAGTTGGGCCGCTTGTCGTGTGTTGGCCCCTTTGGCGCGCGCCAATTTCGAACACGCCGATGCGTTATGCAAAGCCATTGCCCTTCAACCGGTGTCCACCCGTCAATTGGCGGATTTTTTCAAACACTATAAAAGCGCCAACCGCCAGGTACGCCAGCAAATGATCGAAGATCCGCCACTGTTTTTTAAATCCTTTCAGGCAAAAACGCTGGAAAACGAAGCAAAAGCGCTCAAGGCCGGTGCCGAGGGCCGCTGGCGTCACGACATGCAAATCGTCGGCCACATTTTAAATCGGCTCAACCGTTTGGCCGTGGACATCTTCTATGATGACCAACCGGAACTGGAGCGTCGAACCCTGATGACGGCTTTTGCCGACACGCGCCAGTGCTGGCAAAAACTAACAACCACCATAGAAAGGATCACCCATGAGAAAAGAACCCGATTGCCAAGCGGTGTTGGCGATGCGCAAAAGCGGCTGCAGCATCCGAAAAATCGGTCGCTTGATGAAAATGTCGCGCAAAACCGTGCGCAGCATCATTGAAAACCGCCATGGCGACAGAGTCCAACGGCCCGGCCGCTACGAGTCCTTGGAGCCTCTGGTGCGAGAGTTGTTCAGCCGATACGAAGGCAATGCATCTTTGATCCAAAGAGGCCTCAAAGACGACTATGGCCATGACATCCCGTATACCAGTTTGACGCGTCTGGTGCGTCGACTCCAATTGCGGCCGCCGCCCGATACCCGCAGCGGCAGCTTCCCCTATCCGCCCGGCGCCGAGGCGCAACATGACACTTCCCCGCATCGGGTCGACATCGCCGGCAAAATCGTAAAAGCCCAATGCGCGGCCTTTGTCCTCGCCTGCAGCCGTTTGCTTTACATCCAGTACTATCCCCGGTTCACACGTTTTGAAGCAAAAGTCTTCCTTGACCAGGCGCTGGAATATGTCGACGGCGTCCCGGAGCACTGCGTGGTCGACAACACCAGTGTCATCATCGCTTCGGGCAGCGGCGCCGACGCCGTCATCGCTCCGGAAATGGAGGTGTTCGGACGCATCTACGGCTTTTGCTTCGTCGCCCATGCCATCGGCCATGCCGATCGAAAAGCCATCGTGGAACGTAGCTTCAGCTATGTTGAAAAAAACTTTTTGCCCGGCCGCACGTTTAACAGCTTCCGTCATCTAAACAAGCAAGCCAAACACTGGTGCGATACCGTCGCCAACGAAAAAACCAAGCGTTCATTGGCCATGACCCCGCGGCAGGCCTGGCTGGCCGAACGGCCCTGCTTGAAATCCTTGCCGAAGTTCAAACCGCCCGTTTATCAATGCCTCAGCCGCGTCGTCGACCTTTACGGGTTTGTATCCGTTGATGCCAATCGCTACAGCGTGCCGCAACGCTATTGCGCAAAAACCCTCGAGGTCCATAAAACACCCGACCATGTCCGCGTTTTTTCGAAGCATCAAAAAATTGCCGAGCACAGCCGCATCATCGACCGCCGCGACGCCAAATCCATTGCCCCGGGCCACCACCCGCAGCTGCACAAAAAACCGTCACGGCCGGCCGGAAAACTGCAAAAGTCGCTGACCGGCAACTCCGATGCACTGGACCGCTATCTCCAACAAATCCTCAAACGTTCCAGATCCGGCGCTGCGCGCTCGATGCAAAAACTTTTAAACCTCAAACGAAGCTATCCCCGAGACGCCTTCGAAAAGGGCATCCAACGCGCACTCGAATACGGACTCTACGATCTGAATCGCGTCGAAAACCTCATCTTGTCTTTGGTGGCCGGCGAATTCTTCAATCTCACAGACCATGACAACGAATAACAAACTCCACGACATCGTCGGCCTGCTGCGACTCAACGGTGTCCAAAAAATCTTGAAAGACGAACTGCGCCGGGCTGAAAAAAACGCTTGCTCGCATAGCGAATTGCTCTACCGTCTTCTGGCGGCAGAATACACCCACCGGCAACAACAAAGCCTGCTCTACCGCATCAACCAGGCAAAACTGCCATGGGATTGGACGCTGCAAAGCTTCCCGTTCAACAAACAGCCCGGCGTCAGTAAAACCCAAATGATGGACCTCGCTCAACTCGACTTCATCGGACAAGCACAAAACGTCGTCTTTATCGGAAATCCGGGCACCGGAAAATCCGGGCTTGCCGCAGGCCTGCTGCGCGAAGCCCTTTTGACCGGCTATCGCGGCCGGTTTTACAACGCACAAGATCTCCTCGACGAACTCTACAGCTCGTTGGCGGACCGCTCCTCTGCAAAACTGATCAAAAAGCTCGCACGCTATGACTTGTTGGTCATCGATGAGCTAGGCTACCTCACATTAAAAACCGAACAAAGCAATGCATTCTTCAAACTCATGGGAGAACGTTACAGCCGAAAAGCTACGATCATCACCACCAACCTGGATTACGAAAAATGGTACGAGCTGTTCCACTCCAAAGACATGGTAGACGCCCTGCTCGACCGCCTCAAACACCGCTGCATCACCATAACGATTGCCGGACCCTCCCTGAGAACACCGGCCGAACCCGCCTGAAATCATCTCCCCGTAGAATCTCTTACCAACAAAATATCTCCGACATTTTTACAAACTCGTGCGCAAACACCGGTCCCGTTTAAATGAACAAAAATGGCCCCCTTTTCCCGGGCGCCGAGGAAACTCAGCGCTATACTAACCGAAGAATAAATTCTATCTTCATTGCCGCTTTTATAGCCGATCTTCATCGAACGCTATGTGTCTCTTTCCCGGC
>CAZGGE010000211.1:0-4030 GCA_964524285.1 uncultured Pirellulales bacterium
GAGGGAGTGGATGGCCAAGCAGGAGGAGTGGAAAATCAAGAGGTAGGTATGTGCCGGGCAGCGGGGTTGATTGGGGTGTAGAGACCGGGTAGCGAGAATGAGTGGGTGACTGCTGAGTAGGAGGATGTGGTGGACGGAAACGCCCTTCTTGTGGTTTTTAAGGGAAAGTCAGTGGGTGAAAATACAATCTAAACAGCAAAATGAGTAAAGAAGGTGAAAACCATTTTGTTTAATAATATTTAGCGTAAAGGAGATTGAGAAATGCGTAGTATCAGTATATACACGGTGGTGTTTCTCGCAGTGTATGCGACGGGTTTCGGAACGGTCACGGACGATGTTATTTCAAAGATGCAGACCAGGTTAGAATGGAAAAAATTAGAGGTTAGAATAACAGAAGAGGATTTTCGCGCGGCGGACAGCGTGAAGGTGCTGGAGTTCTTGTCAAAGTATGAGGCAAGCCCAAAGCGACAAATAAGGCGGGTGGCATACTATTATGGTTATAAGCTTGCTGAGGAGAGCAATGATTTGAATGTCAGGCAAGAAGTGGTTAGAAGGCTGGTTCGTGAAATGTGTGACCCTAATAATCTGGTCAGGGTATACAATCGATGGCTGAAGCATTTCAGGGAAAAGGACTTTGGGGCAGAAGCGAGGGAGAGGATCCGTGAATCTATCCAAGTAAAATTGCCGGGGAAGGCGGTAATTCTGGCGTGCGGGGTTTCGGGTTTGGATGAGGTATTGCCAAGGCTCAAGGAGCTTTTGGTTGATGAGGAGAAGTTGGGCGGTGGAGAATATCCGACAGAGTGGTGCGATAGCCGGGGATGGTACGCGCGTTTAGCACGAGCCCGGATGGGTGTTAAGGAGGATATCGAGAAGTGCATTGAGCTGGTTGATTCGATTGGGAATGTTCATTTCAGGATGGTGACAATGCGCAAAGACATAGGGTATATCCGGCAGCCGGAGGCGATAGAGTATCTTAGGGCGTATTTTATGAGCGATTTGAAGATGCGGCCGACGAATCCGGTCTTGAAGGCGGAACCAGTTGCTCAGTATCTTATGCCGGCGTTGATAGACAGTCTTGAGGGTTTCCCGATAAAGAAAGACCGTGCAAGCAGTTACAGCGAAGAAGAAATCGAAGAGGCGAGGGAGTGGATGTCTAAGCAGGAGGAGTGGAAAATCAAGAGGTAGGTATGTGCCGGGCAGCGGGCAGCAGACAGTGACATTTACGGGAGTTGTGGAGAGTTGGCCGAGATATGATTTTGTGTGGGTCGGCCAGTACATGGTGGGGGATTGTTACAAGCACTCGAAGCGTAAGGGGGTAGTTGGAAAGGAAAAAGCAAATGCGGCGATTCGTTATCAGGAGTATGTTGAAAGGTATCCGGACAGTAGGGGTGTGGTTAATGCACTGTTTTTGATTGGCGAATGCTGTGAAAAGGTTGGAGATAATGAGGCGGCGGTTGAGACTTATCGTGGGCTTCTGGATGTTCTGGAGCCGGGCGACCGGAGGCGGGGAAAAGCAGAGAGTAAGATTGCGGAATTGGGTGGAGAGGGGGCTTGATAGCAGATGACGAGTTCAGGAAACGTTAAGTTTAAGTGACGTTCAACATTGGAGGATAACAAAATGGGAGAGACAGGTTTGCGTAATGTAATGATTATCTTTTCGTTTTTTCTGGTTGGTTTTCGGGGTGGGGTGATCGCATGCGGTCCGCCGAATTGCGGTGATTGTTGTCACTGGGATGAGCAACAACAGGAATGTGTGTTAGACGAAGGCGCAGATTGTGGGGATTGTGCAGCTTGCAGCGGGGAATATGAGGTGTGCGTCAATTGTCAGTGTAAAATGGAGTGCAGGTATTGGGTAGCGGGGTATGATACCTCATGGTGTGACTGTTATATTGACCCTAACAATCCTAGCAACAACCATTGTTTTGGTGGTGGGAAACGGGGCAATTTATATATTTGCGCTGGTGAATGCACTGAAACATGTTATACCTGCGGTATTGACAGTACAAGCCAAGTCTTACTTTATTTTTGGGAGGAGACTCCTAATCCGTGTGAGGATACCGGTTGGTGGCCAATGGGTCCGCAATGCGACGAAAGCGCTGATTGCGAGATAACCGGTTGGTTGTTTGACGACAATTGGGTGTGGGTAAATAAATGCAAATGCGTGTTGATTCCGAATTGTATATGATCAGTATGGTCACAGGAGCTGATATAAGCGGATTTTAACATTTGGATAGGTGATAAGGTAGGGTTGCGGATGCTAAGGCGAGAGTAAAAAGAAGCTAAGATAATTATAGTGTCAAGTTTGAATTTCGAAAGAGTGAGCATGAGCAAACATTAAGGGTGCTGTTAACGGTATAATTTCCAAACAAAACGGTTATTTAATTAGAGGTGCAAAAATGAAGATGAGCTATAGAAATGCAAGGAAGTTCGAAAACTTGTCGTTTGAGCGGTGGGTCGTTTGGTTTGGCTTGATGTGGGTGGTACTGTTTAGCCTTGGAGAATGCGGAGGTGGTTTTTGTTTTGCTAAAGAAATTCTTAGTTTTGAAGATTTTATGCAGGTTAACCAACAGAACTACAACATCATTGATAAGGGAAGGCTCGAATTATATTACACGGAGTATTTTTCCTATACACAGTCTCAAATAGATATGAAGTTGGATCGAGCGGAAGATTTTTGGCAGGAGAAAAGGGAAGAAATCGAGGCGGATGAGAATCTTACCAAGTCTGAAAAGGAGGAACGTTTGTTGTGGGTTGACAAGGTATTCAAGCCTGACCTGGAGGATTTTGCAGCCGAAGAAGTTACTTATATGAAGCGAAGCTATACATTCGATATGCTCGGTGAGGACTATCGATTTGAAAAAAGGCCGGCTGATCCGAACGATGCTATTTCGTACATGGAAAGAGCAACAATTAATAATGTAAAACGGGCCGTGATCGTAAGCTCAAATGGCATTGACCTACGATATTACCCTGAACAGGAAGAGGCTTTTCCCCCATCGGCTCATTTGGGGGATTATGGCAATGCCGTGGCCAATGGTTTGCCTGTTCATATTGGGACCGTCAGGCCGCGTGATCTTCAGGAGTGGGTACAGAGAGGCTCTGAGTTGAAGTTTCTACAAGCTCAGTTAGGTCAGCACGACGTTGTGGTGTATCAACTAACGATGCAAGAATCTGACAGCGGGGAGGGGATGCTTAAGATATATGCAGATCCAGCAGTGGGATATCGAATTCGACGCGTTGAGTTGATTAACGATGGTAGTGTTTTGCGCGCAGAGATTGCGAAGGATTATAAAATTTTTAATGATATCCCCTTACCGACATATTATCAAAGGACCGATTACAGAGATGGGGCCGAACAGTCAATTGCAAAGCAGACAACCATTCAGGTTGAAGCTGCGGAGCTCAATGTACCTGTTGACCCAAACAGGTTCAAGGTCAGCTTTGATACAGATACCTTGGTAGTGACTAGGAGTAAAGGGCAATTTATGCTCTACGTTGAGTCTGAGAAAAAGCGAGATTTTAGCGTAGATGAGATGTTAGCGCTGGCAGACGTTTACGCTTCTCGAGAGGCGGTTGACATTGGGCGGCCCAAGAACAAGTAAGCGAAAACGATGAACCGAAAAAGGTTTGGGTATTTGGAGTATTTAGGCGCAATCAGGGAGTATTTTTGTCGAGAGACAATAGTGTGGTAATTTTTTGAAACTGGAATGTGAGCAATGCAGAAAAAGGAGAATGGTGCTCACAAGTAGAGGAGTTGTGCGAAGTTGCGGGGATGTATAAGGAGTAGAGGCGGTATCAGCTTGCGCTGGGGTTGTATGAGACGGTGGTATTGAATTATGGTGATAGTCCATATTCGCTGGCAGCGCGGGGCGGAGTGGGTGTTTCGCGTGGGGGAGGTGTATTATGACAGGGGAATGGCCACTGAAGAAAGAGGTGATAACGAAGTAGCGGGGGAGGATTTTGAGCGGGCGATAGAAGTTTGGAGGCGTGTTAGGGAGGAAATGCCGTTTGGGGGGACATTCAGTATTCA
>CAZGGE010000212.1:0-4021 GCA_964524285.1 uncultured Pirellulales bacterium
AAAGTTAACTGTTAATCAAAAAAGCTAAAATTTCCAATGAACTTTGAGGTCAATATCATCAAAACGTCCGGGCGGTCTTGGTGTTGGCGCAAAGCATTTTCAAATGAGAGAACTTATTCAAAAACGGTTGCTTATGTCCAAAGCTCATTAACAAATAGGGTATCATAAAAATAAGGGGGCGTTGAAATGGATGGTGTGGGATGGTATAATAATCATGTTCGTTATAATGTATTTTTGCGGCCGGTTTATTGGAGTAAAAGCATCGTATTTGAGCCGGGGATTATAAGGGCATGTCTTTTAATCGGCGTTATATGGTTGTATTGTTTGGGGCGTTTCTTGTTGCGTGTCTATGCGGGCAGGCGGATGCTTATATTGGGCCGGGTGCTGGTTTTGCGGTGGCGGGGTCATTGCTTGCGGTACTGGCCGCTTTGTTTTCTGCGTTTGTGGTTATATTTACCTGGCCTGTGCGACTGTTGGTGCGGGCAATTCGGGGCAGAGGGGCATATAAACGCAGTAAAATAAAGAGGTTAGTAGTCCTTGGGCTTGACGGGATGGACCCGAAGCTCGCGTGTAAAATGATGGATGAGGGCAAGCTGCCTAACCTGGATAAAATTCGTCGGCGTGGTTGCTTTAAGGAACTGGCGACGACGGTGCCGTCGATATCGCCGGTTGCGTGGTCGTCATTTCAGACGGGCGTGAATCCGGGCAAGCATAATATTTTCGATTTTCTTACGCGTAATAAGCGAACCTATCGGCCGGCGTTGAGTTCGGTTGTGATTCGCGGTCCTGCTCGGAAGCTGAGGATAGGCAGGTATCAGATACCGTTGAGCAAACCGGATATTCGACTGCTGCGTAAGGCGAAGCCTTTCTGGCAAATTCTTGGTAAACACGGGATTTTCAGTAGTGTGATTCGCGTGCCTGTTACGTTTCCGCCGGAAAAGTTCGCAGGGGTACAGTTGTCGGGTATGTGTGTGCCGGATTTGCGTGGTAAGCAGGGAATGTTTTCGTATTATTCCACAGAAGACCTGGAAAACATAGAACATACCGGGGGGCAGAATTACAAACTTCGAAAGAAAGGTAATTCTTTTGAGTCGGAGTTGGTGGGGTCGCAGAATCCATTCCGGACGGACGGGAAAGTACTTAAGTGCCGATTTGAGTTGACGGTTATAGATGAGATTACGGCGCGGCTGAAAGTTAACGGGGAAAAGTATATTCTTGAGAAGGCAAAGTATAGTCCGTGGTTGAAGGTTGCGTTCAGGGTTTTGCCGGGAGTGAAGGTTTACGGGATATGCAAGTTTCTTCTTTTGAATACTGAACCGGCGGTGCGGTTGTACGTTACGCCCATCAACATCGACCCGGCAAGGCCGGCGATGCCGATTTCGCATCCGCGGATATATTCGACTTACCTTGCCAGGCGGCAGGGTTCGTTTGCGACCCTGGGGCTGGCGGAGGACAGTTGGGCACTGAACGAGAAAGTGCTTGTCGACGAATCATTTATCAGACAGTGTTGTGAAACCGATAAAGAACGTGAGAAGATGTTTTTCGATGCTCTGGACAAGACGAGGCGTGGGCTTTGTGTTTGTGTATTTGACGGGACAGACCGGATACAGCATACGTTCTGGCGCAATATTGACCCCGAACATCCCGTTTATAAGCCTGCAGACGACGGCGATTCAAATCCCATCGAGCAGCTTTACCGCAGGATGGATGTGCTGGCGGGCAAGACTTTCGAAAAATGCGACAGGAAAAATACGGTATTTATGATAATTTCGGACCACGGCTTTAATACTTTCCGGCATGGGGTTGATTTGAACCGCTGGCTCGAAGAAAACGGCTATCTCAAGTTGAATCAGAAGGATAAAAGCAAGAAACATCTGGCAGGTGTGGACTGGAGCCGGACGCGGGCTTTCGCGATAGGACTGGCGGGCATATATTTGAATATAAAGGGCAGAGAGTCGCAGGGAATCGTTGACGGTGGTGAAGAGGCGGAGCAGCTTCGCATTGAGATTGCAAGTCGGCTTAGGAAACTTATAAACCCGGGGAAAAATAACCAACAAGTAATAAAAGAGGTCTACAATTCCAATAAGATTTACAGTGGGCCTTATAAAAATGATGCTCCGGATTTAATTGTGGGTTACCAGAAGGGCTATCGTGCATCATGGGAGACCGCCATCGGACAGGTTACCGATGAGATATTTCACGATAATACAAAAGCGTGGAGCGGTGACCATTGCATAGATCCCGATCTTGTACCGGGCGTGCTTTTCTGTAACCGACAAATAGATACTGCAAAACCTTCAATAGTGGATATTGGGCCGACGGTGCTGGATATGTTCGGTGTGGATGTTCCCAAACAAATGGACGGGAGGGTACTCGCGGTTACGGAAGAACGCGGGAATAACCACGAAACAGATAAGAAATAGACGCGGAGGCAGCGATATGTCTTTTTGTTATGACGATTTAAGCCGGCGTGAGTTTTTGCGGAAGTCGAGTGCGGCCGCGATAGGTGTGGGTCTTGGGTTACGTGGTGTTGCGAAAGGGACGGCGTTGTGCTCAGGCGGCCGACGGAAAAAGGTAATTATCATCGGGCTTGACGGCATGGACCCCGTACTTGCTGAGCGGCTTATGGATGCGGGAAAGCTGCCGACTTTGGATTCCATGCGACGAGGCGGGGGATACAGGGTCCTTGGCACAAGCATTCCTCCACAGAGTCCGGTGGCGTGGGCGAATTTCATCAACGGGGCCGGGCCGGGAACGCACGGGATATTCGATTTTATCCATCGAGACCCGAAACAGCAGTGCATGCCGACGTTTTCCGTAGCTGATACAGTCGGCGGTCAGGGATACTGGAATGTTGGAAGGTATAAAGAGCAGTTGCGTTTCTGGCCTTTCGGACACAAACCGCCCAAAACCGTTTTGAACAGGCAGGGTGTTCCTTTCTGGGATTATCTGGATAAAGAGGGGATACCATCGGTATTTTATGATTTGCCGTCGAATTATCCGCCGAGTACGTCGAAGTACGGCAATCATAAATGTCTTTCGGGCCTGGGGACACCGGACCTTATGGGTACATACGGAACATACCAGCACTTCGCGGAGGACAATCCGGTTCCCCCGACGGAAGAGGGAGGCGGCAGGAGAGTGAAACTGGTATTTGAAAATCATGCAGCCTCTGCGAAGTTAATCGGGCCGATGAACAATTTTCTTGAAAAGCCTGAGCCTTGTGAAATTGATTTTGTTGTTCACCGCGACATCGAGGCCAATGCCGCTGTAATTGAAATCGAGGACCAGAAAATTCTTCTCAAAGAGAGTCAATGGAGTCCCTGGGTTAAGCTCGATTTCAATTTAGCAAGCCTCGCTCTCGACAAGAAAATGAGCACAATATGTCGGTTTTATCTTCAGGAGGTTTCGCCCACCTTCAGGCTTTACGTTTCACCCCTGAATGCCGACCCATCTGACCCCGCCCTTAAGATTACCGAACCACCCGGATTTATCGAGCGAATATCGGATCAACTGGGGCTCTTTTATACAACCGGTTTCCAGGAAGACCACAAGGCTCTTTCCAACGGTGTTTTCAATGATGCGGAATACGCCCGACAGGCTGAAATGGTTTTACAGGAGCGGCTGAAATTGCTGGATTATGCGCTGAAGAATTATGATGAGGGGTTGTTGTTTTTCTATTTTTCGAGTACGGATTTGCAGAGTCACATGTTCTGGTGGGATTCAGAGCTATCTCATCCGACGAGAACGGAGAGAAAAGCGGAGCATTATTTTGGTAAAATCAAGGAACTTTATCAAAGGATGGATTCTGTCGTGGGTGACATAATCAAGCGGTACGGTGATAAAGCCACGGTAATGGTGATGAGCGACCACGGCTTTGCGAATTTCAAATGGCAGTTCAATGTCAACGGCTGGCTCCGGGACAACGGTTATATAAATCCGCCGGATGCTACTTCGTTGTTGAGCAACGTGGACTGGTCGAAAACAGTTGCATATTCGATGGGTATAAACGGAATATATC
>CAZGGE010000213.1:0-4012 GCA_964524285.1 uncultured Pirellulales bacterium
TTCAACTTCGCTCTGGCTCAGCGCATTGTCCCAGATGGTGTAGTTATCAATCAGACCGTTCCAATAGCTCTGTCCCGAAGGTCTGCTGACCCAGTAACCTGCCCATACGGGAGATACCGGAACATCGCCGAAATGCACATGATTGTTTGCATGTACAAGCTCACCGTCAATGTACATTTTTTCGTCGCCGTAGAAGTCTCCATAGACCTGGTCAAATGTAAATGCCAGATGGTGCCACTTGCCGTCCGCCAAATCGAACGAAACCGATACATTATGCTGGTAACCGTGGAACCATGGATTTGCACTGTAACGGGTCGTGAAGGTTCTGTCGGCATTACTTCCGTACTGACCCCAGCCGGCAATACCGTCCCAGTCGCCCCAGGGACCGTCAGGGTCGGCCTTGACATACACGCTCATGGAGAACTCGGGTCCACGAATCTGTAGAGGCGAAGGCATCGCCCATGGAAGGTTACTCGGGTTGTTATTCACCACGTACGTCTGGCCGTCACAGTAAAGAGCCTGGTCACCGCAGTTCGGAAGACCCTGCGCATACTGAACGTTGCCGACGCCCGTGCCGTGATTGCCGCTGCCCGAGGTGTCATTGAGGTTGCCCTCGAATTGCCACTCATGAACCAGGGCGGCACTTGCGGCGCCTGCGAAACATATCACCAGCGCCAAAAACAATAACTTCTTCATTATTCTCCTCCTTTATCCTGGAGTTAAAATAAAAGTTTCCGCCGGCAAAGAAGACCATAGTCTTCCCGCTGTCGCCAATTCAATTTCAAATTTACTTCAAATTACCGCCGACGCCTCGATAACGCCAGCCCGCCAAGACCAAGCAACGCTATCGTCGCAGGCTCGGGGATTACGGCGTTGTACATAGCCTCGACTTCGGCTGAAGTAGCTGCACCTTCGAATATCTGGAAGTGGTCGATGTAGCCTTTCCAGTACGCGCTGGCGTTCTTGTCTGCCCAGCCGACCGCGATGTTGATGTCGCCTGCACGGGCCAGGTTATGGCCGCCGTCTGTGCTTACAAGTTGGCCGTTGAGATAGACACTATCACTGTGTCCGACTCCATCACTGTCATCCAGGTCAAACACGTACGTAATCATCTGCCATTCACCGTCCGCCTGCGGACCAAAGGCATGATTTGTGCCGTACTGATAGAAGCTGCTTCCTCTGTCATAAACGAACTGCGAACAGGTCCTGCCGTAGTCGCCCCAGCCGGCTATACCGGTGTAGCTGCCGTCGTCTCCGGCATTGCACTTTGCCCAGAAGCTCAGTGTAGCATCTTCCAGACGTGCGTTATCGTAGACGGGCTCGGTAGTGTTGGTCCAGGGAATCAGGCTGCTGCCGTCGGCGTACATGCTGTGAATGACCCTGTCATCCACGCCGTCCAGATAAATGGACTGACCGCCGGCAACGCCCGGGGTGTCCGCCGAGTAGACGGGGCTGCCGCCGTCATAGCTGCCGTGATAGCCCGAGCCCGACGTGTCGTTGAGGTTGCCTTCGAACTCCCACTCACACCTCAGCGTTAACGCACTCGATACGCCAACCAGAAGTACGAAAACCATTGTACATAACATCAATTTCTTAAACATAATGCTCCTCCTTTCAAAAGAACAAAATTAAAAATTTAAGTTTCTCTTACAATTCCAAAACTCTTTCACTCTCACAAACTTCCTTACTCACTTTTTGCGCCTCAAAAACGCAAGCCCGCCAAGACCAAGCAACGCTATCGTCGCAGGCTCAGGAATATAATTCGTATACAGCGTGTCAATCTCGCTTTGTGACAAAGCATGGTCCCAGATAGTCAGCTCATCGAGCTGCCCGTTAAGAGGCTCATTGCCGTAATTGCACTGCTCGTACAAACCTGCGTAAACCGCTCCCTGAGTATCCTGCATTCGCTCGTCTTCTTTGGTCTTCATCAGAACACCATCCGCATAAAAACGCAGCGTCCCTTTTCCACCTGATGGATTGGTCAACTCGAACGTTACCGTCGCCATGTGCCACTCGTTAAGCGGAAGAAAATCCTCCCACGACGTGTGCATCCCATACGCTTCAAAGCGGAACCACCCGTACTTTTCCGGTTTTCTCCCATCACCGAAGACATACCGGGGCGTTCTCACGCTCGGTCCCCATGTCCCGAAGCCACCCATGGACTCATATTCCGTGTCATCATGGTCCATCTTCACCAACAAATTAATGGAATACGCCGGACTGCGGTCGGGATAATCCTCCGACTGAACCGGAAGACCTGTCGAATCCAGGTCCCAGACATAATCATTATCCCCGTCGGTGCCGCCGTCGAAAGTACACGAATAATCGCCGGCCCATGACCCGCCTCCGGTATCCGTTGTAAAAGTCGGATCCCCGTAAGCAGTACCATCGTTGCCATTGCCCGACGTGTCGTCGAAGTTTTGCTCGAAACTCCACTCATGGCAAAGACCGCCCATCCCGCTCACGCCGGCCCAGCTCATGCTCGCAAGACTAAATACCAATGACAGAATGAATAATCTAATAGACATACACTACTCCTCCTCTCAAATTTAACCTCAACTTACTCAAAAAACCCTCTCTCACTCATACCCATAATTTCCATCTTTATTCAGTATCCTGAAAATCACGCCAAAAACCGGCGTAACACAGGTGTAATTTACTTGAACGCACCATCCGCGCCTCAATATATGAATATGGAAACTCCCTCTCGTAGCGGATGCACAGATACGTCCGCAACAACGGACTGTAAGAACCCACTATCATCGCTCTCCTCTTACTTGTTACTTGAAAGCACTCCTGTCCACGTGCCTTACGCTGAAGCCGGCTGTCACATAACCTTCGAAACTTCAGCCACTAACAATAATACAATACCACTTACGGTATAAACGTGTCAAGTATTTTTTCAATAAATCGCTGTCTGCCGGCCTTTTCAATCCTAAACTACTGTAAAATAAGAACTTACTTCTGTAAATATCTGCCCGTTACTGCCTCGCAAACCCCAAAAATCACACCCTCGACGGCTCATGAACTGCTCTCACGAACCCCAATACGCCGTTAGCGTCTGAACCCCCCTGTAATCGCCCCCGTCCCCCGCCTTCATCCTTTCCTTCGAAACTCGCACCTTCAGCTCGACCTCGACCGCTCCGTCACCGTCTACGTGGCGAACCTCCGAACCCAAAGACAAAAAGCTGTCATAGCTGCTCCATCCTCCTACATCCCCACCCGTCTGATTCACTCCAGAAAAATCGTAACTCAGCGAATATTCCGTCTTCAAACTCCTGCCGTAAATGTTGGAAAGCTCAGCCGACTCCGAATTATCCGCACAAACCACCACATCCCCGTTCGTATAAAGAAACAGCGAAGAACTTCCGAAAGACTGCTTTTGCTCAGGATTGAGTTCGCCAAGGTCGATTGCGGGAAATTCATCATTTGACCATTCCACTATCTCCGCAACCCTGCACGAAATCCGGCAGCTCGCAACCGCGGGCGCAGGCTCCGCAAAACAGACAAATGAAAAAATAAAATAACATAAAACTGTAAATAATATCAACAATGGCCGGCTTCCCATTATCAGGAACTCCTCCTCGAATAAATAAAATTAACTCAATCGCATTTTAACATAATTGACCGAACCGGGTCAAGTAGATTCTTATAGGACACACAAACAAAACAACGTCCCATAAAACCCCCTCGACACGCCAAAAGACTTAACGCCGACATAACCGCTCAATCTGTGCTTAAGCGATATTTTGATAAAACCGATACTCCCCCCTGTACATTACAGGGAAATAAGAAAGACCACGCACGGAACGCGGATAATCCATTTTAGGAGTACTCTAATGAGAACTTCAAAAAAATTGCTTCTGCTCACCGCCGCCGCAGTAATAATCGCTGCCGTTGCCTCTGCCGATGACCCCGGAGACGACACCGCCACCTGTAGTATCAGTGCCACCGTAGACCAGATAATCGAATGGTCGGAAAACTTCGACGCCATCGATGTCGGTACGATAAG
>CAZGGE010000214.1:0-3893 GCA_964524285.1 uncultured Pirellulales bacterium
TGCCTGGAAGCTGACAAGTTTTCTGGTTATAGCGTCATCAACGACGAGAGCGTTAGAAAAATGTTTAGTTAAAGAATTATCTAATTCTTCTATTTCTTTCAGAAGGATATCACCTTTGAAACATTGAGCTTTCTCAAGCTTTTCAATTGCTTCAACTTGCATTATCAATTATTTCCTTTATATGAAAGTCTTTTTTATCCTGGGGATTCGGGATTATATAAAAACCGCCTTGTGAGGTCAAGCATATTCCTCCGGTTACGTGTCTTCGGTCTGGAGCAGTTCGATTATTTCTGCTTTGTCGGGCAGGGCTTCCATTGCTCCGAATTTTGTGCATATTAGGGCGCCGGCGGCGGAAGCAAATTTGACGGCGTTTTTGAGGTCGTCGCCGGCAGCAATGCAAGCGGCGAGTGCGCCGGCAAAAGCGTCGCCTGTGCCTGTGTGGTCAACGAGTTTGATTTCGAATGCTGGGACGTGGTCTGCGCTATTACGGTTAACAATGACCGAGCCACGTTTTCCCATGGTTATGACGGCGGAATCAGTGCCACGTGCGAGTAGTTCTGAACCAATTCTTTTTGCAGTGCGGATGTTTGCTACGCTTCTTTCAGTTATTATAGCAGCCTCGTAGAGGTTTGGTATGAGAATGTCGGCGGAGAAATATTCGATAGGGAGGTCGATGGTCTGTTTTTCGTCTGTTCGTTTTCCGAGAGGCCCGGCGGGATTGAGTATTACTTTTGTGCTGTGTATTGCTGCGCATCGAAGTGCGTTGATGATGGTGTCCTGTGGGAGTCTGCCGTGTATCAGACATACGTGTGCATCGGAGATGACCTGCTCTGCGAGGTCGATTTCGTGAGGTGTGAGGGCGTTGTTTGCACCTGTACAGGTGCAGTTTGCGTTTTCGCCGGTTGCATTTACGAGTGTTAGAATGGTTCCTGTTGGTTTTGCTTCAGCGGTATAAAGAGTTGAGGTCTCGACGTTATGTTTGCAGAGGTTTGATTTTAGCATGTCAGCGAAGATATCGCCTCCGATTTTTCCGATAAGGTGTACCCTGCATCCACAGAGAGCGGCCTGTACGGCCTGGTTCGGCCCGGGTCCTGTGGTTGTGCATGTGAAGCCTGAGCCGGTTACGGGTTGCCGGGGGGATGGCATCCGGTCGCATTTTATTGATATGTCGACATAGCAGCCGCCGATTACGACGACTTTTGGAAGCATTCCTTGCATATTCAGCCCCTTAGAGATATTTTCGTCGCGAGTCGGGGAAAGTATAGCAGTCCTGGACGTTAATACAAGTTAAATTCTTACAGGGGTTTATACAGTCTGGAGGGGAGCTTTAATCGGCGGGTGGTATAAAGCGTGGTGGAAACAGGAGCGATGATAGATGAATATTGTTGTTCGGGGGTGCGGTTTTTGTGCTGTGAGCATTAAGTTTTGTATGTTGTAAAATTAACAATATTTTAAATAAGTTGCAAAAAACTTCTTGACTTATGTTGAGTAATTTGGTAAAATATGTGCATGTTGGATGAATACATAACAAATTCAGGCGGATGCGGAAGATTCGATTTGGAAAAGGACCTGATTTCAGGACGGCGAGGGGGGATGACAGCGGAGATTACGTAAGGGGTAGTCGGGGATACTTATGGAGCGGATACATTCGAACGTAGTTCAGGTTCAGGAGAGGCGCAGGATTTGCGATGAGGAGGAGGTGCTTCGGCGGCGGGTGGAGCTTCTGGGCGGGAAGGACCGTGTTCTGATGAAGATGTATCTGGAGAACGGCAGCAGTTTTCGTCAGTTGGCGAGGCTTTCAGGAGTGAGTCCGTCGACGGTCGGCAGGCGGGTGAGGCGGATAGTGAGACGGTTGATGAGGGGCAGGTATATCAAGTGTGTTCGTAACAGGGACAGATTCAGTGAAGAGGAGCTGGATGTTGCAAGGGATTTGTATATGTGGGGGCTTTCGATGAAGAGGATAGCGGCAAAGCGAGGGTTGACCTATTATGCGGTGCGTAAGACGGTCAAGCGGATTGAGGGGATTTTGCAATGATAGTTAATTTCAAGAAAGCATTTATTATAAGGTATTGTTCATGCGGAATTGCAGTTTTTTAATTGTCTCGCCGAGGATATAAAAGAGCAGGAAAATGCATATAACAGGAAGTCAGGCATGTAATTTGCTATCGAAACGAATTCGAATTCGTCTCGTTTTTCGAAGCGTAATCGTAAGGTCGAAACGTAATCGAAGAAAGATGGTATTCTTTCGAATACGAAATACGTTGTCTTCGTCTCGATATTTTTCAATCTTTTTTTCGATTCCGCTTCGGTTTTTCGGAAAAGAATTTTTTTCTGTTCACTTTAATTACGGGAGGTACCAGAAATGCCTGCGGAAAATCAAGTAAGGAATTTAAGTAAATCAGGATTCAAAGAGGGAGGTAATATGCCGGACACGGATGCAATTTCTACGGCAGACGGTAATTCCGACCATCATAAGAGCAACGTTGCGGTTAGAAAGCTCGAGTTTTATCGCGAGCTTACACACGTACTTCCGGCGAGGAGCGTATCGGACAGAACGACTTTTCGTCGTATAACGCAGTGGATTTTCGAAAAGGCAGAGAAGGGCAAAATTTCGGAGTACGAAGCAACCCGTCGGGTGATAGATTACGCACGTGAGGCGAATAATCCAAAGAGCAGGGTGCCTGCTGCGGTATTCGTAAGTTTGTTGAAAAAGGAACTGAATTATCCGGATTAAGAGTTTGGGGGTACGACGATGGACTTGAGAGAAGTTTACAAAGATATACCTGCCGGCGGAGGGGCTGTCGGGAAGGAAGACAGGCTGATACCGCTTACCCGCGGCATGTTTGCACTGGTGGACATAGAGAACTATCCGGAGCTTTCAAGGCATAAATGGCATGCAAAGGACAGTGGTCGTTCGTATGCCGCACGGACGGTTCGCAACGGCAGCAGGAAGAATATACTCATGCACCGCGAGATACTCAATCCTCTGCCGGGATTTCTGGCCGACCACATCAACGGAAATACGCTGGACAACAGGCGTTCCAACCTGCGAATCGTGAATTACAAACAGAACGCCTGCAACAGAAGAAAGCATAAGGAGTGCATGTCGGTTTTCAAGGGGGTATGGCGTTCAGCAACCGGCAGGTGGACGGCGGAAATAAAAGATGATGGAGTTAGAAAATATCTTGGAACATTTGAAAGTGAGGTTAAAGCGGCTGTCGCTTATGACCGTACGGCGAGGGAGTTGTTCGGCGATTATGCCTGTCTGAACTTCAACCGGATTCTTTCGAAGAGATGGATTCGAAGGTATTTCAACTCCACTAAGGGCAGAATGTTAAGTGTGTATTTTCGAAAAAGAAGCAACGGAATGTACCGGTGGATGACGTGCAGGACGCAGGTAAAAAAGGGGCAAAACGGCAGCGGGCCGATTGTCAACGAATTAAAACACAAGTTAATAAGTGTTTACGATATGCATAAGTGTGAATATCGCTATCTTGGCATAGACGGCATCGAGGCGATTAAATTTGCGGGTACGAGCTACGTGGTTTGTTAAAGGCCGGCGGCAAAGGGGTTGGTTATGGAGTATTTATTGAGCAGGGTGTTTAGGCCTCGGCGCGAGGTGAGCGAGAAGGCGGGGAAGGTTTTGCGGATGTTCGGAGTTACGGTTGACCGGCTTGGTGAGCAGGCGGTTCGGCACGAGTGCAGTATCGAGGTTGAGCCGGGGGACGTGGTTTGTATAACCGGGCCTTCGGGGTCGGGAAAGAGTGTATTGCTGAGGGAGCTGGAGCGGGCGCTGCCTGCGGGTGAGTCGGTGAATCTTCGGGATATTGAATTGCCGGGCGGAAGGAGCGTGATTGACTGTATCGAGGGTGATTTTGTGCACGGGCTGCGTT
>CAZGGE010000215.1:0-3859 GCA_964524285.1 uncultured Pirellulales bacterium
TTCTCTTTTATTTTTCTCACTTTTCCCCCCTTTCCCACTTTTTTCTCCCCGCCTCCGAACGCTCCTCTTCACCGCTCGCCGCACACCCGCCCGCTAATCCTACGCCAAAAACACCAGACCAGAAACAGATTTGCAGCTATTCGCACAACCGGCCGTTAAAACAGCTATCTCGCCAGCGAATCTGCCAATTCCAACGCCTCCTCAATGCCTATATACCTGTCCTGCTTGATATGCCCGTAAGCGGACTTATTCTCCGCAACACTCTGAAAAATAGTTCCTTCAGGCACAAATATCTTTAACTCCTCATCGGAAATTGCCATATTTAACTCTACGCTTTCCACTTTTTTTTTCTTTCAATTATCACATCATCCTTTTCATTAAACCTCCGGAATTTTTGTACAAAAGGATACGGCACACCGTCTGTCATCCTGTAATCACTTGCGACTTTCTCCATAATCAGCCAATCTTTATAATAATGCTCAATTCGGCGATACCGGTATCCCAGCAAAGGATCGCATACTATTTTCTTTCTCACATACCCATTCTCCCCGTAAGTAAACTCAACCTGAAGCAATTCACCTTCAACCGAATCCACCACTGTAAAAATTGCATTATCATCCGAAGCCCGCGAAAATACCCTCGAGGGAATTATCCCCGCCCACAGCGTACCACAAACATCATATCCCTCGGTATTATTAAGAATTAAAAATCCTTCTCTTCCCGTGACACTGCCGGGTTTAAGCACAAGTATAATTTTTCCACGAACTACTTTTTCTCCTGTCTTACATAAGGTTTCATAATCCTTTTCCGGCAGACCATATTTCTCTAGCAACCTGTGTAAATCACGCAGTTCTGTACTCTTGGTGATAAACGAATTCTTGTTACAATCAACTGTTAATTGTGTCCTGTGTTTCTCATAATTGCTAACCATCCAGTGTTTGTATCTTATGCTATTCGGTTCATACTGAGCCGGTACCATAGAACTATTATACTCGTAGATAGACACAAACCGCCCTGTCTTCATCGCATCCCTGCTCTCTTCGGCAATTTTTTCAAGCCTGCTTATGCTCCAATTCTCCGCCTCCACTGCATACGCAATGCTCATCCTCGGCAACAAACTTATGGCAATCACGCAACAACACCATCGCCGTAAACTTGCCCTGCCGCTCATAACCAGCCTCCCGTCTTTCCCTGATAACCCTGTTAAACTGTTCATTTTTATCACTTCACAATAGCAATATTTTCAACAATCCACTCTAAAGGTATCTGAACACACCTGTTAAAACAGCTACTTCGCCGGCGAATCTGCCAATTCCAACGCCTCCTCAATTCCTATATGCCTGTCCTGCTTGATATGCCCGTAACTTCCCTTCTTTCCCAAAACGCTTTGAAACTTAGCACCTGCTGGCACAAATACCTGAAAATCTGCGCCCGAAAGCTCTACATTTAGCTCCACACTCTTCATAGTGTTCTTTTCTTCAATAATCACATCGCCCCCTTCATTAAAGACTCGTTGTGATTGCACAAATGGATACGGCACCCCGTCTATCATCCTGTAATCACTTGCAACTTTCTCAAAAGCCAGCCGATTTTGATAATAACGCTCGATTCGGCGATACCTGTATCCCAGCGATGAGTCGCATTCTATCTTAATTCTCCGGCCCTCCTGCTTCCCGTAAGAAAATTCAACTCGAAGCAAATCACCTTCATCCGATTCCGCTACTGTGAAAGTTGCATTATTATCCGAATCCAGAGAAAATATCCACGATGGAATTACCCCCGACCACAGCATATTATAAGTGTTATATCCTTCCTCTTTATCGAGAAACAGGAAACCTTTGCCTCCCCAAACACTGCCGGGAGTAAACGTTAGTTCAATATCCCCACGCACTATTAGTGCCCCTGTATCACTTATGTATCGGTGCTTTTCCGGGAGACCATTTTCCTCTAAAAGCTTGCTTATGTCGCGAAGATCGATGTCGCTGATGATAAAAGAATGGCTTTTAAAATCAATGCTCAGGTCTATTTTACTTAGGTAATGCTTGTTAATCTTCCGGAGTTTGTATTCTATGCTGTTCGGTTCAATCTTCGCCGATACTGGTGTAGAACTATTGTATTCGAAAATATATACAAACCGTCCTGTCTTTAGCGTATTCCTGCTATCTTCCGAAATCTGTCGAAGTTCATCCATCGTAGTAGCTGATGCCCGTATCCCCAGCACTGCTGTAACTATCCATATCAAAGTTAAAAGCCGGAAAGCCTCGCTCTTCATTCTCTTTTCTCTTAGCATGGCAAGTTCTCCTTTGTAACAAATTTCAAAACATAAATTAATCGCCCTCGTCGAAACTTTTTAACCACATTGCTCGTCTTAACTGTATTATAACTTTCTATACACGAGAAGTAAACTACCACGGGTTGAAATCCGTGGCATTGCCGCTTCGGGCTTCGCCCGTCCGACTTCGCCGGACAACTTCATCTACGGGTTTACGCCCGTAGAATTGCGGCGGAATATTAAAAATTACTGACATCTGCATTCCGTATATATATTACATGGCCATACAGTTGGCCGCGGTGGTACCTGAGTATGTCCTTCACAACCAGCCGAGCACTCTCTTGTATGATCACATTGCGTAATTTTCTTCTTTATCCTTTCCTCTTTTTGTCCATACTCTAAACAGTTTTCTTCGTCTTCACAGTCATTACCTCCAACGCAATCAAAGTACCATTCTTTAGTCTGGTACCCCGTACAAAAACCGTTTTCACAAGTGTCACACTTATCTGTTATTTCACAGGGATCCTCAAAATGACAGTCGCCGGAAACACACTTTCCCCTATGGCAGATTTCATCAGCCTCACAGCACTCATTGTTTTCACCGCAGCACTCCTCATCACAACAGCCGTTGTCGCAACAATTCTGTCCATCATCACAACATTCAATATCGTTACAGCAATCGTCGGGATCGCAACATTCATCACCACAGCATTCCCATCCATAATGACGACAACATTCCCCACCACAGCAGGCATAAAAATTACTGCAACATTCATCACCTCCACAGCAGTAATACCCCAATAAACAAGTGTTTACACACATCTCCAACTCTTCATCCCATTCGTAACAATCGGGGCACTGAGGTGAAGAACAGGCAACCAATGTTTCAGATAAAATCATCATTGCAATAAATACAATTATAACTCCACTTAGCATGCTCGTCTTTCCCATTTTATTGTCCTCCCAAACCTCAACTTAGCGTAAAGTTAATGTCTCCTGAACTCGGCATTTGTCAAAAATTCCTTCCGGAACTCAATTCAGTAATCTTCTTCTCCACTAATCCCCGTCCCGGTTCGCCAGGCTCTGTAATCTCCAGCAATTGCCTGTACATCTCTACCGCCGCCTCTGTGTCGCCAATCTTCTCGCAGCATTTACCAAGCTGATAAATTGCTCTCCCTTTTGCACTGTGCCCCGGATACCTCTCCACAAACTCCTGGTATCGCATCGCCGCATCAATCCATCTTTCCTCCTCGTAATACACCCGCCCCAGTCGTAAAAGCGCGGCACTAATTAACCCACAGTCCTCATAATTGTCAATCACCGCCTTGTATGCCTTCTCCATTGCCGAATGCGCTTCTTCCTTCGGCACCGTCCCCGACCACTTCAGCCTCTCATAACAAATGCCTACCAGGAATTGTGCACTCCACGCATATTTATAATCGGGCCACCTTTCTACAACCTGCTTATAATGTTCCAATGCTTCGCCATATTCACCCATATGCTGGTAAGCCACAGCCGTAAAATACCACGAATGAATACTGAATGTCCCCCCAAACGGCATTTCCTCCCTAACACGCCTCCAAACTT
>CAZGGE010000216.1:0-3857 GCA_964524285.1 uncultured Pirellulales bacterium
CAAACAAAGCCGTCAGGCGGTGCATCCAACGTGGTGCACCGCAATTCAAACCCAATTTTCGGCTCCTGCAATCAGCAAATTTTGCCCATCTTACCAAAGCCGAACTTTGAATTTCTCCGCCCCGACCCTGCAAAGACGATTGAAATCTACACCCGAATCGCCAAAATTCAATTACGTTTCCGCAAAATCCTCAGCCTTATTCATCACAGGACACGCTCAAAATCCCTTGTGGATAACCACCAGCAAAACCGTTACAATCCCCCTGCTTTTGAATCGGACTCAACTAAACCCGGGCATTTATTGGAGCCGTCTATGCACGACAACAAAGTTAAGGCCGTACTTTTCGACCTCGGCGAAACTCTAATCAACTTCGGAAAACTAAACACAACCGGCCTGTTCCGAAAGGGAGCAAAACTCTCATTTGACTACCTCAAACAACACAACCAGCCTGTCGGCTGCTTCACCTGGTACTGCTGGCGAAATCTCGCTCTCGTACGCATCCGACACTGGATTACTGGCATAACCGGAAACGACTTCGACGCTATGGAAATGATTAAAAAAATCGGCAAATATAAAGGGTTCGAACTCACTGAAGAACAATGGCACCACTTCGCCTGGCTCTGGTACCGGCCCTTAAGCCGGATGGCCAGAACCGAACCTGATATTAAAAAAACCCTCAACGACCTCAAAGAACGAGGCCTTAAGCTCGGCATCCTCTCAAACACATTCATAAACGCATCCTCACTCGAAAAACACCTTCAGCAGCTTGGAATGTTAAAATTCTTCTCAACCAGACTCTATTCCTATGAATTCGACTTCAGAAAACCCGACCGGCGGATTTTCAAAATCGCCGCTGAAAGGATAGCAATACCCCCAAAAAACATTATGTTCGTCGGCGACAGAATCGACACGGATATCAACCCCGCAAAAAGGGCGGGAATGAAGGTCGTATTAAAGCAGGCATACACAAACGACGGAAAAAATATTCCACCTGGAGCCTCTAAAATCGCACGGCTTGCCCAATTACCACCACTAATCGACTCAATAAACGCCAATGAAAAAAAACTAAGCGATAGAGGACCGGAAAACGTCAAAAAATGCTCGTAAATCCCGCCGATTAACCGTTTTTTGTACAAATCGCCGGCCCTGACGTTATAATAAACCCGAAAAAAAAGTTTTGGCGAATAAAAAAATGACTCGAAAACACCAGGCAGCTTACCAGAAATGTACAAATCCCGACTGTACAGCAGAGTTCGACTGCTACCGCCCACTGTTCAAATGCCCCGAATGCGGCGAATTGCTGGACATCCTCTACGACTGGGACAACCTCGAAATACCCGGCAAACTTTCCGACTTCCAGAAACGGTGGGCTAACAGAAACAATCCACTGGATTTCTCCGGCGTCTGGAGATTTAGAGAGTTGCTGAATTTCTGCGACGACCGCCATAAAGTTACCATAGGCGAAGGTCAGACCGTACTCCAGCAGAACTGTGCCGTCGCTGAGCACGTGGGCATGAAGCCTGATTGCCTTTTTCTGGAATATGAAGGGCTTAACCCCTCCGGGTCTTTCAAGGATAACGGAATGGCCGCCGCCTTCAGCCATGCAAATATGGTCGACACAAAAGCGTGCGTATGTGCTTCCACCGGCAACACTTCCGCATCCATGGCTATGTATGCCCACAGTTGCGGCCTTAAGGCAACGGTGTTTGTAGGCTCGGGCAGGATTGCTTTCGGAAAGCTCAGCCAGGCTATGGATTACGGTGCACAGACGTTGCAGGTGCTCGGTGATTTCGACGACTGCATGAAACAGGTCCAGGCCGTCTGCAAAAAGCTGAATCTATACCTGCTCAATTCCCTCAATCCCTTTCGCCTCGAAGGCCAAAAGACAATTATGTACCGAATTATTGAGGGGCTGCGATGGAACGTCCCGGACTGGATAATCGTGCCGGGCGGGAACCTCGGAAACTCCAGTGCGTTCGGAAAGGCCTTTGCTGAGTTAAAGCACCTGGGCCTGATTGAAAAAATCCCGAGAATGGCAATCGTCAACGCCACCGGCGCAGATACACTCAACGACCTCGTTAATAATAAAAACCTTACCTGGAACGAAGGGCATGTAAATCAGAAAATTATCGATGATTATTATGATGATTTGACTGCCCGGAACTTCTCACCACGTACATGTGCGTCCGCAATAGAGATATCACGGCCGGTCAATCTCAAAAAGTGCCTCCGCTCAATAAAAATATGCAAAGGATTGGTGCTGGCCGTAACCGACGAGGAAATCAAAGACGCAAAGGCGATAATCGGCAGGTACGGACTTGGGTGTGAGCCGGCGTCGGCGGCAACCATAGCGGGACTGAAACACCTGCTGGCAGACGGAGTGGTGGAAAAAGACCAGCGGGTTGCGTGCGTATTAACCGGCCACGCGTTGAAAGACCCCAACGTAACGGTCAATTACCACAAGGATAAACAGGGACAGTTCAGCAATCCGCCGATTGAAGTTGCAAATGACCTTGACGAGATAATCAAGCTCATAAAGTAACCGCCGGCACCAGCCTGCGCCCTATGGGGGATTAGTATTTTTTTGTTCTTCTTCTGGCTGAAAGTTTCGCAGCGTGCCGATAGACTTTACCGGCGAATTTTTCCGTGCCGCCGGGCCTGCCGTTTCGAGCGTATGTTTCGAGAAGAAGATTTCTGATTCGATAGTCGAAATATTCTTCCCGCATACTGTGAAGCAGTCTCGCAAGGTCGCGAATTCGTCTTGCATTACTATTGCTTGCCGGCTGCATCCGGTGCAGGTCGATAAATGCGAATCGCCATTGGCTGTCGCCTGTGTGTCGCAAAAATATGTGCCAGGCGTATAAATCCGGCATCCGGATACCCGAATCGTGCATTTCTCTGATGCTGCGTGCAAGGGAGGTGATGATGTTATCTCTTTGTCCAACAGGCATCCGGTTCCACTGCTTGGAGACAAATTCAGTGAGCGGCCGGCCCTGTACGGGTTCTGTTACGATGAAGGATTGTTTTTCGAGGCTGAGCTTTGTGCGGGCACCGAAGCATACGGGATTGAAGGTGCCGAAGCCTTTGCGGTGCAGCAGATGAGCGTTTTCCCACTCACACTGCGCCTGGGTCAGAGTTTGGTGAAAGTTGGCGAGAGACGAAAAGGCATCACCTAAGTGGGCATAGTAAAAACGCTTAAGGAAGAATTTGTAAGTATTGGGGCCTTCTCCGAGCGAGATAGGCACAGCGAGTCTTTTGCTATGCTTATTTGGCGCGTTGGGGTATGAGAAAAAATCATCGAAGCACCGCAGGCCGAACCCGGCAAACAACGGCTGCCAGTCTTTTTTGAAAACAAGTTTTTCCACCGCAAGCCTTCGGTAAAACCAGGATTATAAAAGGTGTAAATCTACGGTTTGCAGGAATTAAGGTCAACTGATTTATTGGTTTTAGTTGGGATGGCCAGGGAAAATCGTATCCCCATGGTAAGGATAAGATGTATGAGCCGGCAGCAGTATCAGAAGCTAACGAAAGTGTATAATAACAATTGGAATTAGTCTTTGCGCTTCGACCTGAATCCCCTGGAGCGGAAGCTTCAGGATAATATGCGATTCGTAACAAATTACCATTTCGCCAAGCTGAATCATTAAATACAATTGGTATAAGACTGCTTAAAAACGAATACTTAATGAGTACGGCCTGATTAAAAAAAAGACGCAAAAGACACAACAAAAAATCGACAAAGCCTTCTTTATTAAAATGCCCCCATAGCTGACTTAGCTCCCCCTATAACAAACCGGGGCCTGCATCAAAAAGTACAGGTCCCGGATTTGAACCTTTTCAACCTATGGTGCGAGAAA
>CAZGGE010000217.1:0-3797 GCA_964524285.1 uncultured Pirellulales bacterium
AGATCAAAACAGCATCGCCAAAGGCGATTCCTCATATTTTTACCCACAAATTATTTTGAAGAGCCTAAAAATATTTGAGAAGGAAACAAGCGATGGGTAAAGGAGAAGTGAGTTTTAAGTACAAAGGTTTTATCTGCGGCGGTATTATATTGCCCACATCGATATTTCTAATACTGGTGTCATTACTAACCGTCGGAACATTGATGGTATACAAGCGCAAGTCAGTTGAACGGCAGGCTGTCCAAAAAGCAATGTCGCTGAAACCAATTATGCCCCCGCGTTGTCCGGACCTGTCGGCAGAGCGAACAGAACAGGGCGTAGAAATATATCTTTACAATCCGACGGAAGTAAACACGGTAATCTCTGAGGATGACGTGATAGTGGTAAAATTCGCCTCCGCAGCGAGCGTGGTTCGGGCTACGGAACTGGTAGATAAAGAAACGAAGCACTTGGAGCCGGCAGGAGAGAGTTCAAAGGTGCAAATAGAAGCCCCGGAAGATTATAGTGGTGAAGTGAAGGTTATAAGGCAGTTCAAGGAAGCAAACACATCACACCGCGTTGTCAGGGAGCTGCCGGAAATATCTGAAGACTCCACTGAATAGGTCTGTGATTATGTTGATTCCGATTATTTACCTGCTGCGGCGGTAGAACCCCGCAAAAGGTCGCATTTGATAGGGGGATATTTGAATCAGCCTTCTGAGCATTTCGCGTCAGTGCAATTTTATTGCTACGGCCCGATAACAGCCGAAAATAAACATTGTAAACACCAGGCAAGCCAAATAATCTCGAAAGGTTGTGTTGCCATAACCATTTGTAAAAAAGATGCTTACGACAAATCAACATAACAAGCTCCACTGCTATATCGCTCGAATTGCTGTCATTTTAATGTCTGCAGGCACTATCTTTGTGTTTTCAGCAGGTGCTAACATCAGTCAGCAACTGGACTTAAGTAAATTTTATGAATCGACCCGCTGCCGACAATTGCTTTTTTTTCCTCTCTCTGTTGTAGTTATGTACACTTCAGCACGCTTTAATTACAGGCGCCTCGCAGCGGCTGAAAATTGGCTCAAATCGCCCAGTTTATATTTGTTAATCGCTGCAATAGTATTACTTACAATCGTCCTCATACCCGGCATAGGGGCCGAAATTAACCAGGCCCGGCGATGGCTGAGAATCCCTGCAGGGCCGGCGTCAATCAGTTTCCAGCCGTCCGAATTTGCAAAATACGTACTCATCCTTTTCATCGCTTCCTACTGTGCCAGGTATAGTAATAGTATTCACTTGTACTGGAAGCGTTTCATTCCGTTATGCATCGTAGCCGGCATAATTGCAGGCCTGATAATTGTAGAGGACCTGGGAACGGCCGCACTGGTTGCTGTTCTGGCGGTTCTGATGATGTTCGCAGCCGGCATAAAATTCCTTCATTTACTGACTCCGTTACCCTTTGCTATTGCAGGGTTTGTCGTAATGTTGCTTCATTCGCCCGGGAGGCTGAACCGCATTGCGGCTTTTTTGAATCCTCAAAAATGGTCTGACTCCACGGCATATCAGGCCAACCAATCTCTTTTGGCGCTCGGTTCGGGCGGTTTGCTTGGCAAAGGGCTCGGCAGAGGTATCTGTAAATACGGCCACCTTCCGGAAGACACTACGGACTTCATTTTTGCTATTATAGGCGAGGAGCTCGGGTTGGTCGGCACCGTCGCGGTTATTTCGTTGTTCGTCGCATTTGTCTGGCTTGGAATGCTTGTAGTGATTCGCTGCGGGGACCAGTTCGGCCGACTTCTTGCGTTCGGTATTACTGTTACCATAGGTTTGCAGGCGGCAATCAATATAGGGGTAGTAACAGTGTTGCTGCCTACAAAGGGTTTGCCGCTGCCTTTTGTAAGTGCTGGTGGTACCAGCATGTTGCTTTCCGCCGTTGGTGTGGGTTTGCTGGTGAATATAGCGAGGCAGTTACCCGGCATTGGTGTTTTAATAAGGGATGAATTTTGAGCAGCAGGAGTTTTTTCTTTGCGGGCGGCGGAACGGGCGGCCATATTTACCCTGGTATTGCCGTCGCCGAACAGATAGTCAACCTTGAGCCGGCGGCTAAGGTTCATTTTTTTTGCAGCGGCAGGGACATTGACGCTTATATTCTGTCGAGGGCCGGGTTTGAGTATACGGTGCTGGGGGCGGTTGGTTTTACGCTTCGTCCGAGAGGGCTGGTCAGGTTTGTCAGTGAATTTCTGGAAAGCACGTGCGTCGCTCGTGAGCAGATTGCAAAAAGTGAGAATGCCACGATGGCAGGCGTTGGTGGATTCGTGGCGGCACCGGCGTGCAGGGCGGCTCACAGCCTGGACATGCCGGTAGTATTGATAAGCCCCGACGTGATACCCGGCAGGGCCAACAGGCTGATTGGTGCGAGGTGGGCTGATGAAATTCTTGTGCAGTTCCGAACATCCGTACCGTTCTTTGGTAAAGGAAGCTCGAAGGTAAAGGTTGTGGGGTGTCCGCTTCGCAGCGGTTTTTTGAATCCTCAGCCGGAAGCGGCGGTTGAGCAGCTTGGTCTGAACCGGCACAAATACGTTCTTTTGATTACGGGTGCATCGAGCGGGGCAAGGAGTATTAATGAGACGATATGTTCGCTGCTGGAGCGGATAAGCGGTTTTGCGAACAGGTGGCAGATAGTGCATCTGGCCGGCAGGTCTAATGTGGAAGCGGTCAGGGATTGCTATGCATCGGCAGATATTGAATCGAAGGTGGTTGACTATTTTGACAATATGGCGGATTTGCTGTCGGCGGCGGAGCTGGTTGTTGGCAGGAGCGGAGCGATAAGCGTTGCGGAGTATGCGGCAGCGGGAGTGCCGAGCATCTGTATTCCGTATCCACACCACAGGGACCGGCATCAGTATTTTAATGCTGAGCAGTTGGTTAATGCGGGTGCGGCGATAGTGGTGGACGACCTGCCGGATGCGTGGGAGAGAGGTGAATGGCTGTGGGAAGAGCTGAGAAGGTTGATGGAAGATAAGGAAAGGCGGGCGGAAATGCGGAAGAACTGCACGGCCATAGCGAACAGAGAGGCTGCTGTGGAGATTGCGAAGAAGTTGTTGAGTGAATGAGAGTGCTTGAGATTGGGTCTGTTTTGTGCGGTGCACCACGTTGGGTGCACTGCTTGACGGGTTCGAATCGGGTTTGATTGGGTTTGTTTTGAATTTTTGAGGCGTTAGAGGGGTTAGATTGGGTTTGTCTGGGTTTGTATTGCGGTGCACCACGTTGGGTGCACTGCCTGACGGCTTTGTTTGGGTTTGTTTTGTGGTGGGCTGGAAAGTCCGGTTTTCGTAAGCCTCCGCAATAAAAGGATTTGCGTTAAGCAGGTCGTTTTGAAATTGGGTTTGTTTTGCAAAATAAAGGGTTGTTTTACCTAACTTAACATCGTGGGGAATTGAGAAAAGGCCGAAAAGTGCAAGAAAACATATATGAAGTTTGATATTTAAGATTTCAGAATGTGATCGGCCTTTGGCCGACGGTGTTTTTGTGAAGGTCATTTGTTATTGCCCCCAGATTTGTAAAGTTTGAAGTATGTTGTAATTCAAAGAGTTTTTATTTTCGGCTAATATTATACCAGAATTGGGGGTGGTTGTAAAGGGAAAAAGTTATATTGAGTGTTTTTGGCCGGAGAGCTTACCCCCACCACAGGAGTGGGGGCTAAACATCAACCTTCGGGACGACCGAAGGATTAAGAGTTATGGGTTAAATGCAGTTATGGCTTTAGTTAACTTTCGCATTTTTTATAAAGGTTTAAGCAGCGGAAGCTAAGG
>CAZGGE010000218.1:0-2191 GCA_964524285.1 uncultured Pirellulales bacterium
CCGAGCCAGACGCGGCAAAGCAAAGGCACAGCAAATAAAACTTTTGCACATTACGGATCCCGGTATTATATTGGGGTTATGAATTTGCCGAAATCCAAAATCGAAAAATCGTAATAACGACCAGCAGTAATCCGTTCTCAAACGGTACGCGGTACTCTTTCCGGCAGATTCTGTATCGCGGCTGGTTATTTATTGGAGATTTTTATGGAAATGGTGAAAGTACCTAAGAGGTTGATTGTCGATATTCTGAGTTTTTTGGAAGCGAATCACGATGAAGAAAACACTTTTTGCCTTAGATGTTCAGAGTATTTTTATGCGTTAGAAATGTACATAGATGAAGCAGACGAAGAAAAATGAACACAGAGGGCTGGATAAAGCTACACCGCAAAATCTGGGATAATCCATTGTGGAAATGTGAGCCGTTTACCCGTGGGCAGGCATGGGTAGATTTGATTCTTTTGGCAAACCACAGCGACAACGAAATCATACTCGGAAACCAGATAATTGAGTGCAAACGCGGACAAGTCGTTATGTCTTTAGGGACTTACAGCAAGCGGTGGAAGTGGGGTGTTAAGAAGGTTCGTTTGTTCTTCGAACTGCTTTTGAAAACAGGCCAAATAGGGCACGATAATGTCCAAAAAACGACAAGGATAACTATATGTAATTACGAGACTTACCAAGGCGAGGGGCAAGATAAGGGCACGATGAAGGGTAAAATCAGGGCACGATCAGGGCACGATCAGGGCAACAAACAAGAATGTAAAGAATGTAAAGAATGTAAAGAATGAAGAAGAACAAACAGTGATGGTGCTTTTCGATGGGGAGAAAAACAGTTTTGAAATAGCACTCGACCGATTCAGAGAACATAGGAAAAAAATACGGAAGCCTTGTACTGACCACGCACTAGACCTGATACGGAAAAAAGCCTTAGAACTTGGCAGGGATGCGGACGGAGCAATAAGTCACATTGAATACGCAATCGAAAAGGGCTGGAGTGGAATATATCCGATGAAAGAGAAGCCCGACAATAAGCACCCGCTCGGCGAATACCGGCCATACGTGATGACAGCAGAGGACATGAAACACTTGTATGAGTGAGAAATCAGAACTCCAGGCCCTGAACTGGATCGCATCGAGCGGTCAGTTTGTGTACATCGAAGACCACTTGTTTACCGGCGAACGCCGGGAGTACTACGAAAAGTTGCGCGAACAGTACCAGCGGACCGGGAAGATTGAATCCACGATAATCAACTCAGCAATGACGTTAATTCTGGCACATGCTGAGGATTTGTATGTGCCTCGACATATTGAGCCGATTATTGATGAGCTTGAAAAGGATTACCGGCGGACCGTTGCATGGCAAGTCGGATCGCAGTTTGTGAACTCGCTTGAGGTGATGCCGGATGAATCGGACGGGCACTTGGCAAGGGCGATAAGGGACCTCGGGAAGATAGCCACCGGGAGCAAGCGGGATGAGTATGAGCATCTTGAGAGCTTGAAGGCATATTACAAGGCAATGGAGAAGTCGATGGAATCGCAGGGAATTCTTGGGTACCGAAGTGGAATACCCCGGCTGGATGATATACTATGCGGATGGCAGAAGGGTAAATTGTACGTAGTTGGGGGGCTAAAGAAGACCGGGAAGAGCCGTTTTAGCTTGTCGCTGGTTAGCCAATGGCTGAATGATGGGCTTGGCTGTATAGTGTTTGCGATGGAGATGGCGGAGAATCAGATACACAACTGCATACTTGGAAACCGATGTAATATCAATACCGGGCAAATGATGAAGCCGTTTGAAAAAGATTTGGTTACGATAAAAAATCAGATGTCAGCATACAAAGACCAAAAAATGTACATCGACAGAACTTCGGCTTGCACGGTGGATTACATTCGAAACATGATAATAAGGCTGAAAAATGTGCAGCCAGTGGATGTGGTGGTAGTCGATTACATACAGCGTATGCGTGGCACAGGTGATTTGCGAAGCCAGCAAATAGCCAGTTGTGCCGAAGGGCTGGCGGATATAGCTAGGGATGAAGACGTTTGTATGATGGTCTTGTCGCAGTTGAGCGGTGCGGCTGAACGAGCGAGCGGCGACGCGCCGATGTATTCGTTTTTCAAGGAGTCTCAAACGATAGTCGAAGCGTGTGATGTTGCATTGGTATTGCATGACCCGGAGCGGGGAAAATAC
>CAZGGE010000218.1:2201-3762 GCA_964524285.1 uncultured Pirellulales bacterium
GATTGCACGGTATTGCAGCGTGACGGGGTATCAGACGTGTGCGTGAAACTGAATGCACAATTGGAATATTCACGATTTACGGAAATGGCGGACTTTGATGATGAAGTTGAATGAATTATGGGCGTTGGAATGGTCACCGGCACAAAAGGCGTATCGCATCGAGAAGCTGGAAGATGCTGTGCGAAAAAACCTTACAGCATTCTTGAACGACTGGCCGGGCGGTGGGTATATCATAATTTTTGTAGGCGGTGAGAATGAAGCGAGGGTGCAATACGATACATTGTCAGAATTTAGGAGCACAAAAAGGGGGCAGAGATGAAGGTGCCTGAGATTGTCGCGGATTGGTTACGGAGTCACGGCTATGACGGCCTGTACACGGATGACTGCGGATGTACCCTAGATGACCTTGCGCAGTGTGGCGGTGAGGGAAGAGGACTGATGCACTACGCAAGCCTGAAGAGATCAAAGCGGTTGCAGCGAATGGCGAAGCTACTCAGTGACAAGTTGCCGCACAGCACAATGGAGATAGCGCGCAAAGCAAATATTTGTGCGGTGGGAACGGCCGCATCCGAGTTGCGCAAGAATGGCATGTCTATATCGTGCGAATATTTTGGCAAAACAAATGACGGTGAGAAAATCTACCATTACAGGATACTAGCATGAGACACATACTTGATGAGTTTAGGCTGTCACGCGACGATTGCCTGAGCATACCACGTAAGGTACAACCGGAGCCGGTGGTGTCAAAGCGTGGCAGGCCGCATTGCCGGGTGGTGTGTAGTGCTGGCGGGTGGAGCATGACGTTTGATAGCGTCAAGGATGCCGTCGACAGGAGATTCAATCAGCGGTGTATTTACCAGGCTATCAGGCGTGGATACCGGCATTGTGGGCGGCGGTGGAAGTATGAGGACAGTCTTTAACAGGATGTAGAATCACATTGACAACTAAACAAATAATCACATCGGTATTGCCGGTAACGCTGGCGGTGATTGACGTACTGGCGGCGTGTGTGTATGCAAGGTATGGCGAGTGGGTACGGGTGATGTATTGGCTGTCGGCGGCAGCTATCACGACCTCGACATTGCTGATGTAAAAAAGTCTTGCACATCACCAGACATGATGGTATATTGGTTACAAGAGGATAGGGGACTAATGCAAATCACAAAATCAACCAGCGGCGGCGATAGCTTACAATACGCTCGTATTGTATTCGGGTTTTTAGTCCTCTCCCGGAGCCGCTGGACTTTACAAAGGAGGACTAGTGGGAAAATGGGAAATACACAGCGAGGCTATCCGCTGCCCTGAGTGTGGTAGTGTGCAGAGCGCCACAGTAGAGCATACTGAGCCGTTTTGGACTTGGCTGCATGAGTGTATTGAGTGCGGATACATAATAATGGAATCTGATTGGATAAAGGAGGACTAAAATGATCGTTAAATTTTTAGACGGGAAAGTGAAAGAAATTGCCAATCTTATCGGTGCCAATCTTATCGGTGCCAATCTTATCGGTGCCGATCTTCGCGGTGCCAATCTTATCGGTGCCAATCTGATCGGTGCCGATCT
>CAZGGE010000219.1:0-3680 GCA_964524285.1 uncultured Pirellulales bacterium
CATGGACCCATTTGGAACCATTAGGTTAGCCGGCTTCTGGGAGAAAATCAATGCCGACACCTTTACCATCCCGCACGCCCCCATAAGGGCAAGGGTGTGGGCCTATCACGACGAGGCTAAACGTCCCGTTCTTGAGATATACCAGGGTTACAGGGACGAAATAAGCCAGAATAAGGCACACACAGGCCTGAACAGGGGTTATAAGTTCGGCTTTATCGCCAGCAACGACCACCTTTCGACCGGCGTGAGCTTTGCCGGCGTTTGGACTCCGCAACTGAGCGAAGAGGGTATTTTCCGTTCGATTCAGTCCCGCAGGTGTTTTGCCGCCACAGATAAGATGGCCTTAGTGTTCACAAGCGACGGCCGATGGATGGGCGAAGAGGTCGAAATAAATTCCGCCTCGAAATTTGATATTGAAGTGGATGCAACCGCGCCCATTGAATGGATTGACGTTTACAAAGACGGAAAAAAAGTACAAAGGCTCACGTTTAATAAAAATGCAGCTTCAATCAAAACAAGCTGGAGTCCCAATGAATTGCAGGGTACACACTATTTCTACATTCACGCCATGCAATCCGACGGCAACCAGGCGTGGTCCTCGCCGGTCTGGGTCAATCTGTCCGCTAAATGAAAGACAGTCGGCGTTATACAAATTGTATTTAATGATTACGCCTGGCGAAATGGTAATTTGTTACGAATCGCATATTATCCTGTCGCTTCCGCTTTAGGTGAGTCAGGTTGAAACGCAAAGACTAATTCCAATTGTTATGACTTCACAATTATAGACGCCAAAAGACATTTCGCGTTACAGTAAAATTGTTGCAATCCGCCCGATTTAATGTTCCGAATGATTATTCCCACCTGTGTTTGCGCACGGAGCGAAGTATTCTCTCGGCACATTGCAGGGCCGCCAGTCCGTCCTCGCCGGTAACTTCTGGCCTGCTGCTTTTGTCCGCGACCGCCCTGAGAAATGCCTTCTGCTCAACAATAAGTGGTTCCTGGTCTCCGATTTCAAGCTCCTCGATGTGCAGCAGGTCAGGCCAGTTAACGCTGGTAAAATCGAAATCGCCGGATTTCTTTCGCTCACGAATCCATTCAACCATATCTATATTAGGGTCTGATTTTATAACAATCCCGCTCTTCTTGAAGTAGTCCACGCTCAAATAAGCCTGTCGACTGAACACTCGAACCTTTCTTTCGGTTTTCAGTGCCAGCCTTGAGGCCGTAAGATTTGCAACACAACCATTCTCGAAAACAATTCGGGCGTTACAAATATCCTCGTTATCCTCAATAACGTTAACCCCCACCGCGTCTATCCTCTTGATTTTACTCGCCGCCATAGATAACACAATATCTATATCGTGAATCATAACATCAAGTACCACCCCGACATCGGTAGAGCGAAACGGATATGGGCTGATTCGATTTGCCTCGATAAACTTAGGCTCTATATTAAGTCTTTTTATAGCCTGAACCGCCGGATTGCAGCGTTCCGAATGTCCCGTTGCAAGGACCGAATCGCGATGCCTGGCCATTTTTACAATGCTTTTGCCCTGCCTGGTATTGACGGCCAGCGGCTTTTCCACCATCACCGCAATATTGTTTTTTATAAAAAGTTCGGCAAGGGAGCGGTGAGATTCGGTGGGCGTTGCAACCGTTACCGCGTCCACCTTACCGAGGATTTCGGAACAGTCCTGGCAGGCTTTGCATCCGTAGCGTTCAGCAAGTCTTTTGGCTCTGTTTGGCTTAATGTCTACAATCGCCGCAAGCTCGCTCTGGGGCAGTTCGTTGTACACCTTTGCATGTATCGCCCCCATTTTGCCGGCACCAACAACCGCAGTTCTTATCTTCTCCATCAGCTTTGCTCTTCCCTAAATCCTTTGTAAGAGACCGGCTTTTATGCCGGTCTTTTTAATCATGCCGCAGCGTCTCAAGATACCTTCCGAATCGATGCTCGCCGCTTTTGAGTATTGTTTCGAGAATGCATCGGACGTTTTCGTCCAGACCGTCCTCAGATATAAGTTTTTTCGCCCTTTTCAGCAGTGGCATCCTGTCATTGCCGCGATATAAAAGTCTGAAGGCTCGTTGAACCTCCTGTTGCTGGCGCTCGGAAAGGCCGGCCCGCTGCATACCCCGCTTGTTCACACTGCGAATTCGAGGCGGATAATGGCCGCTTACCGTCAAAAACGGAGGAACGTCGTGATTAACGCCGGCCATCCCGGCCGCATAACACCATTTACCCAGCGTAACAAACTGATGCAGCAGGACCATTCCGCTAAGCCACACCCCCGTCTCGATTTTACAATGACCGCTAATCTGGACATAATTACTCATTACGATTTTGTTTTCGAGGATGCAATCGTGGCCTATATGAACTCCTATCATCAGCAGATTATCATTGCCCATACGCGTAGTCTGTTCACGGTATATGCTGGGATGAATCGTAACCTGTTCTCTTATTGTGTTGTTGTCTGCGATGATTAGTCCGCCGTACTCGAAATCAGGCCCGGCGTTTAGTATCTGCGGCCTGCCACCAATCATACTGTTGGCAAAAATATCATTATTGCGACCGATTTTAACGTTCCTGCCCACAACGACGTTTGCGCCGAGAATGCTCCCGTCGCCGACGCTTACTCCTTCTTCGAGTACACAGTTCGGTCCTATCACAACGTCCTGCCCGAGTTGGCATTTTTCGTGAATAACGGCACTTGGATGTACTTCAGTCATATTATCGCCTTAATGTTTCGACCTTCCAGCAATCGGTTCCGGTCGAAATCAGAGCTTCTCATCATCAACCAGCATAAACTTTATTTGTGCCTCGGCGGCTACCGCGTTGTCTACGGTGGCCACACACCGGCACTGAGCGGTTCTCTTGCGGAGCCTGACCGTCTCCGCGCTCAAAATAAGCTGGTCTCCCGGTACGACCGCTTTGCGAAGCTTTACTCCGTCCATACTCAAAAGTACCGCGAGTTTTCCTTTATGTTCCAGCTTTTGTGCAAACAGAAGACCCGAAACCTGAGCCATAGCCTCCACTATCAAAACGCCCGGCATGATGGGCGTTCCGGGAAAGTGTCCCTGGAAAAACTGCTCGTTGAACGTAATATTCTTCACCGCTTTAATCCGGGTATCGCCCTCGATTTCGATAACTTTATCCACCAGAAGAAACGGGAAACGGTGGGGCAGGATTTTCTGTATTCGCCGGATGTCAAGCAGTGCATCGGTGCCGAATCGCCTCATTCGCTTCTGCTGCCGGGACGCCTCAAATAATCTGCGAACAAGCTGTTGATTCAGCATGTGCCCGCTTTTATAAGCGACAATCCTGCCCTTCAAAGGCTGACCCACGAGGACAAGGTCGCCTATTAAATCCACAATTTTATGCCTTACACATTCGTTGGAGAACCTGTATCCGTTCTTGATGGGACCCTGTGAATTTATGACAAGAATATCGCGGGGTGTAAGGTGTGTTCCCATGCCGCGGGACTGAAACCGCTTTGCTTCAGCCTCCAGTAAAAACGTCCGAGCCGGCGCCAGTTGCTTTTCAAACCCCTCGGCCGTCAGACGACATCCGTAAATCTGCCTGCCCACCCCCTCATGTCCCCCATAGTCGAGGTCATAAGTAATGCTCAAGCCGGCCTCCGGAGCCGACAGAGCGTATATGGATGCGTCGCCCGAACTAACGC
>CAZGGE010000220.1:0-3595 GCA_964524285.1 uncultured Pirellulales bacterium
ACAATGAGTGTAAATCATTGTTTAACATAGATTTATGTGTTTTACAGAAGGCTTTTGAAATTAAACGAAAGGAGAGGATATTTGCTCGATTTTTAAGAATGAACCCTTTGGTGTGTGGCTGAAGGGTAAATTGAAGTACGGTTATTTTATGAAGAGGAGGAGTACAATGAGTAATGTATCGAAACAATTTTTGGCAGTTGTTGTAATGTGTGCATTGGTTGCCGGCGCACAGGCGACCACACTCCATGTGGGTGCCGGACAGACCTACGCCACTATCGGAGACGCTGTTAGTGCATGTTCGGCTGACGACACCATCATGATTCACGAGGGCAGATACGCAGACTATGATATGACGAGTGACGACGGCAAGAACAACTTAACCTTCATGGCTGCACCGGGTGAAAATGCTATCGTAGACGGAAAATGGTCGTTTCGCTTCCACAGCGGCATGACATTTGACGGCCTCATTATTAACAGAGAAAGCTGGTTGTCCAGCGGTGTCGGAAGGTCTCTGGAGTTCTACGTCGAGGGAGACGGAAGCGACGATATCACCATAAAAAACTGCATCTTCCACGCTCCCGACCATGATGCAAGCAACCCGAAGGGTTTTGAACAGGTCTATAGCCGAAGGGGTTCTACTAATGATAATCTTACCATCGAGAATTGCACCTTCTACAACCTGTATGACGTCCGTGATGGCGAGGATCCCTATATGGTTAGCATGCTCGGAAGCCCTTCGAATTGGGTCATAAAGGATAGTATCTTTGTAGACAACGACGGCGGCGTATATGTCGAGAACAGCGCCGGTGATGTTACGTACAGCGCTTTCTATAACAATAAGAACGACGTTGGCGGTACGGCCAGCAAGGGCGACGGCTGCGTAAGCGACCAGCCGTTCTTTGTCTCCACTGACTACAACGACGAATACTACATGTGGCTTACTAAGAATACTCCGTCCAGCATTGTAACCGGTGACTCAGACGGCAGCTACATGGGTGCAAGACCACAAATTCCAGAGCCGGCAACTCTCGTCCTGCTCGGCATCGGCGGTCTCGCTCTTATCCGAAAAAGGCGTTAACACTAAACAGTAATTGAACAAATTACTGATTGGTTTGCGTTTGAATTAAAGGAGGCTTGCACTTTGCGTGCAAGCCTCCTTCTTTATCTGCGAGGGGCTTTTGTCTTCGGGACATACCAAAATATGAAAGCAAACGTCCCCTTAGCGAAAATAATGCTTGCCCACCATACTATGAAATGCTATAATATATAAACTTGATTCGTTTCATTTAAGGAGGAGATTAACAGATGCGACGTTCACTTTTTATCTTTGCTGTAATAATAGCATGTTTAACCTTCTGCGTATGTGGCGACATCCTTCCCATATGCGGACAAACACACACAACCATACTGACGGCATACCCCGCCGCCTCAACCACTGACGTCTCATCGAAAGACAATAACTCCCAACATTTATCCGGCGGCGCTTTGTTTGTAAATGTTAGGTCTGACCTCGTATCTATGGGTATTTACTATCGTAATGCTTATGGCGACGGTTCGACCGACGACAGCGAACCTTTTCAGGCTGCAATTGATTACGTGGCACAACACGGAGGAGGAACGGTATATGCACCCGGCTGGAGCGTCTATATGGTCGGTGGACTTGATGTCTACGACGGCGTAAAACTGCTCGGTGCCGGCATCGATGATACCGTCTTCAGGGCAGCAAACGCCGGAAAGCTCATAACACTTAGCGGTACAGGCCCACAACTCGAAGGTTTCACAGCATACGGCACCGAGGACGAAGCTCACTCCGGAAATAACTGGTATGCAGACTATCCCGATTCGGGCGGCTCGGGGAAAGCAAGCCACGTTATACAGGTTAAAGATACTACAAATGCAAGAATCGAAAAAGTCAGGTCACTGGAAGGAAGATATGATTCATTGTACATAAGAACTGTATCCGGCCTCTCCGTTATAGACTGCATATTCCAGCGGGCAAACCGTAACATTGTCTCCATAGTCGGCGACACAGAGAAATTCATTTTCATCGATTGTTATTTCGGCACCCTGTACGGACTTTATCACTTTGACATCGAGGCAAACACCGACAAATACACCCGTGAAGGCGTAATACTAAACTGCCAATTTGACGGAAGCATCGCCGGTACCTGGCCAGGCACAAGCGGAAACTGGGGTTACTGGCTCTTGCTTAAAGGTTACGACACTCCCGGCGAAAGAAGAGACCTAAACGTCCTCGGATGCGACTTCGATAAGATAGGAATAAGAATAAATAAAATTTTCCCCAACTTTCAGCTTACCTGCAATACTATTGACCCCAAAGGCACCGTATTCTACCGAAGCACATCAAACAATCCCGTCGGCGACCTCAAAGACTCTGTTATCCGAGGCAATGATTTCGTAGGTATTACAAGCCCATCGGACGCCGACCTGGATTCTAACGGTATCGTCGGCTGGAACGATTTAAATATACTATGCCGGCAGTGGCTTCAGCAGGATTGCCACCTTTCAGCAGACCTTTCTGATGATTGTTACGTAAACGCACTGGATTACGCTCTGCTGACTCAACCCTGGATGACAAAAAATTGGAACTACATCAAAGACAGCGCTACCTTCTCCGGCAACAGCTTTTTTGCCTGCAACACGCCGTCCTGGGCTAATGATACATCCTGCACCTGGCCCAACTGTGATTGTGATGATGCAGACTTCCTCGCCACCGCAACCAAATCGGATATCTACCTGTTGAGCTACGAAGACCTCACAAGAATGGCAGAAAACTGCCCTCAGCAACTCATACAGGCCGTCAGACGGTAATCCAAACAACAAACTAAAAACACATTATTCAAAAATCTTGACCTTTGTCGGCTGCGCGGTATCTTTATGCTTCGCAGCCTTTTTGTAAAGGCTTACCAGCGTTAAAAGTCGATAACCGTCGATGAAAGGAAATTCAAAAATGTATAAGTATCTCTTTATGCCGGCACTATTACTCGTGTTTATGGTCGCACAGGGACTTGGACAGAAAACGCCAACAGGCAAAGAAAAAGATTTTAAGGTCAAAACTTGTCTTCATTCCGTAAGCTACGCAGGTTTCTGGCGCGGGCAGGCGCGACTGAACGTGGATGAGTTTCTGGTAAAAGCCAAAGAACTGGGATTCGACGGTGTAATGCTCATGGCCAAACGTCCGCACGTCTCCATTCTGGATTATGATGAACAAAAACGCCGCAAGCTACGCGAAAAAATTCAAAACCTCGGCCTGGAGCTTGTCTGCCTCGCAGGCTATACCGACTTCACCGCCGGAATCGACAAACCCGGAATTCCCCATACCGAAATCCAGGCCTCATACGTCGAGCAGCTCGCAAAACTTGCAAACGACCTCGGCACGGATATGGTACGCATTTTCACCGGCTACGAAAGGCCTGGTATCCCATTCGACAAACAATATGCAATGGTTGTCGAAAGTCTCCGCCTATCGGGAAAAAAGGCCGCAAAATACGGAGTTACTCTCGCAGTCCAGAACCATCACGACATTGCAGTAAGCCACGACATGTTATACTGGTTGATTCGGGAAGTGAACCTG
>CAZGGE010000221.1:0-3595 GCA_964524285.1 uncultured Pirellulales bacterium
ACAGTCGTGTTCGCAGAGCAATGACGTATATTTTTGACCGGGAGGGTTTAGTGGAATCTTTGCTTAGCGGTACCGGAGAAGTTATTTGCGGTCCATTCAACCCGGGATTTGGGATTGCGTCAACCGGTCTGAAACCCCGTCGGTATAATCCTGAAAAAGCAAAACAGTTGTTAAACGAAGCGGGCTGGCGTGACAACGACGGGGACGGTCTTCGCGACCGTAACGGCCGTTCTTTCAGTTTCAGTTTTGTTTATTCCCGCTCGTCGGTAATTTACGACAGGATAGCGCGGGTATTCCAGGACGAGGCAGCCGGAGTCGGCATAGAAGTGATAACCGAGCCTTACGAATGGTCTGTTCTGCGAAGCCGGCTTATAACCGGCGAGTTCGAATCTTTTATTGCGATGCGTTCACCTGATATGACGACAGGCCCTTACGAATACTGGCATTCTTCACAAGTGGATAGTGGAAAGAACTATACAGGTTTTTCAGATTCGCGTGCGGACGGTTTGCTCGAAGAGGCCCGAACTTCGGGGGACAGTCAGCGAAGGTACTGTTTGTATCAGCAATTTTATAATATTATATATCGACAACAGCCCTGCACTTTTCTATTTGCCCGGCCGAGCCTGCGTATCGTAAATCGAAGATTTCGGAATGTCCGCGTTCACAAATACGGCCTTAATTATCTGGAATGGTATACCAGGCCGGAAGAAGGCACGTAGGCAGAAGCCTCTATTATATTATAGAAAAACGGTTGATATGCTAAAATATATTATCAGGCGCATACTGGCGGCAATACCGACTGTGGTGGGAATAACGATAGTCGTTTTTTTCATTAGTCGTATAGCTCCGGGCGATCCGGTGAGCTGGAATTTGCAGTCTGGTGGATTAGCAGCGGGAAAACAGGCGGCTGAGGTGGAAGAGGCTCAAAAGCATGCTTATGGTCTGGACAGGCCTTTGGTTGTTCAGTACGTGAGTCGTCTTTGGAATTTACTGCGTTTTGATTTCGGTTATTCTATAAGCTATAATCGCCCTGTTACCGGTTTATTGAAAGAAAGGCTGCCTGTTACACTTTTTCTTAATTTTACAGCTTTTATAATTATTTACATGTTTTCGATACCAGTGGGAGCATGTTCAGCGGTCAGCCACGGGCGGTTTTTTGACCGTTTCAGTTCCATTGTTCTGATGGTGTTGTGGTCCGTTCCCATAATACTGGTGAGTCAAATGATGCTTGGTTATCTGTGTGGGGCGGGATATTTTAGTTTTTTTCCACCAGGCGGACTCAGCAGCGACGGAGCGGAGGAACTGCCTTTTTTTAGCTGGTTTCTGGACAGATTATGGCATCTTGTTCTTCCGGTTATTTGTCTTTCATATACCGGCTTTGCATACGTTACCAAACAGGTGCGTGCGGGTATTCTTGAAAGTCTTTATGCTCCATACGTAAAAGCGGCGCGAGCAAAGGGTCTTTCCGAAAAGGTGGTATTTTGGCGTCATGTATTTCGCAACAGCCTTATCTCAGTAATCACGGTAACCGCTACATTAGTACCCGCTATGCTGGGAGGCTCGGTTATAGTAGAAACAATATTCGGTATACCTGGTATGGGTTTGCTTGCATACGAGTCGGCGGTCAGCCGAGATTACAACGTGGTAATGTCAGTTGCAATTGTTTCGGGTGTGGTGAACGTGTGTGCCATTCTGCTGGCCGACCTTGCTTATTCGGTCGCCGACCCGCGTGTGGGCTTCGGTCAAAAAAGCTGAAAACAATGGGAAGATTGTTCAAAACCAGATTCAAAAGGCTCAAATCTTTCGGAGGTTTGCACGAGGTGAATCAAGGATTCGGTTTTTTGTGGAAAACCGGCGTTGTATTTCCGGCAATTCTGGTTTTTGTTTGCGTTTTTGCTCCTTTTATTGCCAACGACAAACCTTACGTCATAAGCATCGATGACGAACTTCATTACCCTTCTTTCAGGAATTTGCAGGCGGTGGATTACTGTATGTTTTTTGTTGCGTTGGTCGTATCAGTTTACTTATTTTTTATATTTCGTAACCGTCGTCGTTCTGATTTTATTTCGGGTAGTAAGATATCAGGAATTATTTTTTTAGTGGTCGTTATAATATTGATTTTTGTTACGGCTTCAATATTTATTTTTTTGCCTGGCAGGCACGACGGCACGGATTACAAAGAGCTTCTTTCAAGCGGAGAAGCGAGCTGGGCGGTTTTTGCTCCTGTGCCATACGGATACGCACGGACGGAACTTAAGGATTGCCTGCAGCCGCCCGGCAGGAGACATTTGTTGGGCACCGACGCTGTAGGCAGCGACGTACTTTGCAGGATAATTCACGGCAGCAGGGTTTCGCTTGGAGTGGGATTTGTATCTGTTGGTCTTGCTTGTACAACGAGCGTATTTGTGGGAGGTTTACTCGGATATTTCGGCGGCAAAGTGGATTTTTTGGGGATGCGAGTGCTTGAAATATTCATGGCGATACCCGGATTTTTTCTGATTATTACCTTTTCGGCCTTTTTCCCACGAAGCATAATGAGCGTGATTATAATCATATCGTTAACGAGCTGGCCTGCCGGCGCGAGGCTGATCAGGGGAGAGTTTCTGAAACTACGTGAAACCGAATTTGTACAGGCTGCCGTGTGTCTTGGCCTTCCGACTCGCCGTATCATTTTCAGGCATATACTTTCCAACGGGATTTCGCCCTTATTGGTGAATGCAACCTTCGGGATAGGTACGGCCATATTTATTGAAGCTGCATTAAGTTATCTGGGTTTTGGTGCGGTGCCTCCGACACCGAGCTGGGGGCGAATGCTCGGCGATTCGGTCAGCACATCCGGAAGGTTCTTGTGGTGGCTGAGCCTTTTTCCGGGTCTGGCTATATTTCTGACGGTTCTATCCTTCAATTTTATCGGCGAGTGGCTTTACGATTCTATCGACGGAGTAAGAAAAGGCAATGGTTGACAAATCCGTTTTACTTGATGTTCACAATTTGACCGTAGACTATCATACTCCAGAGGGATTGGTTAGGGCGGTTGAAGACGTCAGTTTTTCGGTATACCGTGGAGAAGTATTTTGCCTTGCTGGTGAAAGTGGATGCGGAAAGACGACTATTGGCTCAGCAATAATGCGGCTTATATCCAGACGGGCCGGACACCGTATCGAAGGAAGCATTTTGTTGAACGGCCGACAGCTTTTGCACCTTAACCACAAGGAAATGCAAAATCTTCGAGGCGAGGTTATTGCTATGGTATTTCAGGATTCTGCGGCTGCTTTTAATCCGGTATATACGGTGGGTGAGCAAATCGTGGAGGCGATTGTTGCGCACAAAAATGTTTCCCAATCACAGGCCCGGACTGAAACAATATATTTGCTGGAACAGGCAGGTATTCGGGAGCCCCACCGAACAGCCGACGAGTACCCGCACCGATTGTCAGGTGGCATGCAGCAGCGTTGTATGATTGCAATGGCGATGAGTTTAAGACCGGCGTTGCTAATAGCCGACGAACCTACCAGTTCACTTGACGCCGTCGCTCAGGTTCGTGTTCTCGATTTACTTTTGCAGATGCAGTGTGAAAATGACTTAAGCATACTTT
>CAZGGE010000222.1:0-3515 GCA_964524285.1 uncultured Pirellulales bacterium
CCGAGGGAGCTTGCGCGGATTGGGTATGTCCATCAGAACGGGGAGCTGGTGGAGTGGATGACGGTGGCGCAGCTTGTGCGGTATGTTCGGGCGTATTATCCGCGGTGGAATGATGAGGTTGAGGAGCGGTATGTGAAAGATTTCGAGATACGGCGTGATGCGCGGGTTGGTAATTTGTCGGTGGGTGAGCGTCAGCGGGTGAGTGTGCTTTTGGCGATATGTTTCGAGCCTGAATTGTTGCTGCTGGATGAGCCTGCGGCGGCGCTGGATCCTGTTGCGCGAGCGCGGTTTCTGGACTGGATGCTGGGATTGATTCAGGACGAGGGACGGACGATAGTGATATCTTCGCACATACTGAGCGACGTGGAGAAGGTTATCGACCATGTTGTAGTTATGAAAAAGGGGCGTATAATACGAAATTGTGGGTTCGATGAGCTTAGGGAGCGGTTCTGGCTCGTGCGTGTTCGTGGCGACGGGGAGTTTTTCAGTGAGAAGCTGGGTGCGGAGAAGGTTGTTGAGAGGCGCCAGGAGCATGGGGAGACGATAGTGCGGCTGCGTAATGTGGGGCGTGAGCAAGTGGAGCGTGCGGCGGGGACGGCGGAGATACGGCCTTTGCCGTTCGAGGAGATTTACGAAATTGTGGTAAGTGATTAGGGTATTTCGGGGATGAGCCAGCTAAAGGTGAATTTGAGGCTTTTGTACTACGACAGGTCCTTGTGGACGTGGTATGGAGCGCTTATCCTGGTGTATATTTTTATTTGTAGTATGGTTCAGGACAGAGTTGAATCTCTGGGTGATTTGATGTATCCGCTGGGGATGTGTGTGGTTTTTGGAGGCATGATTGCCGGATTCACAATTGGCGGAGTGGGGGCGCAGTTTTTGAGCAAGACTTTTACGTATTGCCTGCCCCGGTATGACGGGCTGATGCGATATTTTTTGATGGTTTGCGGGCTTGTGTCGGGTTTCTTGTGGGGTTTGCCTTTTATTTTTTTCGGGGGTACAGGCTCCGGTTTACGAGTAGTGCTCGGTTTGGAAGCAGGCATGGTGGTTACGGCAGCATTCTGCATCAGTTGCTGTTATAAGGTTTACGAAGGGGTCAGGCGAAAGAAGCGGGTTCAAGCAAGCCGGACAGTACAGTTAATAGTTACCTTATTGCTCTTTTGGATGATAAATATCTTTGTGTCGGAATACGAGGATGAATCTATATCTAATGCTCTCTATGAAGAGTTGATACCGGTTCTGTTTCCTGTGGTATTTCTATTTTGCGTTTGCAGTTGTTTGATTGTGTGGAGGAAGTTGGGGGCCGGCGAGTTGCACAGGACGATGTGCGGGCGAATGGTGTTGACGGGCTGGCCGGACCCGGAGGAACAACAACGATATGCGGAATCACAGAAGGTGGAGCTTTGGCGGGAGGGGTTTTTGAAAGGAGGTGAGATTTGCGGTAAAGTGGAGCGGGCCTTTCTGGGAATTATGCGCAGGTTCAGGGTCTTCGGCGGATGGAGATATGTATGGGGTAATGCGTACCTGGTATGGGCGAGAGCTCTAAGCGGGTTGCTACAGTGGCGGAGTATGTTATTTCATGCAGTAATGTGGGTAATAGTCGTATGCTTTGTGTGTTATATGCCTGGGGGAATTCGTAATATCATATTGTTTTGCATCTTACCACTATCGCTGATCCAGTACGGCGCGCTGCCTTACCGAAACATTCTGGTTACGGCAGGACGTGCGGAGAGGTACAAGGCTGCGGTAGCATGGATTTTCGGGGCCAGTGTGGTGTTGACGGGAGCGGGGTTACTGCTGGTATTTTTATCGATGTTACTGCAGGGTGTGGCCGGTGATATCAACATAGGGGGAAAGATTTTTGAGTTTCGTACTACTGAAGTGCGGTATATTTACGTGGTTCCAATTTTGTCGGCGATTATACTTACACTTCGGACGCTTTTCCGGCGATACGTGATGCTGGCCGTCGGGGCTATTATTATAGCAGGTGCTTTTACGTCGCCTTTGTGGATTAAGTTTTTCGAGGTGATTAATTTCATGGGTTTTGTGGGAGCATTGTGGCTTGTAGGTGTCTGCTGGGCGGTTGTTTGGTTGTGTTTACGGCATTTGTGTTTATCGAAGGATATTCATGCTTAAGCGACTGGTAAGGGTTTTGCAGGTATGAGCAGGACGGAAGTTAACTGGAAAATATTGTACCAGTACACGCCTTTGTGGTTGTGGTATTCGGTGTGTTTTTTGCTGTATCTGTTTTGGTGGTATTTAGTTTTGCGGGTCGGTGTGGAGCTTTTGGCTGTTTCGCCCGCATTCTTTTTTGTGCCTGTAATATTTGGAGGTTCGACGTGGGGGTCGTTAGCCGGCGGTGTAGGGGCGCAGGTTATGAGCAAGCCCTTTACGTTTTGTCTGCGGGGATATGAGAGGGTGATGCGGCGTTTTGTTTTGATTGTTGGATTGGTTACGGGAGTTTTTTGGGGTTTGCCGTATGTATTTTGCCGGGGGATTGGTCTTAATTTGGGTCTGGCGCTTGGTTGTGAGATGGGGATGATAGTGATGGCATTTTTCTCCATGGATTTTTATCGAAGGTTATGTCAGTCCGTTAGTATGAGCAGTTGGGGAAGGGGAAGGGAGAGATTGTTATCTTCGTTAGTATGGCTGGTTTTTTTGTTGTTGATAATCGGTGTTATATTGGCTGGGTATGAGTACGGGGCCGATTTCGGGGAGGTGGTAGTGATTGTGTTTCCGCTGGTGTACCTTGTGTGGATTTTGGGGTGCGCGATTGTCTGGGTGAGGCTGGGGGACAAGGGGTTACACAGGAGAATATGCGGCCGTGTGGTGTTAAAGTTCTGGCCTGATGCGGAGAATAAGCGGCGATATGAGGAGGCTAAGAGTATTGAGCGACAGCGTGAAGGACGGATGATAAAGAGGGAGGTCTGCGGGGATGTGGAGCGATTTTTTGTGGGTATGATGGGCAGTCGCAGGGCTTTGGGCGGATGGCGGTACGCGTGGGGTAATGCGTATCTGGTATGGGGCAGGGCGCTGAGTGAGTGCTGCCGAATGCGGAGTATGTTATGGCGGGTTCCGTTGTGCGCGGGGTTGGTGTTTTTTGCGTGTTATATGCCGTGGGGGTTTGGGAATTTGCTGGTGTATGGTCTGGGGCCGCTGATAATGCTTAACTATAATGTTCTGCCTTACCGGCATATTCTGGTTACGGCAGGGCGGCGTGAACGATACAGGGCGATGGTTGCGGGGATTGCGGCAGGCAGTCTGGCAGTAACGGTTGTGGTGTTTTTGACAGCGGTTTTTTCGATGTTGGTGTCGTTATTTGCGCCGGATATCAGCATAAAGGAAGTGACGGTTGTATTTCGAGCAATTGATTTGCGGTACATATATTTTGTTCCGGTTTTGACGGCGATTTATTTAGGTCTGAGTACGCTTTTTCCGCGTTATACGGGGGTGATAGTGGTGGCGGTTTTTATAGCGGGCGTGGCGGGTGTGTTTGTGTTTACTTTCACCGGGAG
>CAZGGE010000223.1:0-3448 GCA_964524285.1 uncultured Pirellulales bacterium
CGCCAAAGGCGATTCCTCATATTTTTACCCACAAATTATTCCGAAGAGCCAAAAAAAATTAGCTAAATAATCTGCGGAGTAATGTGGGTATTATTTGCTTCGGAATGAGTTATATGAATTCGACACAAGCGCCTAGAATTGAGTTTTATATCACAAAGAGATACTTTAAAGATAGACCGGCCTTTAACTGGTCGAAAAATCAATGGCATGGTATTATCGGCCAGGGAAGAGGTTCAATCCTAATAGATGTTAATGCTACGCCTATGAGTGGAATTACCTCTGATGCTACAATTCTTGCTTGCGTTGTCGAAAAAAATGCATCAACAGATGCTCGAATATCCATCTATCGGAATGATGCTGCAGATGGTTCAACACCAGTTAATAAGGATTCATACAAGGTATGGGCGGGTGAGGCATTCAAAAATATCCCGAATCTTAGTGAATTAGCCATTGCTTGTGGTACGTGTGCTGATTCAAATATGTACCGATTTTTTGACCAAAACGTTGTTATAGAAAAAGAAAAATCTGTAGCTAATCACTGGTTAGCTGAGTTGCCTGGATCTGTCCAGCTTTTAATCAAGTAAAAGCAAACTTGCAAGAAGTATTTTAAGTGTTAATCTATTGTATATTATTACTTTAGAGGAAAGAAGTGAGATTCATCAAAGATCCTATATGGCAAGCGCTCTGCCTGTTAGCGTCAGTGGTTTTGATTTTGCTTTTTCTCAGAGAGGTCTACAGATTTAGGTTGCTTCGGAGTAAATTTGGACACGGAACAGCTATTCTTGCCCTTATGCTTGTTTTTGTTTGGATAATAATTTTTATTGCTATGGTTTTCACCAGCGGTTTACTTACAAGTATTTTTACCTATGGTATTCTTATGTGCATTTCTGGTTTGCTCCTTTCACTCATACGAAGAAATAGAAATATACTTTTGCATCCAGAATTTCTCGCCCAAGCAGATTATGAAAAGGCAATGTATAAGTCTATCATCGAAAAAGTAACGTCCATATCAGACGTTCAACAAATGCTTAAGGAATATGATAAAAAAGAAGATTTTCTCACATCCTTTATGGAGAGAATCGTTGCGTCGGGAAACAGCAAGGTATTGAGAAAACTCAAAAATACTTCACACGTAGAGCATATTTTGGAAATTTATAAACGTACGGATCAGACAGATAACGACAAGTTTATTGCTGCTTCGAATTATTTGGAATATGGCAAGAGAGAACCCTAACATGAGGTTGTGCTCGGATGGAATAGAGGGTATTGATGTGCAGAGTGTTGAGCATTGAATTGAGATGGTTTTTGTATCCACTGTCGTAAATCATACTTTTCAGATTTTCTTGATAAGGTGGTTGGGGGCGGGTATAGTGTCGGCAATTACAAGCATGGGTGCTATGTGGAACGAAGGTGCTATTGTGATTGTGAAAGGGATGGAATGGCGAGTTATAAGGTTGCGGTGATAGCGGGTGACGGGACGGGGCCTGAGGTAACGGCGGAGGCGTTGAAGGTACTGGATGCGGCGGCGGTTAAGTTCGGGTTCAAGATTGAAACGGCGGAGTTCGACTTCGGGGGTGAGCGTTATAAGCGGACGGGGGAAACGCTGCCGGACAGTGCGGTTGAAGATCTGCGAGGGTTCGATGCGATATTGCTGGGTGCGATAGGGCATCCGGAGGTGCCCCCGGGGATTCTGGAGAAGGGGATACTGCTTAAGACACGTTTCGAGCTTGACCAGTATATAAATTTGCGGCCTGTGAAACTTTATCCGGGGGTGGAGACTCCGTTGAAGGACAAGGGGCCGGACGAAATTGATTTTTTGGTGGTTCGTGAGAATACGGGTGATCTTTATACGGGGACGGGAGGTTTTACGATGCGGGGGACGGCAGAGGAGGTGGCGGTGCAGTCTTCGGTTTATACGCGGTTTCAGGTTGATCGGTGTTTGCGGTATGCATTCGAGTATGCCAGGAATTACGGTAAGAAGGCAAGGGGCAGGGGAAAGGAAAATACGCTGGCGCTTTGTGGCAAGACGAACGTTCTGACGTACGTTTACGATTTGTGGTGGCGGGCGTTTAACGAAATGGGAGAGCGGGATTATCCGGATATTCGGCGGGATTATTATCACGTTGACGCGACGTGTATGTGGATGGTGAAGAATCCCGAGTGGTTCGACGTGATAGTAACCGGCAATATGTTCGGAGACATTATTACCGATCTGGGTGCGATGGTGCAGGGGGGGATGGGGATAGCTGCGGGAGCAAATATCAACCCTGAGGGTGTGAGCATGTTTGAACCTATAGGCGGCAGCGCACCGAAATATACGGGCAAGGGCGTGATAAATCCGCTCGCGGCGATTTGTGCGGTGCAGATGATGCTTCAAACGCTTGGGGAGCGCCAGGCGAGCGAGCGGGTGGAGCAGGCGGTGATGTATGTTACGGCCAACAAGATAAAGAGTCTGCAGGCGGGGCGAATGGGTTATTCGACGAGCGAGGTTGGGGACATGGTGGCGGCTAAGACGGCAGAGTAGCGGGGCGTGTAAACAAGATGTTCGCGGTTGACTATTTTTGCTGTTATATGGTTTGAAATTCTGAACGGGACTTTTTATCCTGTAAGCTATGCCTGCGAATCTGACACCTGAATATTATAAGGCGGAGCAGTGGTATCGCACCGCGGTAACGAGCGACGAGAAGTTACTTGCGCTGGAGGAGATGCTTCGCGTGATGCCAAAGCACAAAGGGACCGACCACCTGCGTGCGGACCTTCGTCGCAAGCTCAGCAAGCTCAAGGAATCGGGTGCTCAAAAGGGCGGGACAAAGCACGTTGACGTTTTTCACATTCCGCGGACGGGGGCCGGTCAGATTGCATTATTAGGGACGCCTAACAGCGGAAAGAGTTCGATACTGGCGATGTTGACAAATGCGAAGGTGAACGCGGCGGATTTTCCCTTTGCCACGGGTGCCCCGGTGCCGGGTATGCTGGAGTATGAGGATGTTCAAATACAATTAATTGATACGCCGCCGATTACTGCCGAATACATTGCCCCCGGACAGGTGGGGACCTACAGGAATTGCGACGTTATAGCCGTGGTTATAGACCTGTCCGAGGAGGTGCAGGAGCAGTTCACAATATGTTTTGAATTTCTGGAGTCTCGCAGGTTGTTAATAGGAGGTCGGACTTCGGCCACGGACGAGCAGGGCAACGTTCTGGGTAGAAGAGCTTTTTGTCTCGGCACCAAGGCGGACATAAGAAAAGTAAATTCGATACAGAAACTCTTGCAATTGTGTGACGGACGTTTTGAAGTTTTCGAGACGTGTATTTATGACGAGGGTTCGCTGGAGCGGCTTCGGCAAAAGTTTTTTGAAGAACTCAGGGTTGTGCGGATATATTCGAAGCCGCCGGGCAGGAAAGCCGACCTGGAAGAACCATTTACGCTGCCGGCCGGTTCGAGTGT
>CAZGGE010000224.1:0-3442 GCA_964524285.1 uncultured Pirellulales bacterium
TCAAAGCCATCAAGCGGTGTACCCCACGTGGTGCACCGCAATCCAAACCCGGTAAACAGTGCACCCCACGTGGTGCACTGCAAACCCAAATTCGCCCGCCGTTGCGTTCCCGCCACGCGCGCAAAAAAGCCCCTGCGCTGCCACGCAGGGGCCCGGCTCGGAAATTACTTTTCGCCCCCCATAATTGTTATTAGATGTTTATGACGTTAACAAAATCATTGCCATCATTACAAATAATAAGAAATATTTTGAAATCTTCAAAATTACAACTCGTTCATAACGCAAAAAACCGCTCTACAAACCCGAAAAACGGCCTCAAAAAGTCGCCCCCGCCGGTGCAAATCACCGCCCTCAATTTACTGCCCCTGCGAATCCTTGATTTCCGCATTCTCCCGCAGCTTATCGATAAATCGGTCGATGGCCTGGCTCTCCATTTCCTTGTGCACGCCTTCCATAACCTTATCTTTAACCTCATCGAAACCCGCCACAGAAGCGGGCTTTCTGTCATACACCTTTGCAATATGATACCCGAATCGAGTATGAAAAATCTCGCTCAACTGGCCGGAACCAAGATTGAATACCACGTCGTCAAATTCCTCCACCATCTCACCCCTCGCTATGTAACCCAAATCACCGCCGTTCTCCGGACAGTCCGAGTATTTACCAACCAGCGATTCAAAACCCGTTCCCTCCTCAATCTCACGCTTTGCCTGCTCAATGGTCTTCCGCGCCTCCTCCTCACTCGCCTGCCAATTTATGTGCTTTACAATATGCGCAACTCGTATCCTTTCCGGCGATTTGTACTCTGCCTTATGCTCCTGATAATACTGCTGCATTTGTTCCTCGGAAGGCTCACCGCCTGCCTTGCTCACCTCCTGCAGCATTCGCTCAATCCGCATTTGTGTTGCTATCGTCTCCTTCAACTTTTCTGCATCGCCGCCGCCTGCCTGCTCGCCCTGCTCCTTCTGAATCTGCTCAAATGCGGAATCCACCTCTTTTGGAGAAACCTCATAACCCCTCCGCCTGGCTTCCTGTTCGATAAGAACTCTCTCAATCACGTTTTCGCGGGACCATTGCCGCAGTTGCTCTTCCCGCTGTTCGTGGTCCATGTCCGCGAACGCCCGTTCGTATTCCGGCCGCATTCGCTCAGCCTCGTTTTGTATCATGGTCTCTTCGACTTTTTGCCCGTTGACAATCAGTACCATCCTGAATTCCCGATAATTAGTTGTTTGATTAACATATTCAGCCCTTCGCTTTGGCGTACCAGTCCGGATCCTTCGCCAGTTTCCCGCGCGCCTCCTGTGTCATCATTTCGAAGGCCGGGTGAGTACTGGGCCAGGAGCGTTCGCTGAAAGGGCTTTGACGCATTTTCCGGATTTCGCTTTCGACCTCGCTGAAGTAGCTGCCGTAGATATGAAGAGAATCGCTTATATCAACGTATCTGCCAACCTGGACCGGCTTGCGTATTTTTTGCGAAATCTGCTCTGCCATCATCCGCTGCAGTTCGGTAAAGGCATACACGTTCATAAACCATGCCTTGTAAAGGTCCCGGCTTCTCCAGTGCGTGTTCATATTAAGCTTGAGATTGCCCGAATCATCACACGTCAGCCGGCACCATATCCGCTGAAGGCAGGGAGGGTCGTCGGTTTTGGGGTCGGCGGTGGGCATCCACGTAATTGCCTGTGCCCGGCGGGTATGGCCCCGATGCGACAGGGCGTCCACGATATATTGGATTTGGTCAAACTTTCCGAAAGGCCTTGCGGAATCCCCGCCACGAAGGTCGCCGGTCGGCGAATACGCGAACAAACGTTCGTGATAGGTATAGGTCCATTTTCCGGCGGCAGGGTCTATCCAGTGGTCGTGTATGCCGTTTATTACCTCCTGCCTGTATGCTTCGAGTTCGGCCGGCCCGCTGGGAAAATTTTTGTGGATTCGCGGTTCGGCGAGCGGATTCATCACCGTAACGAGCACCGTAGCATCTTTGCTGGGCGGATCATCCGCCTTGTCGTACTGAGTTTTTATATCCGCGCCGCGGTCCCATACGGCCAGAACCGCCTTTTCCCAGGCTTCCGGCAGGCAGTTGCCCGATATTGAAATGACCGGTATTTCACCCATAAAAGCGTCAGTGTTCATCGCTGCTTTATCCTTTAGTGAAGTGACTTTGTTAGTGGTTGAACTCACCTGTCGAGTTTGACCTCCTCTTCCGTAATGTCGTAGCGTTTCCGGTATCTGCGGGGTATCTCGCCGAGTATGACGCGGGCTTTGTATGCGTATTTGCTGTTGGGGTATCTTTCGATAATTCTGCGGCAGGCGTCAACTGTAGGCTTGTAGCTTCTTGTTAATCTGCCTACGTCGAATTGTTTGGCCGCCACTTCGAACTGTCTTTGTGCGTCGGCTTCTTCGGCGGGGGTTAGCTCGGTGAATTGCGATTTTTTGGCGGTCTGCTGCTTTTGAGGTTGTTTATTTGTGGTTTCCGGCTGTGGCTCATTGGGTTCTTTCGTTGCCTGTGCGGTTTGCCGGGTGGTCTGGTCGGGCTGGTTCGGCTGGACATCAGGCTCAGCATGGAATTTTTTCTGGTCTTCTTCAACGACGTCGTAGAAGCTTTTTGTTTCGGTGACGGAGCTTAAATCGGAGGGTAAAATTTTGCTGATAACCACTACTGTGCCGATTAAGACGGCAATTCCTATCGCGACTTTAATCCACAGGCCATTCATTTTTCACTCCCGAGCTTGAAAAAATGACGAAAACTGCGAATAAAAAATTTGTAAACAGCAGTTTTGAGCAAAAACCAACAGCTTTACGGATGCGCCGGCCCATGATGCTCAATTATTTTATGTATCGATGATAATTGTTGTTCGGCCGTTTATCAAGTGGCCGGTTTAGTTTGCAAAGTTTGTCTTTGGTTTTCTTTTACGAGGTTCAGGAAGTCGATGAGGGACAGACTTGTGTGGTAAGCGGGGTCGGCGTCCGGCAAGGCGGGAATCACGTCGATTATTTTGCCATTTTTTGAAAGTGTTTGTGCCGGTATCAGTGGTATGGCCGGGTTATTGTGGGCTTGTGATTGCGGATTGTTATCATTGCAAGCGGGGAGGGCACGAAATTACTTTTGCTGTTTCATATTTATGGTTCAACTCCGAAAAAGTTGGTCAAAAGTGAATAAAAATTAGTGGACATCACACTGCCTTTCCTGGATTAAGTTCTTTATTGACAGGAACTTCTGACAAGAAAGGAGTGGTACGATGTCCAAACCCAGCATAGCAAAGTACTTTCCCTTTATGCGAGTAAAAATTCTCGGACAAAATGTTCATCACCAACACACATCCTCGGCACTGATATTCATCGGGCCCGGCAACGGCTTGCTGTTATCTTGAGGTATTATGAAAACCTCTCCTACAGCCAGATCGCCGATGCGATGAATACTTCCGTAAAAGCTGTCGAACGA
>CAZGGE010000225.1:0-3431 GCA_964524285.1 uncultured Pirellulales bacterium
TTTGATATTCATAAATCTCAACATGATGATTACTACCCGGAGCAACCGCCCGATAAACCTTACCGTCCCCATCCTTGACACCTATCATCTTACCCTTGACTTCTCTTATCCGAACCTTCTTTATCGGCACTTTTTTAAGCCCTTGTTTGCACTTCATATACAACGGCTCACTCCAAACATCCTTCGGAGGTTCTCCGTTTCCGTTAAGGTCAATACCCTTTTCTGTCAGTCTCCCCCTCACAATCTCACGAACAACCGGATCGACTATTTTTGCCACCATCGGCAAAGTTAAGTCCTCCAGTTTTTTCCGGTATACATAGATATCCTGCCCGTGTTTGTCCTTGTGCCCCGTTGGTCCATAATACGTATCCTTGTGAAGTTTTCCCGAAACCTTTTTGCAAGGTCGGTGCGATACTTTGACCTCGTTTACTTTCGCGTCAAGTTCCTCCTTGAAACCTTCCCACGGCTCTCTTACACCGTTCTTGTCGGCTGAATACTTACTTTTCGCAAGCATCCGCAAATGTTCAGGCTCTGTAACCGCCGTTACTGCTGCATCTATCGCATGGTGCCTGTGGTCGTCACGGTTCTTCATATCTGGGTCCACAAGGTTCAATACGCTGTTAAGACCCCACCAGTGCCGCAAAACCCCCGTCACCCGCCCTTTGCTGCCTCTTACATGCACTCCTAACTCCCCTAAATACCGCACAACCTCTCGGCAAATGTAACGCGTATCGTTCAACTCACGCTGTATGCAATTCTCCAGGTCTATTTCTTTTTGCCAGAATCGGCGACGCTTCGGCCAGGGCAAACGCTTTATTCGCTGCTTTATCGCCTCAAACCTCTCTTCATCCCCTTTATAGTACTCATAGGGTGTATTATTTCCCTTTAATCGGTTCTCCTTCACCTCGCAAAGCGTCTTGTTCATATAGCTGTCATCCAGGCTCCGCTCGTAGGGCAAAATATGCTCCACCTGAAACGCCGGATTCGCACCAAACAACGCTGTTTGACTAATGTGTGTGCCGGTATACGGACACTGCTTGCCGCACTCTTCCCATAATTTATATTTTATAACGTCATCCCTGCTCGGATTCCTTATCCCCAGATCATTTATAAGCCTCTCTTTCACTTCTTTGTTGCGCTTCTCGTTTTCTAACATCCTGTAGTGAATTTCATCACGTTCCCGACGGCTGCCCTTTACATCTCTCGCCATTTCAATGATTATCTTATCCGGCTTTCCATACTCCCGGATAATCGCATTCACTACCTTGCGAACTTCGTACAACGCCTTTTGAACAATTGGATTCCGCAAATTAGGTATCGATTCCCAGCGTAATATATCACAACCACTTATTCCCCTTGTCTTCTTCGGTATCTGCCCCTCTTCCCTTGCTTTCGTAATCGCCTCACTCGTTTTCAATCCTCTCTCCATGTATGGCAACAGCTTCTCTATCGCCTCCCGCGAAAAACGCATGTAACTCCGCGGCAAACCTAATTTCAACGCCTTTTCCGCCTTCTCTTCGTCCAACCCGTAATCACCGACCAGTTTTTCAACCAAATCGTCATCATCCAGCTCTAAGCAAGCCTCATTAAGTATCTCCTTCTCCCCCGTTTCCTTCCACCTTTTTGCGCCCATAATACTCCGCATCCCTGCATCGAAGATGTTTCCTTTCAGTGATTTCACTTTGCCGTCTTGTTCAAGATTGAACTCCTGACTTTCTAGAAGCCCGAACTTCTTCCTGATTTTTGCAAACTTTATTTCCTTCTTCTCCTCAAGCTCCGAAATCAAATCTTGTCTCTCCGCCTCATCCAACTCTCTATCCGAACCATCGGCATTCCTTATCCTTAAATTGTTTACATCCTGCAATATTCTGAACCTTATCGCCTTCCTGTCTCCCCTCCTGCAACGCCGGTTCTCCGGCATCAACTCGCATTGACCTATCAGCTGTTCCGTCGGTCTTAACGGCCGCTGATAAAAAATAATCCTCTCCTTAATTTGCCTTTTTAACTCCTCGTTTAACACTTCTGGATAGTACTTCCGCTGAGCCTCCCACAATTGCTCAAATTCATCCTCGTACATCGACCTGTATGTGTACCATCCCCTGATACGCTGTTCATCCCTGTCAAACGTATTCAGATACTCACCCAGTGTCCGACATCGCGCCGCCTCAATATCCTTCTGCAATTGTCCCGCCTCTTTGGCAACCTTGCCCTCTTCTTTCCTCTCACCTGTTTTTCTATTGCTTTTGAACCCCCGCCGCTGGTTAATATGATAAAGAACCCTTCCGAACTCCTCCGGTTCAAGCTTTTCGTCAAGCCCTTTCACGCGTAGCTTGTATGGATCCTTTGCAAACAACTCTTCAAGTTCTTCATCCGATTGCGGAAGCAAGCTCTCTGAGCGCAGTTCCTCCACAAGTTCTCCCTTCCTCCTCCTTCTTCTCTCCCTGTTACGTCGTGCTCCACGTGCCTCCCTTCGTGTTGCATTCTTTGACTTTTCCCGCCCTTTTGTATCTCGGTCAACTCCTTCCGGAAACACCCTGACACCAAGGTCTATTATCCTCCCTTTCTTACCAACCGATAATAATGCCCATCCTATACTGCTTGCCCCAATATCTAATCCAAGTGTATAACCGCCCATTTTGGGCCCTCCAAAAATTTATTTTTTTCTCTTGACTTATAGCTCTTATTCCCCAAAATATCCTATGGATTGTAGCTAATCCGTGTTTGAGTGCTTGTCACAACAAGTGCAAGTCACGAGGGTATCTGCCCCGCCTCACGGCGGGGCTTCCCTTATTAACTGCTTGAACATATCCTTTTTAACCACATCCGTCAACAAAAAATTCAACATTTTTTAGCTCTTCCTCCACCGGTGCCAACTAAAAGTCTCATTCGCGCCCATTCGCGTTATTCGCGGTTACCAAAACTATTTTCTCTCTGTTCCCCTCTGAGTTCTCTTTAACCTCCTCTGTGGTATGTTTGTTCATCTTCTTAAATTTTCCGTATGCGCTACTTTTCCCATCTCTCATCGTTGGAAGTCCCGATTCATCGGAATTCGAACTTTTACCACCTTCCCCACTTTTCATACTGTTCCCACTTTTCTTCTAACTTCCAACCTCTAACTTCTGATTTCTGATATCTGACATCTGACTTCTAATTTCTGATTTCTAATTTCTGATTTCTGATTTCTGACTTCTGATTTCTGTTCTCTCTGTGGCATTTTTTTTGCCCATATTTTCAAAATTTTACTTGACTGTGAACTTCAAATATTGTATAATACTCACTAAACTTAAATGCTCTTTGAATTACAACACAATTGGGACTTCACAAACCGGTGGGAAATCACAAATGACCTTTATAAAACTGCTATCTGCCAAAGGCAGATTCCTCACTTTTGCATTTTTCATTTTGAAATTTGAATTTGGTTTCAAGCTGGG
>CAZGGE010000226.1:0-3409 GCA_964524285.1 uncultured Pirellulales bacterium
CTCTATAATCTACTGTACTAAATTGGGCGGGTGTCCCAATTCGGAACTCAGGATAGAAGGCAGCCTGAGCAATGTCATGGGGTTACCTATGGAACTTCTAAGACGGATGTTTGAAGAAGTTAATATTGGGGGCGGGCCGAATCGTTGAAATTAACGGCAAGTTCAGTTATTATTGAGGATAAAACAGGCGAATAATTTTTCCGCGGGAGATTAGCGATGAAACTTACTGGAAGTATTTTTGGAAGTCTGAGCAATTGGTTAGTTTCTTTTTTACTGGCAGGTATTATTTTTCCGGTTGGTTGCCAACCGGAGCAAAGATTCAGCGGGACATCAGATGCCGAGCCACCTCTGATAATACCGGAAGCACCGAGAAAGCGGCCGAGCGTTCTGGTGGACGGGACCCTGAAGAGCTTTTTCAGCAAAAATAACAAGGTGATGTCCGTTATTTCTGCCGATGGTGGGTACACATGGTCGGAGCCGGTATTTGAATTCAAATACGGTCGCGGAGGTGCGGGCGTTTCCACAGCCGACAAAAACGGCGACCTGCATGTGGTACTAACCGACGCCCACGGACAAGGAAAGCCCGGAATCACGCGATTTCGGGATATATGGCACTGCAGGACGGTTGACGGAGGCACACAATGGGGCGAACCAAAGTGCTGCTGGAAAGGCTATTGCGGAGCGGTAATGGATATTAAACAACTATCTACAGGTCGAATTTTGATTCCGTTCGGCCACAGAAAAACTCCGGAGGAAAAATTTGCATATAACACCGGTGCGGGTTATACAACGGTCCTTTACTCGAACGATAACGGCAGGAGCTGGCAGCTTTCCGGTTCCAAGCTGACTTCACCCTGCTACGAAAACTATAACGGAAATAATTACGGAGCAATAGAGCCTACAATCCTTGAGCTGAAGGACGGGCGGGTATGGATGCTGATGCGCACACAAACCGGATTTTTGTACGAGTCTTTTTCGGAGGACGGGATACACTGGAGCGAGGCGCGAGCTTCGCGATTTTATTCACCGAGCGCTCCCTGTGCCCTGGTAAGACTTGCGGACGGTAAAATCGCTTTATTCTGGAACAACTGTCAGAAACCGGCAAGGATAAACGGCAAAGGTTTGTATGCCGGCAGAGACGCATTGCACGCGGCGGTTTCCTATGACGAAGGGAAGAGCTGGCAGGGCTTTCGAGAAGTTTATCGCGACCCATATCGAAACGAAAGTCCGCCTCGTCAAGGAGACCGCGGGACGGCATATCCCGGTGCAGTGGTAAACGAAGAAGGTTCCATCGTACTGGTTACGGGTCAGGGTAACCGGCGCACTGAAATGATTATCGATCCTCAATGGCTGGTACAGACTTACCAGTATGACGATTTTTCGGAGGGGCTTGACAAGTGGCACGTCTGGAAGACTCATGGGCCGATATATCGTTACTGGCGTAACCGGACTCAGGGTCCTGAATTGATAGATTACCCGTTTGCCAAAGGTGGGAAGGTATTGCACATCCGACGGCCCGACGCCAAGGCGGCGGACACGGCCATCTGGAATTTTCCCGCGGGAGTCAAAGGCCGACTGACCATGAGGATTCAATTGCAAAAAGGCAATGATGGAGCGAAAATAGCCTTGACAGACCGTTTTTTCAATCCTATCGATGCTGATGGAACTAAAGAAGCTATGTTTTGTATATCAATTGGTTCGAAGGGTAACACCGATTCGAAAATCAGGCTCGAAGCCGACCGCTGGTACACGCTGGAATTGGAATGGGACCTGTTCGCACGAGAATGTCTGGTTTATGCCGACGGAGAAGAGCTTGCCTCGGTCAGACGGCTAAATGCGACAAGGAACGGGATTTCTTATCTTCGCCTCTGCAGCACGGCGAAAACGCCCAATGTAAATGGCCTGCTTCTGGACTGGGTTGAGGTTAGTGTTACACCGCCGACGGCAACAAAATAAGCGGGATTTTCTCTCACTAAACATGCTCACGCTGGAAAAAAAACTGTACAAAAAAGCCGAACCGGTAAGGCGACATCTGCCCGACATGTCCTACTGCTTCGCCGTTATTTCAGTTTTTTTATTGATTTCGTATACCGCTATTGCGGGGCAATCTTCCCAGGTTAATGAAGTCCGGTGTTATTTGTTTTCTTACTTCAAAGGAAACGGGGAAGACGGTCTGCACCTGGCATACAGCCGAGACGGTTTTACTTACAAGGCCTTGAATAACAACGAGCCTTTTCTTAAGCCCCAAGTCGGTAAGGAGAAACTCATGCGAGACTCCTGTGTATTGCGAGGTCCGGACGACAAATTTCACATGGTCTGGACGGTGGGGTGGAAGGAGAAGGGTATCGGCTACGCCAGTTCACCGGATTTGATAAGGTGGTCGAAACAAAAGTTTATTTTGGTAATGGCTCACGAGCCAAACGCGCAAAACTGCTGGGCGCCGGAATTATTTTACTGTGCCGAGGAGAAGGAATATATTATTACCTGGTCAACAATTATTGAAAGTTCCGAAAAAGACTCCGGCAGCAATCACAATCACTGCATATACTACACCACGACCTCCGACTTCAGGAATTTCAGTCCCACCAAGCTTTTTTACGATCCCGGTTTTGACGTAATCGACACCACAATTATACAAACCGGAGACAGGTATGTGATGTTTTTCAAGGATGAAAGGCTCGACCCGGTGCCGAAGAAGAACATCAGGCTTGCAATCTCTTCGAGTGCGGATGGTCCGTACGGCCCACCTTCGTCTCCAATAACTTCGTGCGAGTACTGGGCTGAGGGGCCTTCGGCAATTCGCATAAACGAGACTTACATAGTATATTTCGATAAGTACAGGAAGCATTCATACGGTGCGGTGGCATCGGATGATTTGATCCACTGGGATGATATTTCACAGAAGATTCACTTTCCAGCGGGCGCAAGGCACGGAACCGTTTTTAAGGTCGACTGTAACGTCCTCGACAAACTCGAGCTTTACCAGGCAAAATAGCAGCAGTAATGTCGATAAAACAAACCTATTGCTCGCATGGCTACAATAGCCAACACCTGAACGCACAGATTTAACGACAGGTTTGACGCCGCTGTGGATACACCGCCGGCTGAGAATTGCCTTGTCTGTAGCTCCAGATAAGAAGCAGTGAATAACCAGAGAAAAACCACTATGTACGCGGGCAGAGCCTTAACAATGGGCGCTATCAGGTAATCAGGTCTCAGCAGTGTCGGGTCCCGGCCTACGGCACTGGTCAGAATCGCCGCGGGAAACAGAAACAGACCCAGCGAAAAAAGGATATTCAAAACTATGCTCTGCCACGTTTGCCATGTAAACAGCGTATAGTTTTCAAGGCCTCTTTCATACATATATGCCAGCGTCAAGATATAAGGCAGTTGAACCAGCACCATGATG
>CAZGGE010000227.1:0-2502 GCA_964524285.1 uncultured Pirellulales bacterium
GGATTACGGCAGATACGGTCGGACGAAGTGGCCCGATGCACAAAAAGGTCATGCGGCGATGATAACCCGTATGGACAAGGATGTCGGCGGATTGTTTTTGAAGCTCAAGGAGCTTGGCATCGACAGAGATACACTTGTATTATTTACGAGTGATAACGGGCCTCACAGAGAGGGGGGTGCGGAGCCTGAATTTTTTGACAGCAACGGCCCACTTCGCGGGATTAAGCGAGATTTGTATGAAGGCGGCATCCGAGTACCGTTGATAGCGCGGTGGCCCGGTGTGATAGAGCCAGGCGGCGTGAGTGGTCATGTATGTGCGTTCTGGGATTTTATGCCGACGTTTGCGGAGCTTGGAGGCGTTAAGGCGCCCGAGAATACGGACGGGATATCCATTTTGCCGGCGTTATTGGGGCTGGAGGACAAGCAGAAAAAGCACGAATATCTTTACTGGGAGTTTCACGAGCAGGGCAAGAAACAGGCGATACGTATGGGCGACTGGAAAGCCGTGCGGACGGGTGTTTACGACAATCCCGATGCACCGATAGAGCTTTATGATTTGAGCAGGGACGTGGGGGAGAAACGTAACGTTGCTGAGCGGTATCCGGAGGTAGTATCGAAAATCAAACCTTATTTCGAGTCTGCCCGGACGAGTACACCGAGATGGCCTTTGACAAAAGGGTAAGTGTGAGGGATTTTGGAACCTTTTTATAAGGCGGTGGGTTTGAGAGGGGGATAAAGCCGGAGCTATGGAATATCTTGACAGGCGGGGATTTCTCAGGTCTTTAAGCGGATGCGCATTTGCTGCTGCGGTGGCGTCGAGCGGCTGTCATCGGGGTCGACGAGTGCAAAAAAGCGAGCGTTCGACGTCTGCCAACATACTATGGTTCAGCACGGAGGACATGAGCGCGGATTTGGGATGTTACGGCGACAAATACGCTTATACTCCGAACATTGACAAATTTGCCGGTGAGAGCGTACTTTTCAGCAACGTATTTTCTTATGCGGGAGTCTGTGCGCCCACTCGTTCTGGTATAATCACGGGTATGTATCCGAGCACTATCGGCACTCAGCACATGCGTTGCGACGGCGTTCCGCAGAGCTTCGTCAAGTGTTTTACCGAGTACCTTCTGGCCGGCGGGTATTATTGCACGAACAATGCGAAGACCGATTACAATTTCACAAGCAGTTCGGAGGCCGACAATTATACCAGTGCACCGCTGACGGCGTGGGACGAGTGCGGTACCGAGGCGCACCATCGGGGGCGGGCAAAGGGGCAGCCATTTTTTGCGGTTTTCAATCACCACATTACCAGTGAAAGTAAAATCTGGCTCAGGGGTCAAAGGCTCAAGCAGCGACAGTCAAGGCTTGTGGCGGATGAGAGGCACGAGCCGGCTGAAGCGGTTGTGGCTCCGTATTATCCTGATACGCCGGTGGTAAGGCGTGATTTGGCGAATTATTACGACAATATAACCTTAATGGACAGGCGGTTCGGAGAGGTTCTGCGTGAGCTGGATGAGTCGGGGCTTGCGGAGGATACCATCGTATGGTTCTGGAGTGACCACGGGCGTGGTTTTCCACGGGGAATGAGGTGGACTTACGATTCGAGTCTTCACGTGCCTTTGATAATTCGTGTTCCGGAGAAGTATCGGGAATTTGTGGCACCGGATAATCCGGAAACTCTTAAAGGCGGTACGGTTTGCGAAGATTTGGTAAGCTCTGTCGATTTTGGTCCGACGGTGCTTTCGATGCTGGGTATGGAGGTGCCGGCGCACATGCAGGGCAGGGCGTTTCTTGGCAGGCATAAGTGCAGGCCTCGCGAATATGTTATCGGCGCGCGTAACCGCATGGATTCGGCATACAAGGCTATCCGCGCGGTGCGGGATAAGCGGTATAAGTACATCCGGAATTTCATGCACCACCTGCCTTACGACCAGCCGATTGATTTCAGGGACCGCGGCAACACTATAAAGGAGATGCGGCGGCTTAATGCGGAAGGGAAATTGAAGGGACCGCAGAAATTATTCTTCCGTGAGGGCAAGCCGGTGGAGGAACTTTACGATACGCAGACCGACCCTTATGAAATTAATAATCTTGCGGGCGACAGTGAGCACAGAGATGTTGTTGAGCGGATGAGGGGTGTGCTTCGGGAATGGATGACTGAGAGTCGGGATGTGGGGTTGATACCGGAGCCGGAGTTCGAGCGGATGAAGAGGCCGGACGTTGAATGGCAAGCGACGGCGGAACCTGTGTTTGCAGTGTCGCACAGAAAGCCCGAAGGTTGCTTAATTGTGAATATCAGTTGCAGGACTCGCGGTGCTTCCATTGCTTACAGGTTTTGTGATGAGGCGGGTTCGAGGTGGAAGCTGTATACGGGGCCATTACGTGTTGAGGCAGGGCGAGTTTTAGCGGCGAAGGGGTGCAGGCCTGGATTTCTGGATAGCAAAGAGGTTGTATTCGAGTTGGAGGGGAAGGCCGTTACAGGCGGGGCCGGAGTGGTCGGAG
>CAZGGE010000227.1:2512-3330 GCA_964524285.1 uncultured Pirellulales bacterium
AGGATGAAGTGTCGCATTGGAGCGAAGAAATCGAATCGACGGATTTACTGGAGCGGCTTTTGAAGGTGAAGGAGCTTGACGGCGCCGGTGCGGAGGCGATTGATGATTATGTCAGTGCCGCCGGCGACGAATATGCGAGCGTTCGTTACTGGGGTGTTACTGGTTTGAGAAATTGTTGTAAGGAAAGCGGAGACGTGGCGCGGACGAAGGAGGTGGTTCGGAGTTTGCTCGGGGATTCGTCGGCGGCGGTGCGTATAGCGGCGGCACAGACGATGTGTGAATGGAACGAAGAGGAGGAGGCGCTTGGAGTGCTGGCGGACGGTCTGGAGCACGAGCGGGAGAGTGTGCGTCTTTTTGCAATAGTTGCGCTTCGTTCGACAGGGGAGAAGGCCCGTGCGGCGAGGGAGTCTATAATAAGAGCTGTTCAAGATACAGAATACATTCATTCCGCTGCTTTGCAGATTCTGCGTTCTTTTGAGAAATAGGGGTAAATGTTATAAAACAGCCGTTTCATATATGAGAATTTTTGTAATATCTTAGCCATGTGAAGCAAAAAAAATGTGAAATTCTTTGAAAAATTTATATTTTAGACTTGCGCTATCCGGTATTGTGTATATAGTTTAGCGTAATGCGGTTAAACGCTAAACAAAACATATTAGCCAATATCGACCTGTCAGCAGGACTGACTAAGCGAGAAGCTGAGCAAATCTATGCTCTCGGCAAAGAAGCTGTCGTCTTTGCACTACTTCAACTTGCTCAGAGGGTTGCTGAGCCAGGGGTGAGTAATCTGCCGGCGGCTATTGCTGCTGATCCCTCGA
>CAZGGE010000228.1:0-3290 GCA_964524285.1 uncultured Pirellulales bacterium
ATGGAAGCCTTAGCTTCCGCTGCTTAAACCTTTATAAAAAATGCGAAAGTTAACTGTCAAAACAGTACCCGTTTAATACGGCTGCTTTGTTCACACGGTCGTTTTTTGAGCTGTTTCGGACCTTCTTTCGCGCGCGTTTAGTGGTGATTGTTCGGCTTCAAGCTGCCATTTTTTGCGTGCAACTTCAAGTGCCTGTGCTGCAGTGGATGCGAACAAATCAGCACCGATTTCATCGCAAAGGCCTTCGGCCCTGTTAAATACGCCTCCTGACAGCATGATGCGCATATTCGGCCAGGCATTGACGTTCTTGAGCGTATCGATTAGGCGACGAATTGCCGGTGCCTGTTTTGGTTTGCAACCATATAGCACCAGCAGGTCCGGGCCGTATTCATTGACGAAGGCGAGTATGTCGTCATTGGTCAGGCCGCCGCCGAGGAATTTGATATCCCAGCCGTCGCTCTCGAAGAGGTCTGCTATCATTTGCGCCCCGAGTTCCTGAATGTCTTCTTGCGCGCAGGCAACCGCGACTTTCTTTTCCTTGACCGGTTTTCTCGGCAGCTTATTCTGCAACTGGTCTACGATTGTGCGATTGATGCGTGTGGCCATATGCTCTTGTGCCGGATTTATTTTACCGGCCCGCAGAAGAGCTTCTATTTCGGCCATTATCGGCCAAATTATGTCAATGTAAACGGAGTTTGCCGGCCTTCCGCTTTGCAGTGCCTGCTCTATGACTCTGCGAGCTTCCTTTCTTTCGCCTTTTAACAGGGCCACAAGATAACGTTCAAGAAGATTTTCAAGATTCATAAGTCTATTCTCCTGAATAGGTTATACAATTTGTATTTCAAAAGTGAGCTTCACTAATTCTTAATTTTTTATGAAACGAATATAATCAAGTCGCTTGCGCTCCTGGCTTGTCAGTTCGGAGCGAAAAGGCTGTTTCCAATGGATATTGTGCTGAGTTTACCTTTTGCATTTAACGAGCTTTGTTAAAAGTCATAAACTGCATTGTTAATTTAGGTAAAATAGGTATCGGGCGAAGGTTCAAAAAAACTTTAGTTAAAATGGGGAATATGGGATGTATGCGTAATAAAAATTCGTTTGTTGCGAGCTTATTGTGTAAAAGTCAGTTGATTCAGGTTTATTCGAAGCTTTTGCAGGACAAAAAGAATGTCTGATTTTGATTTTGCCCGGGTCCGGTAAAAATGCTGAATGCAGCTTTTTGTAAAAGGTAATGGTGAATGGTGAAAAGGAATCCTGAGCAATTAAACGGGGATGGCTGAAGGGCAGCATTTTGAAAAAATAACCAATGACGGAGAAAGTCAACATTTCGAAAATGACAATGATGCTTTGAGCAGTATTGTTTTTGTTGAGTGTTGACATTATCCTGCAATGTAATAGAATATGGAGCTTTTGTGAGCTGTAAAAAGCCGGCTAATCCGGCTTAAGGTGAAACCGGCTTTTGTTCCTGTTAATTTGGCGAGGTGTTGTGATAATATGCTGGCGGTACTATTGGGTCCCGGGGAAGTATTCTTCATCGTCGTCATAACTGCCGTGGTTGTTTTTTTTGTGTCTATGCGGTGGAAAAAACGCCGATAGCCAATTTTTTATAAATTTTTGGTATTGAATGCTGTCTTAGTTTGATTTTCTTCCAGCTATTCCCTTTTGTTTGCCCTTAGTTCTTTTTGCAGGCTCTTTTGGCCGCAGGTTTCTGGTTGCTTTTCCGGCCTGCCACATCTCTGAATTACCAATTTCGTTCAGTTCCTTTGTTAATCTTTTCTGGTAATCCTGTTTGCCGCATACTTTGAGTACTCTTTCGGTTTCTGCTCCGGAGGCGACTCTTTCATAAAGTTCACGGAAGACGGGCATTACGGCTTTTTTGAATTTTGGTTTCCAGTCGAGTGCTCCTCTTTGAGCAGTGGCGGAACAGTTTGCGTACATCCAGTCCATACCATTTTCGTCAACGAGTCGAATAAGGCTTTGGGTAAGTTCTTCAACGGTTTCGTTGAAAGCCTCACTTGGGCTGTGTCCGTGTTTTCTGAGAACCTGGTACTGAGCTTCCATGATGCCTGCCAAGGCCCCCATGAGCACGCCTCGTTCGCCTGTTAAATCGCTATAGACCTCTTTTTTGAAAGTGGTAGGGAACAGGTAACCGCTTCCGATGGCGATGCCGAGTGCGATGCATCTGTCGTGTGCCCTGCCGGTGGCATCCTGTTCGACGGCGAAGCTTGCGTTGATACCCGCGCCGGAGAGGAAATTTCGTCTTACGGATGTACCGGAGCCTTTTGGGGCGACCATAATGACATCGACGGAATCCGGGGGTATGATTTTCGTCTGGTCTTTGTATACGATGGAGAAGCCGTGTGAGAAGTATAGAGCATCTGCGGGATTGAGGCATTTTTTGATATTGGGCCAGATAGCTTTTTGAGCGGCGTCCGAGACGAGCATTTCGACGATTGTTCCTTTGTTAGCGGCTTCTTCGATGTCGAACAGGTTTTTTCCTGGTTTCCATCCGTCGTTAACTGCTCTGTCCCAGTCATTTTTGAATTTTTTAGCCTGTCCTATGATAACGTTGAAGCCGTTGTCCTTCATGTTTAGTGCCTGAGCGGGTCCCTGGACGCCGTAGCCGATGACTGCGATGGTTTCATTTTTAAGAATTGTTCGGGCCTTTGAGAGTGGGAATTCTTTTCTTGTGACGATTTCTTCCCTGGTGCCTCCGAAATCAATAACTGTCATGATATGTTCTCCTATGCGTTAACGTGGTGAAAAAGTTGATTAAGGCAGGAATGTTACATGAGGAAGCGGAGTATTTCAAGTTGATTTTTCTGTGTTGGGTGCACTGCTTGACGGCTTTGAATTGGGTTTGAATTGCGGTGTACCACGTGGGGTACACCGCTCGATGGGTTTGAATTGGGTTTGTTTTGTGGTGGACTGGGAAGTTCGGTTTTCATAAGCCTTTGTATTAAAAGAAGTTGTGTTAATGGGTGAGTTTTGAAATTGGCTTTGTTTTGCATAATTTGTATTTTCCGCGACAGCCTGGGCAAGATGGGAGGGCTGGAGAAGATGGCAAGATATGAAAGTTCTGAGAATGGTTTTTTGAAGGTCATTTGTTCCCCCGATTTGTGAAGTTCCAAGTATGTTGTAGTTCAAAGAGCATGTTATGTTAAGTGAGTATTATACTAAATTTTTAGTTAAATGTAAAGTGAAAAAATTGAAAAATATGCAACAGAGGTATGCGGAGAACTCAGAGGTGTACAGAGAAAAAATCATTTTGGGAACCGCGAATGGACGCG
>CAZGGE010000229.1:0-3219 GCA_964524285.1 uncultured Pirellulales bacterium
ATAAAAGGCGGTAATTTCGATTATTGTGATACAGGTTGTGAGCAGGATTGCGGACCAGATGACGGTCTGTGTGTTTTTGAAGCGGTTTATTATACGTCCTGCGGTTAGCGAGCCGAGTCCTGAGAAGCAGAGGAAGCCGACGAGGGTAACGGCGAGGCCGAAGACGGGATGGCCAATAAGAAGGTTCATTTTATCTATGAATGCGATTTCGAGGGACATGTATGCGAGGCCGAGCAGGAGGAAATATGCAAGGGTGGGGATTTTTTTAAGGTTACGTGTTCTGAGAGGTTTTGTAATGCCCAGCGGCAGGATGATTAGAATTGTGCTTGCGAGAGCGGCCTGAGCGAGTGTGGCGGCGAGTACGATGTAACCCCATTCGGAGAAGATGCGCCATTGACCTGGGAGATTGCGTTTGAGGTGTGGCAGTGATTTGAATTTGAAAAAGTTGAAATAATAAGGGCGGTTGTCGGTTGCGGGTTTGATGTAGTAGATGTAGCGGTCGAAAAATTCTTTGCGGTCGGCGGAGAGGATTTTTTGTGCGGCGTTATAGTAATTGGGCTGCTGGAGGACGTGGAATTGATTTGCGTTCTCGGGTTTTATGCCGGGAAATTGTACGTAGTCGAATGACCTTTTGTTTGCAAAGTTGCGGGCTGCATTGATTGAGTTTGGGGTGAAGGGCTTTGGTGAGGCGATGATAGTGGCGGAGGACCAGTTTCGAATGCAGATGATGTTTTTTTCTGGTTCTTTTTGGCCTATTTGGCGGAGGGCCTGTTCGACGGTGGCGAGCATTTTGAGGGCGTCGCGTGGTGGAGTTTTAAGTGTTCTTGTGATGGAGAGGAGGCCGTTTGGGGTGAGTCGGAGCAGGGCCTGTTGTATTGCCTGTACGGTGTAGAGATGGCTCTGGTTTAGTGTGTAGAGACCTGCGGCGGAGCCGGACGCGTCGAGCATGGAGATGTTAATGATGTCGAACTTTGTTTTTGAATTGTGCAGGAAGGTTCGGCCTTCGGCGTTTATGATTTTTACGTTTTTGCGATTGTATAGTCTTGAGGCGAGTTTTCTTAGTGGGCCCTGCATAAGTTGTATGATTTGTTTGTTCATTTCGACGGCTGTAACGTGAGTTGAGCCGAGGGCGAGTGCCTGAGCTACGTCGGAGCCTCCACCAGCACCGATGATACAGACGTTGGGATTTTCGATGAGGTGGTAAGGTAGTGCGGAGGTCAGATGGTTGCAGTAATTGAGGTCTTCGAGGTTTTTGAAGTGGTTTACGGGTGAGGAGCCGGCGGCGTCGGTAACGATAAGCATTTGTGGAGGGAGATTTCCGGTATAGCCGATTTGCAGGCCCGGGAATTCTCTTATGGCTTGTGCGCGGATGCAGTCGAGTCGGGCGATTGGGCTGTGTCGAACGGCAATTGTATTGAAATCGGGAAGGGCGCGGTAGTAGGCGAGGGGTTTGTTTTCGGAGATGATTATTTTTAGGTTGAAGGGGCCGAGGCGGGTGAAAGCAAGTATGAAAAGGGTGGCGAGGAGTAATGTTAAAACAAGATAAGTTCGAGTTATTTTGGCTGCGATGACGGCGGCTGCGACGAATGCAGCGGCGCTGATAACAAGCAGGAGTTGTTCGGGTGAGTGTCCGTACATCAGGGAAATGGCAGCGGCGGCGCCGAAGCCTGAGCCTGTCATGTTGAAGAAATAAAGACGGTGAACTGCTTTTGAGAAGGCGGTGAAAGCGAGGGCGACGAAAGTGCCTGCGGAGAAAAAGGCGATGAAGAAGAAAATGTAATGTTCGAATAGGTACAGTGTCTGTCTTTTATCCCAGATGAGTTGTTGTTCGTCAAAGGGGACATTTTGACTTAATTTGAAGACTATTGGTGCGGCAAGGGCGAGAGCGAACGCAGAGGCCCAGAGGGCTTTTAATTTAATTTTTTGAAAAAATCCGGAAGCGAGTGTTACGAGGGTGCCCCCTGCGGCGAATCCCAGCAGGGCGGTGCTGATAACCAGATAAGAGAAGTGGTGCCAGTGTGCGATGGATAGTGCTCTGACGAGGACGAGTTCGAGTGCGATTGTGGCTGCGGAGACGATAAAGATTGCGATTGAGACGGCTATCATGGAATCATCTCATTTTTTTTGTTGAGCTTTGCCGGTCATTGGTACGAATCTGACGGGCAGGAGGGATTTGCTTTTTATATCGCCTTTTTGATTTTTTGTAATTAGTACAAGCCTTTGCGGGCCGAAGGGATTTCCGAGGGGAAGTAACATTTTTGCATCGTTTTTAAGTTGTTTTATCAATGGTGGTGGAATGAGCGGGGTTGCTGCGGTTATGATAATAGCATCGAATGGTTGTTTTTTTTGCCAGCCGAAATATCCGTCGCCTTGTTTTGTTTGCACGTTTTTGTAGCCGAGCGTTTTAAGTTTTTTTTCGGCGGAATTGGCGAGGGATTTGATAATTTCTATGCTATAGACTTCTGCTGCTATTTCGGCAGCGACGGCGGCCTGGTATCCGGAGCCTGTTCCGATTTCGAGTACTACGTCGTTTGGTTCGAGGTCGAGCATCTTTGTCATGTACGCGACGATGTACGGCTGGCTTATGGTCTGTCCCATGCCGATGGGAAGGGGGTGGTCCTTGTATGCTCTTCGGCGGTCGGAGCGTCTGACGAATGCGTGGCGTGGAACGGTTTTCATTGCCTTGACGAGGTTTGGTTCGTTAACGCCGCGGGCGATTATCTGTTTTTGGACCATTTGTTTTCTTTCATCGAATCTTTCCTTGAAAGCGGGGTGGTCGTGTGTTGGGCGTGGAGGTTTTTCTTTTCCCACCTTTTTTTGTGAGGGCTGATTGCTGTCGGTTGCGTTGCTGTTTTGGTTAGGGTCGGCGGCGAAAGAGGAGTTCAGGGGCCGGTATGTGATTGCGGCGGTGAAAATTACGGTGAGTGTGGTTATAATGTAAGGCGACATGGTTTTTTTTGCAGGTTTTTGGGGTTGGTTAATTGCTTTCATGGTGGAGGCCTTTCACTTTTTTGTGGAGGCTTTTGTTTTTATGAACGCTGTGGATTATTTTATCAGATTAGCCGGCTCAGGTCAGGGTGTAATTTGAGTTTATTTCTGTAATTGCCTGAAATTTTGGTCAAAAAATAACTTGCAAACCGATGTATTGTGATATAATTATGCATTTGTGTTTTTTGCGGGTGTAGCTCAGTGGTAGAGCGTCACGTTGCCAACGTGAAT
>CAZGGE010000230.1:0-3168 GCA_964524285.1 uncultured Pirellulales bacterium
CCGCCACGGACTCAGACCCCGGCACGCCGGTTATGCACTCACCATTACGTGCACACCGGTACTGGCTTCGGAGAAATGAAACCCTTGGCCCAGTGTAATATGGATTTATTTCGGGGCTCAATACCTTCACCCCGTTAGATAACAAGTACCTAACAGTGTTCACCCCATCCTTTAGCAGATATCTAACGGGGTGAACTTGCGTTGTGGCTGACATAACACCTTTCCCGGGGCTTCGCATAATTCGTTACCTCCTTATACGCCCGGTTCTGTTCCGGCCTGATGGTTAGTCTTTGGCCGTTCCCGATTATCGGGATTGTCCATATTAGCTTTACTTGGCACACTCATTTGCCTGTTCCTTTCTTATTGGTTTTTCTGTAACCGAATAATAACAGGAACAGGCTTTCTTTATATAAGTTTTTATATAAATTCGTTTCCGCAACAGGAACTAATTAGCCGATCAACTTATTTGAGGGGGGGTAGAGGTTACATGTAACCTCTACACTGTCGTTCCCCGTCGTCAAAAAAAACCTTCCTGATAACCTGACCGCCTTCAAATAATTTTTATCTTGTGATACCGTTTTTATATTTGTCCGGCGCCGTTATTTTATTACAATGTAAGCAAAACAGATATATGCCAGGGGAGCCGGTCGGCGAATTACTACGAAGCCGCGGCTGAGAAATCCCAAACCAGGGATGACCCTTGAACCTGATCAGGTTAAAACCTGCGAAGGAAGATGCATGATTACAAAAAAGCGCTTCCGGAGCAGGAGCGTTTTTTTATTTGACCAAAACACGGAAAGGCAAAAAAAATGCAGGAACTCGAAATCTCAAAAGCAATCATAGAAACCTATAACCAGAAACTGCTCGAGCACCTGAGCAATGACGTGGTCATAGTCGGCGGCGGGCCGGCAGGCCTCACCGCCGCCTTCTACCTGGCAAAAGCAAAAATCAAAACCGCCCTGCTCGAGAAACGACTCTCCACGGGCGGCGGCACATGGGGCGGAGCGGCGGGATGCAACGTTATTGCCGTCGAGGACACTGAAATCCTCGACGAAGTCGGCGTAACCACCACAAAGCGAGACAATATCTATGTCGCCGACGCAGTCGAATTCGCCACCGCACTCGGCTACCACGCTATTAAAGCCGGCGCTCAAATTTTCAACCTTACCGAAGCCGAAGATATCGTGGTGAAGAACGATGCCGTTAAAGGCGTTGTTGCAAACGCCACTCATATTAGAATGGCCGCCCTGCCTGTTGACCCGTTCTGCATAGGTTCAAAATTCGTCGTGGATGCAACCGGTCACCCGGCGGAACTGGTTGCAATGCTTAAAAGAAAAAGACCACAACTGCTTTCGAACCAGTTGGGCGAAGGGTTCATGGACGTCGAAAACAGCGAGGCCGGCGTGGTAGAAAAAACAGGCGAGGTCTATACCGGCCTTTTCGTAGCGGGCATGGCCGTCTGTGCTACATATAATCTTCCCAGAATGGGACCTATCTTCGGCGGTATGCTCAAATCAGGTAAGAAAGTTGCTGAGCTGATAAATGAGCGAATCTGAATTGCCATCACGACAAAAGTGTTGCCGGCTGATCGAGGAATATCGCTGTCCGGCTCACATAATTAAACACTGCCGAACGGTAGCCGGCGTTGGTGTTTTTCTCGCACACCAGCTTTTGGAACAGGCCGTTAAAGTAAAAATCGAGCTGGTTGAAAGAGCCTGTCTTTTGCATGATTTGCTTCGTCCGTGCGATTTTGTCCCTGCGGATTACGAAAAGTTCGAGCAAAGCCTCGACGAGCCGGGCATAGCAAAATGGCAAAAGCTGATTCAAGAATATAGAAACATGCCCCACGAAGAAGCAGCCTGTGATTTGCTCAAAGAAAATTATCCCGGCGTCGCGATGCTCATCAAAAAGCAAAGGTATATCAACATACTCGACGAGGAAAACCGGCCGGGGACGTGGGAAGAGAAGCTGGTTTACTACGCCGACCTTCGGGTCATGCACGACAGAATTGTGCCGTTAAAGGAAAGACTTCGTGAAGGCCACGCCCGCAATGTTCACCTGCACGGCTCAGCAGACCAGAGCAAATCCAATACCGCCCTTGTTGACCCGCTTGTGTTCGCGCTTGAAAGGGAGCTTTTCGAGCGTATAAAACTAAATCCGGATTTACTGAGCAACGAATCCGTCGAGCAATACCTTAATAGTAAAGGTTATGAGCAAATCGATTGCAGTATGTCAAAGAACTATTGAGCTTGTTTAAGCGACGGCACCTTTGCCGGTCTGTCGGCGGGTGGTGCTTGCCTGTCGCCAGGAAGTTCGATGGGCGGCGCTTATGCCGGAAATGACGGTTACCGCGAGCATTACGGCGATAGCAATGGTTGTGAACCAGTACCCCCACGTTGCAGTTTGTACGTGTGCCATTTTTATAATGATGGTACCGATGGCGAACGACTGGAGGAACATTTTCAGCTTTCCCGAGAATACTGCTGCGAAGCAGACGCCTCGGGCCTCAGCGATGTGGCGGAGGACGGTAACGTAGACTTCGCGCAAAATCAGGATGGCGGCGACGGACCAGAGAATGATTGTGTTGGCAGTGCTGGAGAGGCTGAACAACTTCGGTTGGCCTATTATTGCAAAGCAGATGAAAGCTCCGCACACGAGGATTTTGTCTGCGATGGGGTCGACCATTCGGCCGAACTTGCTTGTTACTTTCAGCTTTCTTGCTATAGGTCCGTCGATGATGTCGGTGAGGCCGGCGACCACGAAGAGGACGAACGCGATGTCGAGGAAGAACGGCTTATTTTCGACTCGGCCGGAGAGGAGGAGCATTGCGAGGAAAATGATGGTGAGTACGAGCCTGCCAAAGGTCAGAATGTTCGGAATTTGTTTGAGCATATTTGTGAGTTTACTTATTTGGTGTTGTAAATCAATGTTAAACCGCAAAATTGGTCGGCTGGTGCGGTAACAGGGTAAGAGTTTGTGGTGGCCGGTGGTGGGTTTGGATCGCGGTGTACCAGTGGGATACACCGCCGAATGGGTTTGAATCGGGTTTGATTGGGTTTGTTTGTAAATTTTTGAGTCGTTAGAGGGGGTAAATTGGCTTTGTCTGGGTTTGTATTGGCGGTGTACCACGTGGGATACACCGCTCGATGGCTTTGTTTGGGTTTGAAT
>CAZGGE010000231.1:0-3139 GCA_964524285.1 uncultured Pirellulales bacterium
AGCCGAAGAAAAGCGGCGAAGGCAAAAAGTATGGAATTCTTGTAGCGCTGTCATAATAAAAAATGCGAAAGTTAACACAATAATACCTCAGTAATATAGATTCCCTTTTTCCCGGATATAAAAAGTACTTATTTCTTCTTCCCAAATATCTTTGCTTCATTCTGAAGCTTTTATCATCATAATTGGCTTGACTGATGACCTTGACCGGTTTTGGTTTGTGCCTATGGCATTGTCGGCCTCAATTATTGCTCATATCAGATATAAAGCAAAATGAACCGCTAATAAATTAAGGGCTGACAGCCGTCCCATGGCCGTCAACCCATTTTTATCATAACATTAATGTGTTTCTCACAGTACCTGTCGGCACCGAATTTATAATGAGCTATTCAAACTGTACCGCAACACCAATCTTGCCGTTCTTGAGCATATGGTTACGCTCAACCCTGACAACGTTGCCGACTTTAATCCGTGCGTACTGCCCTTTCTGCCTTGCAAGCTCATGGGTTCTCGGAAAATTAATTTCCAGAATATGACCAGTCCGCACCGGCATTGTCATTGGCATCGAAAGATAAACTCCTGATTTGCTGACATTCGAACTTTTGCCGTTAAAAAAACGATTCGCATCTGGCAGCCACACACTCACCGGCCACGAAAGCTCCGTCCTGCTCTCCGTACGTTGCTCAATTAGTGTCTCCATGACAAATTCTCCATAAAAAGCTTATCCTCGTAAAAACGCGTACAAAGAATTGTATCGGCAATGTTAATTTAGATAGATTAGCGGAATTAGGCAAAACAGAAAGCTTTTGAGTTAATTTATTTACGTCCCCCAGTTTGATTGATGCAGCCTAATTTTATCGGCCATTGTAATAATTTTTTTGCGAATTACTTTTCGATTTTACGACTTCTGCTGAACTGGTTGCACGATAAATGAATGACGACTGATTGAAAAAGTCCGAAAAAATAGAATACAAAGCATAACGCTACGTATATTTGATACCGGTTTACCTATCACCGGCTTGTAGGCTGTAGAAATTTTCTGTATCCTTTAGCTGATGAGCACAAATGTAGTAAAAATAAATCCCGACCAACCAGACCCGGCCTTAATAGAAAAAGCGGCCGCTCAAATCCGTCAAGGCAAACTCGTCGCATTTCCCACTGAGACTGTGTACGGCATCGCTTGCCGCGTTGAATACCATAGCCTTAAAAAACTCGACAATCTGAAACAGAGACCGCATGATAAACAATACACACTTCATATACATGACAAGTCCAAAGTGAAAAAATATATTCCGAAAGTTGGCCTGAAGGCTCGAAAACTCGTAGAAAACGCCTGGCCGGGGCCTTTAACTATCGTTTTTGAGCTAACAAACAGCCAAATGGCAGAACAGAGGTATCGTCTGGGAAAAAGCCTTTTTGAAGCCCTGTACAAAGATAATTCGATAGGAATTCGATGTCCCGACCATAAAGTTGCTTCAATACTGCTAAAATCCGTTGATTCTCCCGTCGTTGCACCGAGTGCAAACCCGGCCGGGAAACCGCCTCCAACAGATGCAGGCAGTGTACTCGACGCATTTGAGGGCCGAATAGAAATGCTCCTCGACGCCGGTCCGACCAGATACACAAACAGCAGCACAGTGGTAAAGCTAACAAACGGCCGACTACAAATACTACGTCAAGGCGCATATCCCGAAGAGAAATTAAATACAGTCTCACAGGTAAAAATATTGTTCATATGCACCGGCAACACCTGCCGAAGCACAATGGCCGAAGGTTTGTGTCGGAAATATTTGGCAAAAAAACTTGATTGCAAGGTTGACCATCTGGAAAAATTGGGTTATAAAGTTATTTCAGCCGGCACTATGAGCGTGTCGGGAGCTCCGGCGGCATCGGAGGCTATTGTCGCATGTGCAACGAAGGGGATTGACATTTCGGCTCACAAAAGTCGGCAGGTATCTGAAGAACTGACAGGTCGAGCCGACATTATTTATGTGATGAGTGAAATGCACATGAAGCGGATAGGCTCCTTTGGAAAGCAGGTGCAGGAGAAAAGTTTTTTTCTGCAGCCGGAGGTTGAAATACCGGATCCGATGGGACAGGCACAAGCAATTTATGATAAATGTGCTGATACAATTGAAGTTGCAGTCAGGAAAAGAATAGAAGAGCTGATACAATGAAAATAGCAGTTGCAGCCGACCACAGGGGCTTCGAGGCCAAAGAGCTTATCAAAGCGATGGTAACACAATTGGGCCACGAGGTCGTAGATTTAGGAACAGACAGTACAGAGCCGGTGGATTACCCGGACTTTGCATATCTCGCGGCAAGTGCCGTGTCTGAGGGGGAATCCGACCGTGCGATACTTGTCTGCGCGACGGGATTGGGGATGTCTATCGCGGCCAACAAAATACGTGGTATAAGAGCGGCTTTGTGCCACGATGAGCTAAGTGCTCAGGTTTCCCGGCATCATAACAACGCAAACGTTCTTTGCGTTTCAGGTGACCAGGTTGGTGAGGTTCTTCTCAGGCGCATCGTTGAGGCATGGGTTCAGACCGAGTCCGAAGGTGGCAGGCATCAGAGAAGGATTGATAAAATTGCCGCCATGGAAGAGGGAGAAGACCCGCGAAAGATTAAAAATCGTAACACAAAGACGAGCGGTATTGCTTCCGAAAAAGCCAAGTAGGCGGACAAGCCGGCTGGATTAATTTCAGCAATGCCGTTTTGAGTTTGTTCAAGTGGCTGGTTTTGCCGGTCATTTTAGATTGTCAATTTTCAAAGAGCCATTGAGGTCAGTTCGATATTAGAAATGACGAATCGGGCTTTTCCTCAATCTTAAATTGTTCTCTCATTCCTTTCGTTATATAGGGTTTGGAATTCGGTGTACCACGTGGGGTGCACTGCTTTATGGGTTTGAATCGGGTTTGTTTTGAATTTTTGAAGCGTTAGAGGGGGTAAATTGGGTTTGTCTGGGTTTGAATTGGGTTTGTTTTTGGGGCGGTTGGCAGGTGCGGTCATCGTAAGACTCTGTTGTAAAAGGCTTTGTGTTAATGGGTGTGTTTTGAAATTGGGTTTGTTTTGCAAAAAAATGTATTGTTTTACCCAGCTTGAAACCAAATTCAAATTTCAAAATGAAAAATGCAAAAGT
>CAZGGE010000232.1:0-3136 GCA_964524285.1 uncultured Pirellulales bacterium
ATGGAAAAACCACAACGAAAATGGAAAAAAGCCGCCTTCAGCAGGTACAACGACGCCGTCTCAATCAGAACCGAACGCTACCGATATACCCACTGGACCGACGATAATGGAACCATTTATGCCGAAATGCTCTACGACCACAAAACAGACCCAAACGAAAATACAAACATCGCTCCATTGACCGAAAACAAAAACATTATCCAAAAACTTCGCAAAATGATACACGCCGGCTACCGCTCCGCACTACCTCGTTAAAAGCCACTCGTAAATCAAATCTATGCTTTCTGCTGCTCCTCCCGGGTAAGCGCTACAGGTATATTAAGCCAGAAAATTGCACCCTCTCCTTCCTTGCTGTCCATACCGATACTGCCCACAAGCATCGACGCAAGCTCTTTACTTATCGCAAGTCCCAAACCGCTGCCCGTCGACCGCCGCGTAAACGAACCGTCCGCCTGTCGAAACTTCTCGAATATCTTCGCCTTCTCCGATTCCGCTATCCCGCAACCCGTATCCGAAACCGCCAGACGCACGTGCTTCTCGTCCGTCATGCTCGCACTGATTTCTATCTTCCCGCGTTCCGGTGTAAACTTTACCGAATTACTTACAAAGTTAAAAAGTATCTGCCGAACCTTCCCCCCGTCCGTCATAAGAACAGGCACCCCCTCATCAACGGTAAGCCGTACCTTAATCTTACCCTTCCGAGTAATCTCCGAAAATGACGCCACCACCGACCTGCACAACTCCCTCACGTCCGTCTGCTCAACTCGAAGCTCCACCTTGCCCGCCTCAATCTTCGCCAGGTCAAGAAGGTCGTTAATCATATTCAACAGACTCTTGCCGCTGACAATGATATTCTCCGCATATTTCCGACCCTTTTCCGTCTTTAATACCCCCGGCTTGTCACGCATAATCTCCGCAAAACCAAGTATCGCATTCAAAGGCGTCCTGAACTCATGACTTACATTCGCCAGAAATTCACCCTTTATCTTGTTGGCCTTGAAAAGCTCTATATTCCGCTCCGACAACTCTATAATCTTGTCGTCAAGCTGCTTGTTCGCCTGACGCAGCTTCTCCTGTGTCGACTCCTGAACGTCAAGCATGTGATTAAACGCCCTCGCAAGCTTCTCATACTCGTCACCGGTCTTTATCGAACTCCTGTTTTTCAGATTACCTTCCGCCACGTTGTTCGCCAGTCCCCGAAGCTGGCGTATAGGACGAAGAATCACTCGCTGCGTTATCCAGTAAAACGCCACAATCGCTCCCGCACCTCCTATCAAACCCGCCACAATTATCCACACCTGGTTCATCAACACGATCTTGGCCGTCTCACCCGCCGCCTGCTTTGATTCTATCACCACCGCACCGATCGGCTCACCAAAAGCAAAAGGTTCCGCCGGTCCCTGGGGATTATGACAATGGATACACTTGTCAGTCGCACGAAAAACACGAACGTAAGTGCTACCAACTCCTTCTTCACTTTCTTCAAGAACAATCCGGTCATCCCTGCTTTCATCTTCTTTAAGGCTCTCAATTAACCGCTTATGCTCCGCTTCACCAACCTCTATCTCATCCGCCTTACCCTCGCCAAAACGTATCCAGCGCATCTCCCGCTCGTTCGGCTCCACCACCTGACCGCTGCTGTCAAGCAGCGGAAGACCTCCCTCACCCCCGCCAAATGCCTGAAAATGCCTCTGCACCAGCGTCTCTGAACGCGCACGATTGGCATCCAGAGAAACCTTCTTCGTAAGCTGACCCATCCATACATAAGGTATCGACAACGCCAACGCAAGCACAAGAACCACCGCCGCACCGAACATCAGACGGCACTTCTCCGCCAGCGACAGCGGAGAAAGCCGAACTAACTTCAAAATCTTAAATACAATTGTGCCTATTTGCCTTCGCATAACCTCCCCAACTTCCGAAATAAAAACACCACCTCTGTACACCAAAAAAGGCGGAAATTAGCTCAAAAACCCTGGCAAAAACTTAAATATAATACCTCAATTATGCTACCTTAATCTCCTTATTCAGATACACGTCCTGCACCGCATTCAAAAGCTTTATCCCTTCCTCCATCGGCTTCTGAAACGCCTTTCGCCCCGTAATCAGACCCGTACCACCCGCACGCTTGTTTATAACCCCCGTCTTCACAACCTGCTGCAAATCATTCTCACCGGAAGGCCCGCCCGAATTAATCAAAGGAGACCGGCCCATATAACAGTTCACCAGTTGATAACGTGTCAAATCTATCGGATGTTCCGTAGTCAACTTGTCGTAAACCAGCCGATGCGTCCGACCGAATTCCAGCGCCCTGTAACCCTCGTTACACGTGGGCTGCTTCTGCTTGATAAGGTCCGCCTGCATCGTAACACCGACGTGATTCGCCTGACCACTCAAATCCGCCGAAGTATGATAATCAACACCGCCCTTCTTGAACGCATTGTTACGAAGGTAACACCACATCACCGTAAACATCCCAAGCTCATGTCCACGCTCAAACGCCTCCGAAATCTCCTCTATCTGACGACGAGAATGCTCCGAACCAAAGTACACCGTCGCACCAACTCCAACCGCTCCCATATCAAACGCCTGCTCCACCGACGCAAACAATCGCTGATCGTATGAATTCGGATAAGTCAAAAGCTCGTTATGATTCAGCTTTACAAAAAACGGTATCCGGTGCGCGTACTTCCGAGATACCGCACCCAGCACTCCTACAGATGACGTAACCGCATTACACCCTCCCTCTATCGCAAGCTTCACTATATTCTCCGGGTCAAAATAAATCGGATTCGGCGCAAAAGACGCCCCCGCAGAATGCTCCAGCCCCTGGTCCACCGGCAGTATCGAAAGATAACCCGTCCCACCTAACCTGCCGTGGTCAAAAACCGTCTGAAAATTCCTCAGAACCGCATTAGGCCTGTCCGTGCCCGCCAGAACTCTGTCCACAAAGTCAGGACCGGGCAAATGAAGCATATCAGCACCAACCGTCTCACATTTATGCTCCAGAAGCCACTTACTCTCATCGCCAAGTATTTCCGCTACATTAATCGCCATAAGTATTCTCCTTTACAAACACACTAAAGCCTTCTGTAAAACACATAAATCTATGTTAAACAATGATTTACACTCATTG
>CAZGGE010000233.1:0-3124 GCA_964524285.1 uncultured Pirellulales bacterium
TGATGTTCCATACAAACTCGACGCCGGTACCGAGAAAAATTTCCGGAAGCTTCTGTTCTCCAAACGACGTGTCGTGAATAACGTTCAAATAAAAGCCCAGGAGCCATCCCCAGACAACAATAAAGGCTATGACACCACAGCAAAGTTCGTATGCCAAAAAGAATTTAAAACATACAGCAGCGACAACAAACACAAGAGGCGTTACGTTGTCTGAGCCAAAAAACAGTTTCCAGCTATCGATGAATACTGCACGATAAAAACCCGGCAGCGGCTGTTGGGGTTGAGGTTCATCCTCAATCTTTTCCGGTATATCGAAGTCTTTTAACGGGATAATAAATTTTTGTCCACAACTGGTGCAATGCGCTTTTTTGCCGCTATGCTTGCTTTCAAAGGCAATTATTGACTTACAACGAGGACAGTAAAACTGTATTGTCATGCCTTATTTGCCTGCCCGCTTTGGAGTTGATTATAAACCGACCCTTTTCATTGCATCCACAAAGCAACCGAGGTAATTCGTCCACTTTTGTGCTTCGAGCAAATCAACTTTTTCCATTTTTACGAGTCTGGCGAGGTGATTTTCCATGGTAATCATTTTTTCGTCGGGCTTGTCTCTTGTTTTCGTCTGAAGCTGCGAATAAATCTGCTCGATTTTTCCAGTTCTTATCTGGTTTGCACAAGCATAATTATTATTCAGTATTTCCATAGCGACGATTCTTCCGTTGCCGTCTTTTTTAGGAACGAGTTTCTGGCTTATGATGTATTTCAGGCTGAGGGAGAGCTGATTTCGAACTTCCTGCTGTCGTCCCTCCGGGAAATAATCCAGAATCCGTGTGATTGTACCGGTAGCATCCCTGGTATGCAGCGTAGAGAAGACCAGATGTCCGGTTTCCGCAGCCATCAGGGTCATTGCTATAGTTTCGGGGTCTCTCATTTCACCGACGAAGATAACATCGGGGTCTTCTCGCATCATGGACCGGAGCCCGTCAATGAACGAGCTTACGTCTTTGCCGATTTCTCTTTGTGAAATAATAGAATATTTCTGCCCGAATATATATTCAATAGGGTCTTCAATAGTAATAATCCGGCATGCCCTCGTATCGCTTATCCGGTCGAGTAAAGATGAAATAGTGGTTGATTTGCCCGCCCCGGTAATCCCGGTAACGAGAACCAGGCCGTGTTTTCGGTTTACAATATCCTCCCAGACGTTATTGGGGAAACCGATACTTTCGACCGGTGGGATTTTCAGGGAAAGGGCCCTAACGGCAGCACTTATTCCGTCGTTATCCTTAAATACGTTTATTCTGAATTGAAGCGAGCCTACGCGATATGAGCTGTCGACGGTGTAATATTCCTTGAATTTATCGACGTTCTGATCAGTTAATAATGGATAAATCAGTTTTTCGGCCACTTCCGTTGTTACCGTCTGTCCCTTTAGCCTGACGAGGTTTCCGTCGATTCTATAGGTGGGCGGCGCGCCAACTTTTATGTGCAAATCCGAAACCCTCATAGCGCCGTGCTGCTCGAAATACGCGAGTATATCTTTTATGCTGAACATACCCATGTTCTCGGTAGCGTATACTTTTTCATCGACAGAAAATCTATCGGCCATGTCTTTTCTCCAACAAAGCACCGCAGGTTAACTGAGGTGTAAACGTTCTTATAAATCGAAAGTCACAATAGAGAGGTCATTCGCATCTGCAAAGACGACCAAACATAAGCCCGAATCATCTTTGTCAAACCCGGGTGGATATTTTCTCGAGTCTTTTGTTTTTTGCTCTGAATCTTCTCGGCGTCATTCCTACGAGTTCTTTGAAGGTTCGGGTGAAATAGCTTTGATTATTATATCCTACCTGAAAGCATATTTCGGTACAATTCTGGTCGGTGGCCAGCAACAACTGCTTTGCCCGTTCTATTCTGACGCTGGTCAAATAATCAACAATAGTTATACCCATCTGCTCCTTGAAGACGTGTGCAAGCCGGGAAACACTCAGGTATGAAGCTTTGGCAATTTCAGACAGAGTGACCGGCTTGTCATAATTTGCATCGATATAGTTTATTGCGGGGCGTATTTGTGTCATTTTTTTTGCGTCCTGCGAGGAATAAACGAGGTCGATAAATTCGTTCAGTGCGGCGCTAATCCATGCACACAAATCTTCCTGATTTTCAAGCTGCATGACCTTGTTAACGTATCCGAGGTTTTTTTCGAGCATTATATTGACGTCGACGCCTCCTTCCACGGCCGAGCGGCTTAGTATGCTCAACAGTTCAAGCATTCGTGCCTTCAAAACGCCCAGGTCTCCCGGATTATGAAAAAGGAGGGTGCCGAGAATTCGGTTCAGAATCGCCTTCGCACCGGTCTGGTCGCCGATTTTGACTTTCCCCATCAATTCCCGTTCGCTTTTAAGTGGATACTCCCATTCAGCTCCGAGTCTTTTCTGCCTTTGAATAAATTCTCCGATTTCGGATTGTTGCTGTGCTCTCTGCTGTCGCCAGCGTACGACTCTGGGGTCGAGGCCTCCAAGTTCATAAAGTAAATCGAACAGGAATTTGGCAGCCTGGTTAATGGTTCGTCCGTGAATAACGGGCAGTTTTTTCACGGCGGCGACCAGTTTTTGTTTGTTAATTTTCAGACCAGCCAGTCGTTTTCGTATGTCTTCAATAAGGACTTCGTCGACGGGTGCCCACAGGCATTTGCCGAAAAAAATACCTCCCAACTTCTTGTCTTTATCCATAACGGGTACACAAACGAGGACGATACCGGCGTGGCACAGAGATATGTAGCTCTGTCCGGTTTCTATTGCGACTTCAAGACTTCGCCTTCTTTCGCGTGTGCAGCGTTTCAATCCATTGGTTCCGGCACGTACAATTCGGCAAAACTGTGGATGACAATCCGGGCTGCACATGCTGCTCAGTTGTCTGCCCCTGATATTGGTTGTCTCCAGAGGTAATCGATAATGCTTGTGAAAGACCTGTTCAATTTTTGCAAAATTAGCGGGAGGAAAGCTTTTGGTAAATTCCCAGGTTTTGCGCATTTTCTGTTCCTCAAGCTCGCCGAATCACTCTAAAACCAGCTTAAATCCGCATATAGCAAGATAATGCAATTATACCATATAGCAGAATAATG
>CAZGGE010000234.1:0-3067 GCA_964524285.1 uncultured Pirellulales bacterium
TATAAGGGACGCATTTTTTGCTATCACTGGGCAGACGATTTTTTTGAGTATCTTGGCATGATTCCTTGTGAGTACGGACATTTATCGCAGACAGCCCTTAGCGCTATGACGGGGGACGGGCAAGGCCTGCTCATTGGCGGAACGCTACCGGACGCGTACCTGTTTACCATCAATACGGAGACAAAGCGGCTATCTCCATGGGGAAGACCCACCGGTGGTATAGCAATCCGCAAGCTCGTCTATGTTAACAACAGTGGCTTCTGGGGAATTTCTGCAAGTCCTGCGGAATCATGCAGGTTGTTTTATTTTAATCCTCGACGATGGATTCTTGAAGACCTTGGAATACCGGCCGGTATGCTCGAAAAAGACGGCAGAACATGGACCTGGAGGGCGTTTGACATAGCCGACATGCTCGCGCTGAAGGATGGTCGGGTTTTGCTGGCCGAGAACGGCAGACAGGCAAAATTGCTGGTTTTCGACCCGGTTGAACTTAATACGAAAAAGTGAAAGCCATTGAGAACGAAAATGCCTTAATCTCATAAAAATGGAGTATTAACGAAATCATGTTTACTATCATTAAAAACGCGGTTCACAAGCGGCGACACACAAACGCTTCATCGTGGCCGACCTTTACTTTGACGCTGCTTTTCGCGACTGGCTTTACAGCCTTTGGCGTCGGGGAAGAAAAAGTACAAACCACTTTGGAGAATGATATTATTCAGTTGACTTTTCCCGATAATGTAAAGCTTAAAACCGTAGTTGATTACGTGGCGGTTCGTCTTGGATTAAATATACTTTACGAGGAATCGCTTGCAAACCGGACGCTGACAATCCGTTCACCTGCACCGGTTAAGAAGTCCCAGTTGCTGGATCTTTTGAAAAGTGCGCTGCGTTTCCGTGGTCTCGCGCTTGTCGAATACCGACAGCCGGGCTGGTTCAGAATTATAAGCAGCGAGAAGATGAAGGTAGCTGCACCTGAAGAACTTCTGAGACCTGTGATTTCTCCTGATGTTGATATGGTGGTTACCCGTGTAATAAGCCTCGAATATGTCCCGAGCGATAATTTCATTTCACTCGTCGAAAATTTGCTTACCGAGCCGGGGGGAAATATCTTAAAGCTGCCGGGACGCAATATGCTGGTGGTTACCGATTATAAATCGACAATTGATGCCGTTATTCATCTTCAAAAGCTGGTTGATGTACCACAGCTTAAGAGCCGCTGGTGCATATGCAGGCTTAAAAACACCACGGTCGACCGTATCGATGAGGACCTTATGAATCTGATAGATAAAACTCTCGGCGAACTGTCCTCGACGCCGCCGTCGGAATCTCCCGAGAAGGTTCAGCGGGCCACAGCAATCAAAAGGCTGAATGCGTTTTTACTAAACGGCACCGAGGAGCAAATCAAACACATGAAATCAATGGTGCAAATTCTCGATATGCCAACGAAGCAGGAGATTGAGGTATACCATCTCGAGCACACAACAGTAGACAATATCGCTGATGACCTGGCGAAGATTATTGCACAAACACTCTCTGCACGTATCGGGAAATCTGAAGTTCCGCGTCAAAAGCCGGCGGCAATACCTGTAAATCATATTAATTCATTCCTGCTGGCGGGTACGAATGAACAGATAACCCATGTTAAATCAATGATACGGATTATGGATACTTCCAAACAGCTTCAGATAAAATTATATCCGCTGAAAACAACTACAGTTAACCAAATCATCGACTATGTGAACACCATTGTGGCCAAAACGGCACACACGCCGCAGCCAAAAGAATCAGATAAAAATTCCCACAGCCTTCCGGCAATAATTCCGGTTTTGCATATCAATTCACTTTTATTAATCGGTACAGCCGAACATATCGAACATGTCTGGTCGATAATAGGGATTCTTGACGTGGATGAGCCTCTAAAAACGCGAATCTGTCGGCTGAACTACACAAGACCTGAGCGTGCCGCTGCAATACTCGAGCAGCTCATAATGCCTTTGCGGAAAAATAACGACGATAATGTAAAGTGGCTAATCACTCCGGACATCGAAGGTAATAATCTTATAATTACGTGTCCAAAAAAGGAAATTGAAAAACTGATTAAGTTAATAAAAGAGCAAATCGACCTGCCTTCGGATGCTACGGTAACAGGACTTCAGACCAAAGTATTTCAAATTCAATATGCACTTGCCCCGGAGCTTGCTCAAACTATCAAAGCAGTATTCACAATACCTCGAAGCGACATCAATATCACGAATAAAGGGTTAAAGAAGACTGAAGAAAGGCAATATTCCGAACATGAAAGCAAACCGCCGCCGAACCACGATATATTAACGGTTTCGCCAACGGATAATGTAAATACGGGCGGCCATAATGACGAAGAACAGACGCAAATGAATATCACCGTGGACGAACCTACTAACACTATTATCGTAACTGCAAACCAGCAGATACTAATGTGTATCAAGGACCTGATACAAAAGCTCGACCGGCATAGGCCGCAGGTGATGGTCGACATCACAATTGTTAGTGTAAATAAATCAGAAACTCTGGACAAAGGCGTTGACCTGCTGTATTTGAAAACAGGAACTGCGGGTATAGAACGTGGACTGGCCTCCGTTTTCGGAATGTTCAAGATGGATTCCGAAACAGGATATACTACCGCCACATTGGGCAGCGGCTTGAATGCAATATTGCTCCGTCCCGAAGAAGTGTCGGCGATTCTTAGATTGGTGCGGACAAGACTGAAAGGCAAAATCGTTGCAAGACCTCAGCTTCTAATCGATGATAACACCGCTGGTTACCTGAACAGTATAAATGAACATCCATATACCTCTTTTAGCAGCGGTGAAATTGCTGCAACAGAGACATTTGCCGGCTATGCCGAAGCAGGAACACAATTAACTCTCACACCTCACATAAGTGAAGGAGATGTAGTACACCTTGAATATGAGATAACATCAAGCTCTTTTACGGCCGGGGCGACAGGTTCCGATGTCCCGCCGCCCCGCGCCACCGACTCTGTTCATTCGCAGGTTACTATTCCAAGCGGTTACACTCTGCTGGT
>CAZGGE010000235.1:0-3053 GCA_964524285.1 uncultured Pirellulales bacterium
GTCGGCAGTTCTTCGATAAAGGCAACGGTTATGGACGCACAGACCGGCCGGGTCAAAGCGGCTGCCGCTTCGCCTGATAAAGAGCTGGATATTATCGCCAGGCAGGCCGACTGGGCTGAGCAGCAGCCCCGGGTTTGGTGGGAAAATATCAGGCGTGCGACGGCAAAGGTTAAATCACAAGGCGAAATCGATGCCGGCGAAATCAAGGCCGTCGGCATTTCGTACCAGATGCACGGGCTGGTAGTAGTGGACAGTAAAAAGCAGGTATTAAGGCCCGCAATAATCTGGTGCGACAGCAGGGCCGTGCAGACCGGACAAAAGGCGGCGGAAGAAATCGGAGCGAATAAATGTCTTGAAAAACTGCTTAACCTGCCGGGTAACTTCACGGCCTCAAAGATGAAATGGGTAATGGAAAATGAGCCGGACATATATTCACAGGTCCACAAGATGATGCTGCCGGGCGACTGGGTCGCCATGAAAATGACCGGCGAAATAACAACCACCCCGTCGGGTTTGTCGGAAGGGATGATGTGGGATTTCGAACAACAGGGGCCGGCAGAATTTCTGCTGGAGCATTACGGCGTTGACAACAGTATGCTGGCGAAACTCGTGCCAAACTTTTCAGTTCAGGGAAAGTTGACTCGCCATGCCGCCGATGAATTGGACCTGGCTGAAGGAACGCCGGTAACGTATCGCGGCGGCGACCAGCCTAATAATTGCCTTTCGCTGAACGTGCTGCATCCCGGACAGCTTGCGGTAACCGCGGGAACCTCCGGTGTAGTTTGTGGGATAACGGACAAGAAAAATTACGATAAGATGTCTCGGGTAAATACATTTGTGCACGTGAACCACGACAAACAAAAACCGAGGTACGTCGTTCTGCTGTGCGTGAACGGAACGGGAATTTTGAATAGCTGGCTTAAGCATAACTTTGTGGGCGATGAAAAAAGTACTATGAGTTATGATGCTATGGATTCAATGGCGGCGGAGGTGCCGGTCGGATGTGACGGCCTGGTGATACTGCCTTACGGCAACGGGGCGGAGAGAACGCTCGAGAATCGAAACCTCGGGGCCTCTGTGCAAGGGTGGAATTTCAACGTCCACAAGCGAAACCACTTCCTGCGGGCTGCACAGGAAGGAATAGTATTTGCACTCAATTATGGCCTCGAAATCATGCGGGATATGGGTATAGAGCTTAAGATTTTTAAGGCCGGAAATGCAAATATGTTCTTAAGCCCAATATTTTCCGAGGCCTTTGCAACGGTAACAGGAGCGGCGGTGGAGCTTTACAATACAGACGGTTCTCAGGGAGCAGCTCGCGGAGCCGGAATTGGTGCGGGTATTTATAAAAGCAGCGAAGAAGCATTTGCCGGCCTCAAACCAGTGAAAAGAATTGAGCCGAACGAAAAATTAAGGCCGGCTTATAAACAGGCCTATGAAAGATGGAAAGAAGTTTTGAAGCATGAATTAGAAGGGAGCAGATAAAATGGCGGAAAAGTCGTTACACAGTATATGCAGGTGGACTTTCAATCCCGGCAAAGGCGGTTTTGTCCCCGGCGATATCAGGCCGGAATGGGCGGAGGATTCTTTCAGCAGCGCGGACATGGTCAGACTCGTAAAAAAAGAAATCGCACCGAGGATGCCGGATAATGTGGACCTCGGAATAGAGCTTCATTATGACATGGAGGTCGACGATAAGAACGCACCTGAAATTGCCGATGCCATTACAGACAGCGGTCTTTATCTCGCGATGATAACACCGGGTGCGCACAGTCATTTTGCGTACGGCGGAATTGCCTCGCTGGATGCGAACGAGAGAAAAGCCGCCGAGGAATTGGGAACGGGGACGGTCGAAGTTGCGTACGGGCCGCTGAAAAAGGCATGGCATCCGGAACCGAACAAGGCTCCCTCCATGGTCCTCTGGAACGGTTCTTTCGGATATGATTTGGCAAGTATCGGTATCAGGCAAATGTACCAGAACCTTAAGGAAAGTGTAGTGGGACTTTGTAAGTACGAGCAGGACAAGGGCGGAGGTTTGTATATTGCTTTCGAGCCTAAGCCGAACGAAGGTCATCCGGCAATGCTGATTCCCACGGTGGCAAGCGCCCTGGTTTTCTGGTTCAAGCTGGAAGAAGAATTCGGGATTTCTCGTGAGAAGAAAGGTGTGAATAAAGAGTTCGGCCATTCGGAGATGATAGGCCTGGACCACGTATATGACACCGTCGAAGAACTGGATAATAACGCGGTGGTTCACATGCACCTCAACAGCCAGGGATATAATGACGGAATTATCCTCGGTGGCCCCGGCAAGTTTGATATCGACCACGGCACACGGGTAAACGGCATGAATGTGGCAATAGCAGGGCTGATTCGGCAGGCGGGCTATGCACGATGGAAGGGCCATGACATGCAGGCAAGGCCTTACGATAACAGACAGCAGGCCATCGACCGGGTTGTAAGAAGCGTGCTGAGCTGGGAGGCGTGCGCGAAGGCCGCAGATGAAATGGATTCAAAAGAGTTGATGGGACATCTGAAAAATCGTGAGGTAGCTAAGGCTGAAGATGTGATGAGAGCTGCAATGGTTGCCGCCCAGAAGCATTTTGATCAACTGTACAAATCATAATTCAATTTCATTAAAAACGGATTGGAAAAATGGATAGAATAAAGGCTATTTCAATTATAGCGTTTGGCTTGTTGTGGATAGCAGGTTGCCAGGAACAGCAGGGCTTATTTAGTGTCGGCGGCGTGGGCGCAGAATTTCAGGTCAAAGTTACAGGCGGCCAGGCAGACCTGGCGGATGTGCCAGTGTGTGCCGATGTGACGCTGGGGGGAAAGTTTGCCTCCGTGGACACAGAAGAAATTTGTGCTGAAGTCAAACGTACTGGAAGCGACGAAAGCGTGCCGGGCCAGATAATTGAGGACAGAGACGGCAATCGGCAGTTATGGTGGGTAGCACCCGCTATAAAAGCCGATGAAATTACCAAATGGAAGGTCAGTTTGAGCCTTGATTCGGCTCCCGGACAAAAATTTTCATTGCTTGATACGCCGGGACA
>CAZGGE010000236.1:0-2995 GCA_964524285.1 uncultured Pirellulales bacterium
CAGCATACTCACAAGATTCACAAGCCATGTACGCGTCTGCTTGAACTTCCTGTCAACCCCAGCCTCGTCAAGCATCTCTCCAAGACGCTCACCAACCACTCCCTGCTTGTAATCCACCACAAAATCCTGGGCTCCTACCTCCGCTATCTCCGCAACGCCGGCCTTTAATTTCACCTCTATCTCCGCATCACCAACCTTCACGCTCTCTATCTTGCCCGAATGTAGATATTTTACAAAATCATCCCAGTCAACCCTCTCTGCAGAAAAACTTCCCCACAACGCCATCACGAAAAGAACCACCGCCATCAATATCAGCCACGTAAAAGGACCCTGTTTATAGCTCGGCTTCTGAGGCGGACGCTTGCCACCCACGCCGCCAGGCTTAATCGGACCCCGCTTAGGACCTCCTCCACCACCCGGTTGTTTATTGTTGTCTGCTGTAGCCATAAAACTCCGATTCACTTCGAACGGGCTAAAAAAAATACCCCGCACATAATAAAATTACCTGTAACAAATTACCGGCCTGAATTCCACCTTACCAGCCGGACTCCATTGCTTGTACGATTTCCTTCGCCAGATTGTTTGCCGCCAGACTCGACGCATATTCGAAACCCTGATTCTGCCACTTGGAATAACTCGCAGAACTTATCACCTTCTCGCTGTCAACAAGCATCTGTCCAGTCTTCAAATCCTTCCATTTAACCGTCGCCTCCAGCCACACCTCACGCTCAAGTGCCCGCCCCGTCTTATGCTCCGCACTCAATACACGAATACCAACCGCATTTACCTGACCGCTTATCACACTGTCCGCACGCTCCTCACTCGATACCACCTTATAAGGCGTATGCGCCTCTATTCGCTTGGCAAGCGCATCACTCAGCTCATATTCCACCCCTCGCCGAAAGCTACGGTTATCGAACATCTTTACGTAAACACTACCCAACTCCTCCGGATAAAGAGACTTGTTCGAATAACCGAAATGCTCCAGGCATCCCGTACAAAGCAAACACCCTGCAAAAACTGCCGTTAACGCTGCCAAAAAGCCTTTATTATCCCGCCTGTTCATTTCTGCTCTTCCTTCTCATTTTTATCCTTGCCCATCCGCCGCCTCGACATCGTCGCCGCCTTGCTGCCAGGCCAGTTATCCACTACCATCTGGTAATACAGATTCGCCGGCTGCATGTCCCCCTTCTTATCGTAATACAACCCGATACGATATTCCTTGTAAGCAAGCTGCTCGGTTATCTGCTCCAGCTTCTTGTCAATCTCATACTCCTCCGCCTTCTCCGGATACCGCCTCATGTATTCCTCGTAATAACTCCTCGCACTCTTCAAACTCGACACGTCATAACTCGGCCCCTGGTACGCCGCATGTTTGCATCGCCCCATCCCCAAAAGCGCACCCTCGCCCATCTCACCAGTAGGCCAGCGCGTCGATATCTCCGACCACTTGAAATACGCCTCACCAAACTTGCCCCGCTCCTCCAGACTGTCCGCTACCGCTAACGACGCCTTGATACCTGTCGGCCCATCGCCCGCCCGGTCAACTATTCGCTCCATTATCTTCTCGCCCTCCGCGTACCCCTTTATCGCAAACACCCCAAGCACACGCTTCTTCTGACCGCCAAGATACGCCAGACCTATCGAATACTCCCTCTCCAGCGCCGCATCGTAGAGCATACTCCCCGGATATTCGTCCAAAAACTCATCGTAAGCCCGAATCGACCTAATAAATTTACCCCTGCTGAAATATAGCTCTCCCTTCACGAATGCGTCAAAATCCTCCCCAGCAGCCTCCGGATACGCCTCACGAAACTCCTTTATCGCTTTCTTCGCCGCCTTCGTCTGCCCGTCAGCTATCAGCCCCTTAATCTCACTGACCGCCCGAACGTACCCCCCTTCGCCTTCCGCCTCTACCTCTTTTAACCCTTTTTCACTTGTAAGCTGCCACGTATCGCACAGACCCGCACGACCGCCCAACAGCAGCAAACCCGCAATAAACACCGCAATCGCATACCTTTGCTCGCCCATAATCCGCGCATCCTTTCAACGAAAACCAAAACTTCACATCCCAACCCCCCATTATAACCTCTATAACCACCCTTGCAAACCCACCCAAAAAATATAATCACATTAACCCCCTGCCCTGAACCTGCCGAAGGAACTCGGCAATATCCTTTGAGGGTTCGTCGTAACCGCTAGCAGGACAACTTGAAGATGAAATTTTGGCGGATTCTTAATCTGAATAATTGGATGTGGTTTGTGTACAGTAACGCAAATCTACTACCCATTACCTTGTTCTCAACGATTGTTCCGGTATTTCTGAAAATCTTGTGATTTTGACTGGCTCATCGCTGTTTTCTGGGTTTTCTGAAAGGTTTTCTACATTCCACAATTCCCATGACAGAGAAGAATTGCTTAAGCTATCACGCCAATCATCGTATTCCCTTACAGTTACATCAACCAAAGAAGCCTTTTTCCGGTGTGCTTTGACTTCAACATGTAATTCGTGCCCGTCTTTGATTGCCTTTATATCAAAGCCCGGGTTTTCCCTTGGCATTATTTCAACCTCAAAACCCATCTCTCTTAATTTTCGAGCTGTTGCTTCTCGCCCGCTGTCTTCGATTTTATCTTTATCTTCTTGGGATAAAGTTGTCTCTCTGTGACGTCCTGTACCTTCTCCAGACGATCTGGAACCAGTAGACTCATGTTCACGTTTAGCAAACTCAATGGGATACTTCGTCACATCCTTAAGATCAAGAGGTTTTTTTCGTCGCCTTTTTGTCTTTTGGAAGAATTCGATCGCTTCTCACCTTGATCTTCTGCCCCCGCTTTTCTTCCATCATCGCCTTTTTGAGGTTTTCCGTGCCCTCGTTCAACAGGACGTTTTGATTTGGTATCGCCCCCCTTACCCCGCGGTTTATTAATTGGGGGCTCAGGTTCGTGTTGGTATAGCTGCAAGAGTCTTTCAACTTCTCCTTTTGTGAGCCCTTTT
>CAZGGE010000237.1:0-747 GCA_964524285.1 uncultured Pirellulales bacterium
TTCCATACCTGACCTATAAGGCTTAAGAAGTTGCCGATTATTATAACTGAAGCCGCACCAGAAAGACCAAAATACTGAGCAGCAGGAATCATACAAATCACAATGGTTATTGTTCTAATAAGAGCAAAACGCCGTCTGATATCAGGCTTTCCAAGAGCCAGGTATACACTGGCAAGTATTACATCCGAAGCACGCACGAATATCAGTACCGTTAGTATGGCGAATGCGACAGAGGCTACAGCATACCGCTGTCCATAAGCAAATGACAATATTAAAGGCGAGCAAGTAATCAAAAGCGCAATTAAAGGCAAAACACAAATAGCACAAAGCTTAGTAGTTTGTAAAACTATCCTCGTGAGGGCTTTTTTATCTTCCTGTTTTTGTGAAAAGCCAGGCAGTAAAACAGGTGTTATTACCTGCGAGAAAAAGATAATAGGCAAAAATGCAAGATGTCTGGTTAGTTGATATATGCCGACCTCATCAATTGATACAACTTTCCCAAGAACCAGGATATCCATTTGAGAGGCCATCATATTTAATAAAGACAGCCCCATTATACCCCTGGCAAATCCCAGTAATTGATAGAAGTATTCGGTGTGCATTTTCCATCGAGGCCGGAATGGAACAATGACATGTGAGATGACACAAATAAAGGCCGCTTCCGCAACAAAACCAATAACCAGTGCCCATACATTTCTATATACCAAGGCAATAATTACTGTGAGGATAACAGCCAGTGTCGAACTG
>CAZGGE010000237.1:757-2966 GCA_964524285.1 uncultured Pirellulales bacterium
CCAGCCAAATCTATAATGTTTTTCAAGCACATGAGCACGGGGACTAACCATAGCCCTGAAAACAAGGGCGATAAAAGAAATTCTTAATATAGTCGTTAATTCAGGTTGTTCGTAAAAACGCGCTACAAACGGTGCGACTAATGCTGCAAATCCATAGAGACCCAAACCTCTTATAACCTGCATCCACCACGCCAAATTCAGATAATCATAATTATCCCCATTTTTGTGCTGTATTATTGATTGTTTTATGCCAACTTCACCAAAAGATTCAAAAGCAAAGTGTGCTGTCATAACGATAGCCATCATTCCAAAATTTTCTGGCACCAGCAGGCGAGCGAGAATCATTGTACGGAGGAATCTAAGGCCTTTGCCAACAAAAGTGCCAACACCAAGTGACATAACACCTTTTGCTGATTTCGCTTTTAGGTCCTGGCCGTTAAATAAGTGCTTTATTTCTTTTAAATTCGCCATTTATTTATGATTGTAACTGAACGTCATATTAGAAGTCAGATGTTAGAAATCAGAAGTCAGATAACAGAAGTAAGAAATCAGATGTCAGAAGTCAGATGTTAGAAATCAGATTTCAGCGGTCAGAAATTAGGATTCAGAAATTAGAAATAAAGGCTATCGGCTCTATTGTTGAGAGCCGATAGCCGGTTTCAAATTGCTATGCGGTTATTGTTGCACTTACGGTCTCCGACCACGGGCCTTTTTCGCCATTGGTCTTGACCCACCGCAGCATGTAATGGGCGGTCTTGCCGCCGTCAGCGCCGTCGAATTCTGCGATATACGGCGTCGCCGTATCCAGCGTTATAAAACTCAACTCGTCCGGGCTGCTCGGGGCAGGCTCACCGGCAGGTGATACCTTCACCCAAATCTCACAGCCCATAACGCCGTCCGGCCTGGCACGACTTGTCGGTGTTGACTCATCGGTAAAGCGAATCTCATGACGCAAACGCTGGCTGGTATCCACCGAACCTATGGGACGGGTATCTATTTCACCGGTATCCGTAGTACGCACCCTGTCACGGACGGTTATTCCCAGTCCCTGACGCTCGGTATCATCGACATCGGGCGAGGCCTGCAGTTGACGGACAAACTGTCTTACCAGCGATTCAAGCTGGTCGCGTGAATCATCCTTTGCCTGCCGCGCTGACTGTGCAGCCTGCTGGGCAGTATTGTTTTCTACCATTTTGTTAGAAAAATCAGAAACGGCAGTTGATATCGGAGTAATATCATCCTGCTCTATCCCCAGGTCTTCCAGATGCTCGCCGGCATAAGTAGCGAAGTTGAAAACCCACTGCTGAAACTCTGTATCACTTCCTGGGATATAATCAGACATTAGCAAATCCTTTCAAAAATGGTTGTCCAAATACAGTTTCATTACTCAACGTTTCCTACCTGAATCCAGTTTTTCAGGCTAAAAAGGGCATTTTACCCGGGAGTGAGTGAACCTCTGCGAGGAGTCTGTCACTCACTCCCGTCAGTGATTTGTCCTCTCCAACCAGCGAGCCACCCACTCCGCGGAGTAATTGTTCCGCTCCGTGGAACGAGTCTTCCACTCTGCGAAGTGGATTATTCACTCCGTGGAGAGGACCTTCCGCTCCGCGGGCTGAATCCTTCTCTGCCGCACGCACACTTACCTGCAACGGCCTTTTGTAAATAACCGTATCCCGATGAGATGTTCCGGTCATAAATTTCAATTCCGAGTCCTTCCGTGAAAATGCTGCCATAGAAATCCCTTTCAAAAAATAGAGTAAAAAAATAGTTATCAGAGTTCAGAATTCAGACTTCAGATATTAGATTTCAGAGTTCAGATATTAGTTATCAGGTTTCAGAATTAAGAATTCAGTTTTCTGAGTTCTAATCTCTGATTTCTATCTTCTGATATCTGATATCTGATTTCTTATTTCTGACTTCTGATTTCTGATTTCTGACGTCTAATTTCCAATCTTGCTTATATAAACTGATAACATTTTCTTAATTTCCTGTATATCAGCATTCAAATCATCGTATGTCTTTGTGTTCATGTAACGCAATTGATTTGATAACAAAAGCTGATATTCCACTTCTGAGGCCGAGCCCATGGAAATCCTTAAAAATTGCTTAAGTTCCTGAGCAGTGCCCCTACCGCATCCCTCAGCTATATTAGTCGGTATTGATACAGCAGCTCTTCTAATCTGGCTGGATAATCAATAAATTTCTTTTT
>CAZGGE010000238.1:0-2928 GCA_964524285.1 uncultured Pirellulales bacterium
AATCTTGGAGCACTCCCGGAACCGGTTGTAACCCACAAATTCTTTTAAAGAGGCTTTTTTTCTTAATCATTTATTCTGCTGAAAAGAATATGCGTTCCACTCAATCTACTCAAGCTATATGTTTTACTTCTCAGCTTTCCACCATATCATCCTATATTTCTTTTGCTGTGTATCTGGTTCAGAATATGGTACTTCAGATAACTTAGAAAAGCCGTGTTTCAAATAAAAACTTACAGCTCTTTCATTCTTTTGATAAACGCTCGTCTTTATATATGTACCAAGGCCCTTAGCAAAGTTGATAAGAGCTGGCCCTACAATTCCTTTTCCCTGGAACGGAAAGTCAACAAATAGCTCATACAAGTAATATCCGCAAGAATTCTTTGGAGACATAGTAAGAAAGCCCATAATCTGGCTGTCAACCTCGTATACATATCCATCTACCCAGATTGTCATTTGTATCATTTCCGGTAATTTGCGACTCCAGAATTCAAGGGGACCGATATCAATACGTTCACCAATAAATGAGTGTGCATCAATTTAGACATTTAACCAAATTTCTCCTACCCGGCTAATATCTTGTATTTGTATTCTGCGAATCATTTATCAAGAGGCAAAATATTGCGGCTGATCCTTTGATTATTGTCCGTTCGCCTTGATCCACTTATCTATCATTTACATTACTCTTCCGGTAATAAAATGTCAATCAAATACGTTGTAAATTATATGATTATGTAGTAACTCAACTTTGCTGGTCGGGTCAATTTTCAGTTGCCTGATAGCAAATCACTACTGGGTTCAATGTCCATTTACCGCAATTCCAGGTTTCGATAACTCTTAATGCCCATAGCTCCGTCCCGCCCCTTAATGCCCCTCTTGCGAACCCTAGCCATTTTTTATATGCTCGAGCAATCCGCCGTCTTTGATTATCTCCTGCGCAAAATCAGGCAGCGGCTTAAAGTCGATTACCTTACCGGTCGAAACGTTTTTTATCAAGCCGTTTTCGTAATCAATTTCCACCTCGTCTCCGTCACTGATTTTATCCAGCCCGTCCGCCGCCTCCACCAGGTAAAAACCGTTATTGATACCGTTGCGATAAAAAATCCGCGCAAAGCTCCCGGCAATAACCGTCTCCACCCCCGCCCCGCGTATCGCCCATATCGCATGTTCCCTGCTCGAACCGCACCCGAAATCCTCACCCGCCACGATAACGTCGCCCGCCTTTACCTTGTTCACAAAATCCTTGTCCAAATCCTCCATACAGTGCTTCGCCAGCTCCCTCTCGTCGTCCGTATTCAAATACCTTGCCGGTATTATCTCATCGGTGTTAATATGGTCTCTCTTGTAAACGTGAGCTTTTCCCATAATATATCCTTTTCTAATCACAGATTATGCTGATTACTTTGATTATTTGTTCCCGGTTTCATTAATCTTTTATGATTAAATGAGCGTCTTGTGAAGTTGACCAACGATATAGTTTCTTTCTCAGTTCAATTTTGAATTTTGTCTTGTCGTTTTGCATTTTTAGTTTTGCGTTTTCAATTCATCAGAGATATCCCCTGCAGTCGGTCAATTTCCCTGTTATCGCGCTCGCCGCCGCCGTCGCCGGACTTGCAAGATAAACTCTGCTCTGCGGATGTCCCATTCTTCCCACGAAGTTGCGGTTCGTCGTACTGACGCATTTCTCTCCCGCCGCCAGCACACCCATAAATCCGCCCAGGCACGCCCCGCACGTCGGAGCCGCTATCACACATCCCGCGTCATAGAATATATCGAACAGCCCTTCATCCTTCGCCTGCCGCCATATCCCGGGCGTAGCCGGCACCACAATCGTACGTATCGCCGCCCGCCGCCCCTTCATTATCGCCGCCGCTATACGCAAATCCTCAATCCGCCCGTTTGTACAACTGCCGATATATGCCTGGTCCATCGCCTCGCCGGCACACTCACTAATCCCCGCCCCGTTGCTCGGCAAACTCGGAAGCGCCACCATAGGCTCCATCTGCAAACAGTCGAACTCCTCCACCTCTACGTACTCCGCATCCTCGTCCGATTCATAAACCGTATAATCCGCCTGCTCTTTCAAATGCTCAGTTAGATACTCCTGCGTAACCTCATCCACCGCCATTATTCCGTTCTTTGCCCCCGCCTCTATCACCATATTCGTCATCGTCATCCGCGCCTCCATCGACATCCCCTTCAGCGCAGACCCCTCAAACTCCATCGCCTTATACAACGCCCCGTCCGTACCGGTCCGGCTTACCACATCGATAATCACGTCCTTACTGTAAACCCCCGCCGGCTGCTCACCGTTCAGCACTATCTTCATAGAGGCCGGCACCTTGAACCAAAGACGCCCCGTCGCTATCACCGCCGCCAAATCCGTCGAGCCGATACCCGTACTGAACGCTCCGAACGCCCCGTATGTGCACGTATGCGAATCACCGCCCACAATCACCTCGCCCGGCCGAATGTGACCCTGCTCCGGCAAAAGCGCATGACAAACGCCCGCTCGACCCAGCCGGTAGTAATGCTTTATACGGTGCCGCTTCGCCCACTCGTCAAGCCGCTTGTGAAGCTCGGCACTCTTGATATCCTTGGCAGGCTGAAAATGGTCAGGCGTTACCACAATCCGCTCCGTATCGAATACCTTATCCATCCCCCTCTCCTCCAGCATCCGTATCGCAGCCGGCGTTGTTACCTCATGACACATCACCACGTCCACGTTCGCCTCAATAACGTCCCCAGCACGAACCTCCTCCTTCCCCGCCGCCTTCGCCAGTATCTTCTCCGTTATCGTCATTGTCATAATCGCTCAACACTCCATTCCTGATTCACACTGTTAAACACAACTTCCGACATACATATCCCCCCCTGCCTGTGAACAATATCATAAACCCTCCAACCCGATTCTCAAAGCATATTCAAAAC
>CAZGGE010000239.1:0-2847 GCA_964524285.1 uncultured Pirellulales bacterium
TTTAAACGAGGGCGGTAATTCCGCTTTAATAAACAATAGGAGAATTAAGATGAAACTGATGAAAGCTAATAGAAAAAAGAGTTGTATAGCCAATCATTTTCGGATGAAGGCACTGCTTTGCTCTGCTGCGATCTTACTTGTGTTAAGCGGCACGGTTCAAGGCTGGGTTGATCCTCCGCCATATATAAGTGGATGGGAATGCGTTGACCCTGCCGGCGGTGATTGCCCGACTGTGGATGAGTGTGATTGTCAGGATTGCGATCCCATATGGGAATATCCTCCTCCGTATTGCACCGCGTATAACGATGAAGGAGAATGTGTGGGAGACCCGGTTATGCTCGGGGACGGTTCTTTCGTTGAGAAAGGCTTTGACGCTAAGGTAAAGCTCGGGGGCCTTTCACTTGGAATCATGCGTCGCTATTCCAACAAGTCAAATCGCGGCCACGAGGGCGTGGGGCATAAATGGGGATGCAACCTTCTGGACTATATTGACGAAGACGAACAAGACGGCAGCGTAGAAATGGTAATGGCGGGCGAAACAGTCAGAATAGAGAAAGAAGGCAACGAGTATCAAACATCCAGTGCGTATACATTAACCAAGGATAATGACCAATTTATACTCGAGCATTCCAATGGTTTCAAATATTACTACGATGCGAATGATAATATTGTAAGTCGTGTCTCCAGTTACGGACCCTATTATAACTGGATATACGACGCGAGTGGCTACGTCCAGACTATACAGTACAAGGAAACAACCGACGTACTTTATATTGACTGGTCCGACACTACTGCCACCGGGTGTATAACCAAGATAACCAATGCACTTGACGGCTCAACCGTGGAATATCAGTACAGCGACACGAATGATTTAACCAGGGTTATCACCGGCTCGAGTTGTTGTGCCGAGGGATTATCCAGTGGATACATGTACGATGGTAATCACAATGTTACGGGCGTAAAAAACGCAGAAGGACAGACTTTGTTCACAATGCTGTATGACGGCAGTGAGAGAGTCACCAAGCAGATATATCAGGATGAACCAGAGAAAGCCTATGAGTACGACTATTCACAGTATAATGACGGTATATATACTGTTACCACTACTGAGGGAAAAACCGTTGATTTTTACACCGATGGCAACAACAACACAACGAAGAGGGTTATACGAGTAGCCGGTGGAACTGATCTGGTCAGAGAACAACACTATGACGATGAAGGTAATATGACACGGCTGGTCCTTCCAGGCGGTCGTATCGAAGATGCACTATATAACGATGTGGGGCACATTACCGCCCGAATCCTCACCAAGGACCCAAACAACCGCATAACTAAAACCACTTATGAATATGGCGCAATGAACCGGCTTACAAAGAAGACAGACGCGAACGGGAATGTTGAAACCTACGTTTACAGTAATGCGGGTTATCTATTGACCAAGACTGTTGAGATGAGCGGCGGCAATCTTGTAGAGTACTGGGAGTACAACGGTAGCGGGCAAAAGACGAAACACACTGACCCAGAGGGAGTAGTTACCGCGTATGATTATGATCCTAACGGAATTATGACAAAGATGACTGTAGATGCAGGTGCGAATGGACTGAGTCTTGAAACTACGTTCTGGACTGACCGCCAGGGCCGAATTACGCGGAGACAGGACCCGCGGGGACAACTATGGCAAACATATTACAGCAGCGCCGGAAAGGTAACGCGGACGATTGACCCGAGCAACCAAGTAATTGATATCTATTATAGCGAAAATTTACAACAAACACGCCAGCAGGTTTATGCTTCCGGGGGTTCGATTACCCGCACGACAGATTCAGAATACGACGTATGGGGTAACTTGACCAAAGAGACTCTGCCAGGCGGAGCGACAGTGGAATATGCCTACAACTTTAATAACAAGATGACCTACAAGAAGGCGGCCACCGGTGAAGAGTACTTTTACAGCTATGATGTGTGGGACAATCTGGAGCAGGTGCAAATATACGACAGCGTTAACAGCGAGACTATTACTCGCGTGACTTACAGTTATGATGGAGAAAGACGGTTGACGAAGCAAACGAGGGGTAATGACAACGATGACAATGAAGTTGTGGTGCTGAGCAACCGGGAATATGATGCGTATGGCATGCTTACAAGGGAAACGGAGCCCTTGAATTATACCGTGTTTGAGAACGACAAGGCAGGCAATGTTACCAGGGAATACGTATGCGACAGTGCCGGGTCCGTAACGCTGAGCGAGCTTCATTACGCATACGACGAGGCCGGCAGGCGGACGCTGCAGCGGCAGTTGGCTGATCCGGGTACGAACAGTACGGGTAACAGCGATGCCGTTGTGGAATTGGCATACGATGCGCTGGGCAGGATGACCCAGAAAACTACCGTGCTGGCAGGTACGGACGGAAGCACTACGGACAAGGTGGAGGTTTACGTATACGACAATGCAGGAAGACAAATAACTTATATTACGGATACGACCGACGGTGTTACTGTTGCCATGTCTTATGACGACGGCGGGAACCTGTTGACCAGGACAGTAGATCCCGGGCAAGGCAACCTGGGTTTGACAACTATTTATGCCTATGATGATGCAGGCAGGCGCGTCACAGAAACCAGGCCGGACGGTACGTACGTTGTGAGTCAGTACGACGAATTCGGCTATATTACCAGGAGTATTACCTATAACGACAGTGATACGGCGATACTGGCATCGGGACAGATATATGACTACGGTCTCGGCCGGGCTACGAAGCGTTATCGAATTACCGACCCGGGGTCGAGCCTGGCCTACAATTCCTCGACCGACCCGAATACACAATACTTGTATACGGCAGCGGGCAG
>CAZGGE010000240.1:0-264 GCA_964524285.1 uncultured Pirellulales bacterium
CCGTCACTTACTCAGCCTACTTTTCAAAATCTCACTCATTTTGCAGGAGTCTTATCGAGAATGATAAGCTCGTCATTTTCTACATCAATTGGATAGTCGTATAACGGTTTGCCTTCGTCATCGATTAAAATCCCGAGTTCTGATTTTATGGCAATTATCTCGTTCAGAGCGGAAACAAGAAAATGACCGCTGCCTACCGCCGGATCGCAGATTTTAATTGAATTGACTATTTCGTTGTATTTTGTGAGTTCTGCTCGTTTATAA
>CAZGGE010000240.1:274-2328 GCA_964524285.1 uncultured Pirellulales bacterium
AAGTATTTGAAGTAAAATTAATAAGATCATAAAAATTATCGCTGTCAAAGTTCGTTTGTTCTTTAAATTTCTGCACAACGGCATTTCGTATTGTTTCACGGCACATATACATCGTTATAAAGCCGGGAGTAAAATATGAGCCGTCTTTATAGCCGTTAATTTTCTCATATATCAACCCTAACACGGAAGCATTTATCAAAGTTTTATTTTCTTCGGCGATTTCTTCTTTACCTTCCGATGAAAAATCATAAGCATCGAGAAATTTGAAAAGATATTCGAGCGCGTTCATTGTATCGATTTTGCTTTTTACCACTGACTTTTTGTAAAGCGGCAAAGTCGTATCGTCCGGCAGATTGCTTATAAAAATTGTTTGCTGCTCAAGTTCGGTAGGCTCGAAAAGTGAACTGTTAAGAAAAGGCACATTTGGAAATTTCTTTTTTATCCTTTTTGTTCTTTCTTGTGTATTAACCGCCAGAACCTGAAAAAACAGTGTATTTAAATCATCATATTCTGCGACTTTTTGCTTATTGAGAAAAAGATAATCTTTGCTGTTGTCGTGATAGCTTACAATCTGGGATTCGAGCAGTTTCAGGAAAAGTATCCTGTTTATCCAAGTTATTGAAAGTTCCATTGCTGCACTATAAACGCGTTCTTCATCGTTGTAGCCGAATCTTTCGATACCTTTTATTTGAGAAATCTCATAAAGTGATTTGATTTGTGTTATTGCAGCTTCTATAAGGGAATCTTCGTTGCGGTTCGCCTTGGTTTTTCGGCGGATAAGCTTTTTGCTCTTTTCTTTGTATTCTTCCAGACCAATTATATGAAGCAGTTCATTATAAAAATCTATATTCAGAGTGTTGCTGTCATTTTCAAACCTACGTTTCAGAAGATGCACAGGCGACAGAATTTTCTGTAATTCAATTAATTTAACATCGCCTGATCTGGTTTGTTTTATCAGATGACCTTCATAATTCAGAATATTAAAATAAGCACATTCGATTTTCTTTGACTGCTCAAAAAGAGGTGAAGCTATTTCTTTATAAAAATGTTCTGTCTTTCCAAAAGTAAGCCTTCCTTCCTCGAAATCTTTAAAATGCTTTTTAAGTTTCGGGTTTTCGGCTAATTTTTCGAACTCATGTGCATCGAATATGAACCATTCATATAAATTAGTAGCTATAAGATGTTTAATTTCAAAATTCTTTTTGATAATCCGCTCTCGCAGAAAATAAAGTAGAAGTTCATGCATTGCCTTTTTATTAAAATTATCAGTTGTAGGCATTTCGGCTTTATTATTTGGCCCCTTTGTTTCAATAATAACCCCGACGTTTGACTTCGAGCTTTTACCAATATGGATGACAAGATCGCTTCTGTCTTTGGTATTTATAAAGTAATCGCAGTAAAAGGTGTTATTTAAGAAATCTCTTAGCAATCCTTTATGATATTCTTCGGATTCTTTGGGATTTACCTCTTCGAGCATCTTTGAAAGCTCACTCTTGAGCAATTCAATCTCTGCTTTGGTGGGTCTTTGCTTTCTGTATGCTTTATTGAGTGCCTTCTTTATGTTAATTAAATTAACATTTTTTTCGGCTTTCTTCGTTTTTCCCATGTTTTTCACTTAGATTTTGAACAAATTTGTCTTTGTCCCCTTAATCCCCGATAAGAACAAATCTCGTTCTTATTCTGGTAAGTATTTTCATATATAGGATAATTGCCGTCAAGAACAAAATTAGAACAGGATAGGATACAACATAGAGGTTTTTCGGCTTTGAGAAGTGTGAAGTGGGAATCCCGATAAATCGGGACGACGTGGCAATGACGGGGATTTTTAAGGGGTTAGAATTGGGTCTAAATTCAAGGTGGGAAGATTTATTTGCAGGGAAATTGGGGGTTGGGGTATAATAAGATGAGGATTAGACTTGTGAGTTTGCGGGGGGAACGGGATTTTTGAGGTAGTAAGATATGTCAGGACATTCACACTGGGCAGGGATAAAATATAAGAAGGCGGCGAATGACGCGAAGCGTGGCAAGGTATGGAGTAAGCTCGCTCGCGTAAT
>CAZGGE010000240.1:2338-2754 GCA_964524285.1 uncultured Pirellulales bacterium
AATAATTGTGGCTGCGCGGAGCGGGGGCGGAGACCCGGCATCGAATCTTTCACTTCGTTATGCGATAGACAAGGCGAAGTCTGCGAATATGCCTAAGGATACGATTGAGAAGGCAATCAAGCGTGGGACGGGAGAGCTTGGCGGTGTCAGTTATGAGGAGGTGGTTTACGAGGGTTACGGGCCGGCCGGCGTTGCGGTGATGATTGATGCTCTGACTGATAACCGGAACCGGACGGCACCGGAAATCAAGAAGATTTTCGAGCGTCGGGGCGGTTCACTGGGTACGAGTGGTTGTGTGAGCTGGATGTTCAAGAAGAAGGGGCTGGTGACGGTGGGGACGGATGCTGCCGGTGAGGATAAAGTGATGGATATTGCGCTTTCGGCTGGTGCGGATGATATGGAGAATACCGGTGAGG
>CAZGGE010000241.1:0-2714 GCA_964524285.1 uncultured Pirellulales bacterium
CTTATGCATTATTTGCGTCATAAACAACCAACTTTTTTGGATAAGAACCTAATTTATTTAATGTGTCAAGTGTTTCGTTTACAAAACATTTTTGTAGATTGATTAAGCAACATCTTTTCTGTAAATTCTTTGATGGGGTTGTTTAGCCAACGGATGCTTTACAAGGGTCGAGGGAGGGGGTATTATGAGGAGCAGTTGCCGATGTAGCTCAATGGTAGAGCACAGCTTTCGTAAAGCTGGGGTTGTGAGTTCGACTCTCACCATCGGCTTTCAAGGCCGGGGTAATATCAAGGGTATTTAATAATTGCGTTTGGCGAAATGCTGATATGTTACCAATCGCATATTATCCTTTCGGTCGCGATCCAAGGGAGTCAGGGCGGAGAGCAAAGGTTATTTGCAATTGATATAAAAGGAAGCATAAAGGGATTTTATAGCCGGAGTTATGTCAAAGGACGGGGTAGGTTGACAAACGAATGGAGGGCGGTGAGTAGTATCGCGGCTTGAGGCGGAGGGGGGAGGGAGACGGGCGGATTAAGATGATTTTTCGTTGAAGACGTTGCCGACTTTTCTGGCGTGCTCGGCCTGGTCGAGGTTTATATCGAGGCTTATTCCTGCTTCGACGAGCAGGTTCCATCCGGCGGCGATGTACAGATAGTTTGTAAGTGGCGGCATAATGGGGTTTTTTATGGTTGGGAAGTAATTGTCTGATTTTCCGACGGCGATAACGTTTACGCCGACTTCGTTCCGCAGGACGTCGCGGGTTTTTTGCAGCTCCGATTCGTAAGGGGCAATGAGGAGGGCGGTATCGTCGGGTTTCATCGTCTCCTGTGCACCGTGGAGGTATGAAGTTCCTTCGAGGAGTATGCTTTTTTTGCGAATGATTTCATTTACTTTTACTGCGAGTTCTTCGGCGACGCCGTCGCTTCGGCCAATGATGTAGACGGTTTGTGCACGGGTGAGCTTTTGGATTATGGAGGAATCGATTGGAGCGGTGAGGGTCTGCTCGAATGCTTTTGCGAGTTCATGTAGTTTGGCGTTGAATGATTTGTTTTCGGCGAGGTTCAGCAGGGCCTGGTAAAAAAGTGCCTGCTCGATATAGCTTTTTGTTGCGGCGATTGCGTCTTCGTTGCCGCAGGTAATTATAAATGTGCGGTCTGCAATTTTTTCGAGAGGGGTGTTTTTGCCGGCGGTGAGGGCATAGAGATTTTTATGGCCTTTTTCCTTTAGTTTTTTGCAGAATTCGATTGTTTCCTTTGTTTTGCCGCTGTTGGATGAGGCGAAGACGATGTAATCGCTTAAATCGTATTCGGCGGCCTGTAGAGAACCTGCGGTGTGAAGGGATAATGCGGTTGAGGTTTTCAGTGCCCGGGCAATTGCGTTTTTTGCGGGGAAGATTCTTCCGGAGCCTTCGCCGGCGAAGAATACCCTTTTTGTTTTTCTTATCTGCTCGACGACAGGTTCGACGTCGGGGAGTTCGAAGCGGTCAATGATTTGCGGTGTTTGCATCATTTCGCGGACGAGTGCGAAGTTTGTGTACTTTTTCCGGTTTTTCATTTTTGGGGGTCTCCGTAGTGTTCACGTTTTAATCAGCGATGATACTAATATTTTTACTTTACGGCGTCGAGTAATTCCCGTGGGCAGTTTTTTGCCATTCTCATGAGGTCTTCGAACGGTAGTTCAATTATGTCCTGATAGGAGGCGGTTGCGAGGAAAGCCAAATCGGCGGGGTCGCCTGTGGGCCACCAGCAGGAAACGGTATCGGCGCAATCGGGGGTGTTGCATGTAAAGTAGCTGCTGCCTGAAAAGGTTACGCTGTCCTTTATAGTGTACTGGCAGAGGAACCAGCCGACGTCAACAAATTCGTTTGCTCGGATGACGGCGTCGCGAAATTCTCCGACGGCATCGCCGGGTTCTTTGACGAAGTTTGTTCCGTTACGCTGCATCCGGTTCAGTGTGAACTGTACGTCGGTGAAGACATTGATTGCACGAACGTAGACGTTATCAAACCGGCAGCCGAGAACCACAACGTCTTTGCGTTCGCCGGGGCTTGCAAATCCCTTGAAGCATAACATGTTGCTCACCGTTTTTGTGCCGGTCATCGTGCCCATGTGGGTCGCGTCAAAATGACAGTTCAAAAACAACCCGTGTCGAACGAAATCATAATTTTCAGGCTCTATATCGACGTGATAATTTCCCCACAGCGAACCGAAGCGGCAATTAATAAAGGCGAAATTTTCATCGTCTCCGGTTATGGAAAGGACGTTTCTGCTGGCGCGGTCGAACTCGCTGTTAATGATTCTCATTCCGGATGAACCCAAGAGCCAGAGTGCATCCCATCTGCTCTCCATGGCCCTGACGTTTTTGATTGTGCAGTTTACGGCGTTGCCGTATCCGACGAATATAACGTTTGCGGCGCTTGCGGCGCCTCCTCCCATGTCGGTTTGCGGGTCGTACCATGCCCACCAGTTTTCTCCGGAATGCTCTTCGTCTGGACCTCCGAGAGCGGTGAAGTCGCGAATGGTTGCGTTTGAGCAGTTCTCGAAGTGAATCATCATCCCGGTTCCGGCTGAGCGGAAGAGTGTGTCATCGATGCCGTCACCTGCAAGTGTGGTATTGGATTTTATGTATAGGCCGTTGATTTTGTAACAGTCGAACGTAGCGGGCGCGTATGCGGTTCCTCCGCCGTGTGCTGTCAGATAGTCGATGGCAGCCTG
>CAZGGE010000242.1:0-2699 GCA_964524285.1 uncultured Pirellulales bacterium
TCGCCGCCGTTTTGCCTTGCTCACCCGGGCTGGCGCCCGTTGACGGAGCCGATTGCTAAATCTTTTGAGAAGTTAATGAGTAGTTGGCTTTTGTTTTGTCGAGCGGAAGGCAAAAGTGATGTGCCGACCTTCAGTCGGGCTGTTTCTTATGGAAAGTTAACCCCGAAGTTCACGAAGGATATAAGAAGAAAATATTGTAACTACGAATAACGCGAATGGGAAAGGTCGTTGATTTGTTCGATGTGAAGCAGGTTTTGTCCTGTCTCTTCCGCTCGGGGCTTGTGAGGGCGGTGGTTGGTGAGGTTCCGGTCGCGGCGGGATGGGTGGAATTTTGGGAAAATTTTGCGTTATTTTTTATTGATTAGGGGAGCGGAATCAGTTAGAATAATTTTTTGGAGTTTTTGGTCGATTTGAGTGCAAGAAGGAGATAGTGGATGGAAGAGGAGAGAGGCCCACCAGAAAGTATATAGCATCAGTGTAAGGCGTCAAAGCCGTAGGAAGCGAAGGTTGCAACCTGTTATTATCGGAATTGAGAAGAAAACGCTAACAATTTTTGAAAGGAAAAGAAGATGAGAGGCAGGAGTATAGCTATATGGTCGATTGTGTTTACGGTGTTTATGGGTGTAGGAGGTACTGTATCAGGAGCGGTTGCGTATTTTGATAAAAGTAATTTTCTTGCCGAGGTTTCCGGAGAGCCACAGATGGTTATGGAGAGTTTTGAGCAGTTGCCCGTGGATAACGCGCCTTGTGTGCTCCCGAAGGATGATATGCCGTGTCTGTACCCGAGCATCGAGGTTGGCGACTTCAGGCTTGTTGCGGAGAGTGAAACCCTGAGTGTGGCAGATTTTGACCGTTACGCGGGTATGCATGCGGTGGATGGTACGCAGTATGTAATTCATTACTATGGGACTTATGATACGGACGCGCACCAGTTAGATATTTATTTTGATGTTCCTACGAGTGTATTCGGATTGACAATAACGGACTGGGGTGATGCTGATGTGGGAACTTTGACGTTTGCGAATAGTGCCGATGAGGAATTTACTATCGCTTCAGGCTTGAAACCTACCGACAACGATATCTTTTTCGGTGTTATCGGGACAGCCGCCTTCAGCCGTGTAACATTGAGTCACGGCAATATAGGCGACAGCTATTCTATTGACGAGGTTTATTACAAGGTTCCGGAACCCGGGACGCTGGTATTGCTGGGTCTTGGAGGTTTGTTCCTTCGACTGCGCTCAGGACAAGTTTTGAGGAGGAAGTGCGGTGTAAGGTCTGAGGCCGTTGTTATTTTTCGGGAGGCAGGTCTTTGCCGAAGGATTGTTTTACCCATTTGAGCATTTCGGAGTCTGAGATTGCGGAGGTTCTGTTGTCGGAGTATTCGGCGTCGATTTTATCTTTGATTTTAAGTATGTGCGGGTCGTGTTTTGGTATGTCGATGTCGTATTTTGCTTCAATCCATGCTTTTATGCCGGCGAGTCCGGCCTTGTCTGTGATGGCGACTCCGACGGGGCGGTTTAGTAGTTTTTCGGTGTCGAAGCAGTTGTAGATTTCCTGGTTTTTTAGCAGGCCGTCGGCGTGTATGCCAGCGCGGGTTACGTTGAAGTCTTTTCCGACGAGTGGGTAGTTTGTTGGTATGTGGAAGCCGAGTTCGGAGCGGGCGTATTGGGCGAGTTCTGAGATGGCGGCGTAATTTACTTTTTTCTTTGTACCTTTTATCTGTGCGTGCTCGACGACGAGTCCTTCGAGGGGAGGGTTTCCGGTTCTTTCTCCGACTCCGAAGATAGCGGCGTTGGCAGCGGCGCAGCCGTAGAGCCAGGCGGTAGCGGCGTTTACCTGGACTTTGTGGAGGTCGTTGTGTCCGTGCCATTCGAGGCGTTCCGGTGGTATGCCGATATTTCTGAGGCCCTGTACGAGTCTTGGTATGCTTCGTGGCAATTTTGCATTAGGCCAGGGCAGGCCGAATCCGAGAGTATCACAGAGTCTTATTTTTACAGGTTTGTCGTATTTTTGTGAGAGTTTCATCAGTTCGTCGGCGAATGGCAGGACGAAGCCTTCGAAGTCTGCTCTTGTGATGTCTTCGAAGTGGCATCGGGGGATGACGCCGCTGTCCAGTGCGGTTTTGACGACGTCGAGGTAGGCATCGAGTGCGCGTGAGCGTGTTCTTTTGAGTTTGAGGAAGATGTGGTAGTCGCTGGTGGAGGTGAGGATACCGGTTTCTTCGAGTCCCATTTTTTTTACGAGTTTGAAGTCGTCGGCGACGGCTCTGATCCAGCCGGTAATTTGCGGGAATTTGTATCCTCTTTCCTTGCAGAGTTGTACGGCTTTTCTATCTCGTTCGGAGTACAGGAAGAATTCGCACTGTCGTATGAGACCGGTGTCGCCGTCGATTTTGTGGAAGAGGTCGTAGAGTTGGAGTACCTGCTGGGGTGTGTATGGTGGTCGTGCCTGCTGTCCGTCGCGAAAGGTGGTGTCGGTAATCCATATATCTTCGGGGAGGTTGGTATTGACGGATTTTTCGTCGAATTCTGCTTTGGGGAATTCGGTATAGGGGAAGATATCTCTGTATAGGTTTGGTATTTGTACGTCTCTTAATTGCTGTTTATTATCAGCCATATTGATTTCCCTTCGCAATCGTTTTTTAATTTATGGTTCAACTCCCAAAAAGTTGGTGGTTTCAGATTTGTTTATGAGCTAAA
>CAZGGE010000243.1:0-2698 GCA_964524285.1 uncultured Pirellulales bacterium
GGCAAAGCGAAGTCAAAAACTGCAAGTTGGGATGATCAGGAAAATTCCTCACAGCCTCTGGCGGAGGTTTTTTCTTCTTCACCTTTTCGAATAGTTTCGCGAGGGGACTTTCATGGATTTTCCACTTAACCCTGTCCCACCCCTGGATGAAATCGATCCACGACTCCTCGAAAGGCTTGGTTCCAATGTTTCGTAACGCTTGCCGGTGCCACTCCTCCACAAATACTCGGAGTTCTTTCGGGGGGGCGTTCTCGTATTCGGGCATTGATTTCAACTCCCTCGCGAAGGCGAAGACACAGTGCTTTCTCGCACCGATGTTCTGCGGTAACGTCCTCCGGATGGCTGCCTCCACAGCACCCTCCCCCCTACCACACACACCCCTCACCTCTTTAGGTTCTCCTCTGTACTCCTCGGTACTCTCTGTACTCTCTGTAACATGGTTGTAGGTCTGTTTTTGATTGAACCCGGCAAGTTCGGGGTCGATGACAGGGACGCCAAAATCGGGTAGCGGGTTCAGCCACCTGTAAAGTGTCCCTGAGGGATGTTTTGACGGGGGGAGCAAGCAATAGTGCCCCGAACCCCGCAACTCGCCGAGATGCTGCCCGTCTTTGTTTTGAAAGTGCTTGGCACCCTTAACTTCCCCGCTGAAGTACACGTGATAGCCGCGAGCGGTTTTTACTGTTGGGAGATTCCGAGCAAGGTCGGGGTACTCGGCTGCCCAGTGCTCATATCCGCCCGCGGTGTCGAAATCCATAGCGGACAAGCCGCCCGACACCTCGCCCAGTACGACGGCGATATTGGCTTGTCCGCTGAACCAACGGTGAACCTGCCCGTCGGTTGGCCGTTCCGTCTGATACTTCTTCCACCGAATTTGGGCCGCTTTTTTTCCGAGAGGAACGGGAATTACGCAAAGTCCGCGCTGATGGTAGGAAAGTGTCTGCTCCAGCAATGACATCATGCCACTTGCCCCCCAACTCTTAACTCTACCAAATGTCTCAGCTTGTCCTCAAATAAGCGCCACATCTCCTGCCTTTGTTCCTCGTCTTGGGAGGTTTGGAGGGTAAGGAGCAGCTCACCAACTCCCTCACGCACTTTCTGTGTTGACTTCTCGGGTGAGGTGTGATACAGTGATGAATGTAGTTTACTTCCTCTGGCCGCTGCGACAACAGCGGCTTTTTTCGTGTTCATTTTTTCCTCTCTTTCTGCATGAAGCTCCATTGCCTCCGATATGGACAGCGTGCCCGAATCCACGCGTCGATTTCAGTTTTCACGTACAATCTTTTCCGGCACAGTCCGACCGGAAGTGGGGCGAATTTACCACTTGCATCGAGGCGATAAAATTCAGCGCGGCAGACGTTTATGAGGCTGCACACTTGCTCCACATTCAGTAATTGTGGTTGAAGTACCTGGCTATCACTCATCCTGCCCCCCTTTTGCTGCCATCCTCGACATTGCTTTTTTTACCGCCTCCACGTTGAAGAGCAAACGGCTCCTGCCCACCTTGAGAGCGGGAATAGCTCCTTCGTTCGCTTTCCGGCGCAACCAGCAGATGGGAACGCCGAGTTTCTTGGCGGTCGCTGAAATGTTCTGCAAGTCTTTCATAGTCGTGAAATCGGACGTTGAGTGGGATTCGTGGAGGGAATCTGTAGGGAAGTTATAGGGAATTTATAGGGAAATGACGCGGGAAGGCTCTTACCTGCAGCAATGCCTCTTCAGATACGCCAGTCCTTTGTCAGTTATTACATACCCCCGGTTCTCGCCCTCCGGGCGCTTCAGGTATCCGGATCCTTCAAGCCCTTTGGCATGTTTGTACTTCGTCTTGTCGTCATAAGAAGGGTAGTGCTTTGCATAAGCAATTGCGGGGAACTTATCCGCATACCAGTTAAGCAACTGTTCCTGAACCTCGTAGAGATTCTCCGCTTCTTTGCGCAGTTGTGCCTCACCACTCCCTTTTGAACGGCTATTGCTGAGAACTCGCCTCAACATTCTGAAGGAGGCAGAATGCCTGCGTTTCGCAGCGACGAGTCCCGCAACTGTTTCAGCTTCCACGTGTACTAACCCGCTACCGGGCCATTTGCATATAGCCAGTGTCTCTGAGGAGACATCTTCCTCGATGGAGCAGCGCAGTTCCTGAAGCCGCTCGCGGACGCTGAGTACAGGCAGGGGCGCTGAAGTATCAAACCAGACCTTGTCGATTTCAGCCTCGTCGGGTATCGGTTCCAGTTCACCTTCCTCGCTCATTCCTTTGATATCCTCGCGGTAGAAAACACCTTCTGCGCCAAATTTCTGCTTATCCCACCTGACGCGGGCAATGTGCTCAATCCATTCACCCTCATCGTGAAACCGCAAATCACCAGCGGTACTGATTCCCAGGGCAAGAAGCTCCTTGCGGCTAATGGACAACGGCGGCCTCGCGTACCTTCCGCTTTTCTCGACCTGCCATCTTAGAAGCCTGAGTTGCAGGCTCGAAATACGCTTAAGCGTTTGCAGATTCTGAAGTATCCTCGCTTGCGACATACACACCACAAAAAAACCGGCTCGGAGTGGCGGTAACCAGCTCGTGTCAAACTGTGCGTCCCTTGCGGGTTCGCAACACCACGCCTTGCCGGCGGATGGCTTGTGTCTGATGTGGACACGATTCGTTACTGTTTCATCGGCAGAACAGTATAACACTCTGCAAAGGCCTTTCAAGTGAGGC
>CAZGGE010000244.1:0-2676 GCA_964524285.1 uncultured Pirellulales bacterium
CCGACAACGTTCAAAACGCCGCAAAAGCAGGCATCGCCGCCATCGTCCAGCCGGGAGGCTCAAAAAAAGACCTCGACGTCATCGACGCCGCAGATAAACTCCGAATCGCGATGGTCTTCACCGGCAAACGACACTTCAGACACTAAAACCCAAAATTATCGCTTATGCCCCCTCACCCCGAATCGCCGGTGTCACACCCTTCTTCAACCTCACCGTTTGACCGGCCCTGATTCGGAATCTCCATTTCCACCTCGGCTCGACCCTCAACCTCGGACTCCCTGACCGGCCTTATTTCAAAAGGCGGCCTGCCAGAATCAGAAACTTGCAGACCCACCTTCGCATCAGACCCTTCCAAAGAAACCTGTGAACCGTGTATCAGCTCTGCTACTCGCCTGTAATCCTCCGCGCCGTGACAGTTCCGCTCGTACTCGAATATCGTCTTACCGTAACTCGGCGCCTCCGCAAGCTTGATGTTCCTGCGAACGTAAACCGGCAGAATCTGAGCCTCAGACCACGCGCATTCCGTCCCGCGAACCCGCTCCAGAAAGTGCTCTATGTCGGCACGAACCTCCTTCGGAAGCGACGCCCGGCTGTCGTACATGCAAAGCAATACCCACTTCACCGCCAACCCCGAATTTATCCTTTTGGTCACCAGCTCTACAGTCTGCAGCAGCTTGCTCAATCCCTGCAACGCCAGAAAATGTGGCTGAAGTGGTATCAGTATCTCCTCAACCGCCGACAAAGCGTTAAGCGTCAAAAGACCCAGCGACGGCGCACAATCAATAAACATGTAATCAAAATCCGCCTCAGAAGGATCTATCGCTTCACGAAGGACACTCTCCCTCGCCACAGCATTCACCAGCTCACTCTCGGCCCCGACAAGATCAATATTGGCCGGAAGAAGCCACAGATTCGGACGAACCAGCATCAACTCTTCGCCCAAACTCGCCGATTGCGACAACACCTTGTAAGCTCCACCATCAACCCTGCCAGGCTCAACTCCAAGATGAATTGTCAAATGTGCCTGCGGATCCAAATCCAATACAGCCGTCGAAAATCCTGAACGCGCCAGCGCCGCCGCCGTGTTCACCACCGTTGTTGTCTTGCCGACACCCCCCTTTTGATTTAATACCGCTATCCGTCTCAATTGGTCATCCTGACTTGTTCGACTCCCCGCCATCAATTCGCCTTAAAACCGAATCAAGGACACCGTTAACAAAAGCCGGCGACTTATCCGTGCTCAGCCTCTTGGCAAGCTCTATCGCCTCGTTTATCACTACCTTAGGCGGTATATCCTTACAATAAACCAAATGACAAACCGCAAGCCTGAGTATGCCTTTATCCACCGGCGACAAACGGCTCAAACGCCATTTCATCGTTGAACCTGAAATCAACTCATCACAAAAACTCACGTTCTCCCACGTCTGACTTGTCCACTTCATCGCCAGCGCCCTCGTCCAGGCGTCCTGCTCGTAATCCTCAAAAAACTCACACAGACGACCAAGCAACTCGCCACCTTGAACATCGAGCTGGTATAAAGCCTGAACCGCCAGTTCTCTGGCCCTGGTTCGCCTGTCCAAAGTACGACCCGATTTACTTCGATACCGTATCTGTCCGCCCTCGTCTTCCAATTCAAATCTGCTCCATCAAACTCACCGTCTCCATCGCCGTAACAGCCGCATCCGCTCCCGCATTGCCCATCTTCGTACCCGCACGCTCTATCGCCTGTTCAAGACTTTCACAAGTCAAAACTCCGAAAATAGCCGGCACCTGATAATCATAATTTAATTGAGCTATTCCACGAGCAACCTGCTGGCATACGTAATCGTAATGTTCAGTCTGACCCTGAATAACCGCTCCAAGACACAACACCGCTGCGTAATCTCCACTTTTGACCACCTTCTTGGCCACCATCGGTATCTCACAGGCTCCCGGAACCCACAATATAATTATCTGCTCATCACCCGCGCCGTGACGTTCAAGACAGTCCACCGCGCCGCCAACAAGACGCGAAGTTATAAATTCATTGAACCTGCTGGCTACAATCGCATACCTGCCCTTACCCGCTGAAACCTGGCCTTTGATTTCTCTACTCATTGCTCCGACACTCCTACATTCTCTATCTCATAATCATTACTTTTGGCTGAACGTGCTTCCGGCCACAAACGCACATTATAAGACTATTCAATCGTACTTTCCAGAAAAACAGCTCAGCCATCAAAACAACATAAGCCCAGCCTTGAGCCGCTGAACCGCTAAAGTCCTTATTAACAAGACCTTATGACTGCCAATTTGCTCCCAATCAACCGGCCTCGCCAAAATCCTCCACGCACCCGCAAAAGCCCTAACCACCCCCCCACAGCGCGGGCGATAACGGTTTTGGGTAATTATACGTATCCGCACTAAAACGGAGCATATAAATGTCGTTGGAAAATGATGCAACATTCGACTCTTATGACACCGGCGAATTCAAAGCAAGAAGGGCATATGAACTGTACGCCGACGGAAAAGTCTCTCAAGCACTCGATGAAATAAACCACGCAATACAAATCAATCCCTCGAACAGCGCCTGGCACTTCAATAAAGCACTCGCACTCGATTCCATGAACCGATTCGAAGAAGCCCTCATCGAATATGAAACCGCTCTACAGCTCAGCCCATACGACCTCGAAATTC
>CAZGGE010000245.1:0-2653 GCA_964524285.1 uncultured Pirellulales bacterium
GAAAAAATATACCACAGAGAGAACAGAGTTTAGAAATCAGAAGTCAGAAGTTAGAGGTTGGAAGTTAGAAGGAAAGTGGGAACAGTATGAAAAGTGGGGAAGGTGGGAAAAGTTAGAATTCGGATGAATCGGGACTTCCTACGATGAGAGATGGGAAAAGTAGCTCATACGGAAAATTTAAGTAGATGAACAAACATGCCACAGAGGTGGTTAAAGAGGACTCAGAGGGACACAGAGAAAAAATCATTTTTGGAACCGCGAATAACGCGAATGGGCGCGAATGAAAACTAAGGTCGACTCCAATTTCGCTGAAAGACGAGCGAAATGGTGTCCTCGGCAAAGCCTTCTCCTAAAGCAAGCTTTATCGCAGGCTTTTGCCTTCGTCCACACGGGCTTGCGCCCTCTGTTGGAGCCGACCAAGTAAACGTTGAGAATGCCGAATTGAGAGCACCTATCGTTATAAATGGAAGTATACGCGCGGATAAAAAGAGTTTGTTCGGCTTTGTTTTGCCGAAAAGAACAGGCAAAACAAATGTACTCAGCAAGGACTGCTCTTAAATGATGGAGGTCCTTCGGCTCGCTACGGTCGCTCAGGATGAAAACTTCGGGCCAGAGGATCTGGCGAGGTTTTCACTTTATCAAAGGCTTTTTGCTTCGTCCATACGAGCTAACGCTCTCGTAAAAGCCGACTGAGTATTACCGATGTCGTCGGCATAAACTGTTACCTATGTACCGGTCGACACAACATTAACCTTCGGGACGTGGGAAGGTTTTGGGGATTTGGGGTTGAAAAACAGTATTGGGTGGTTAGGATTATGCTTGAGGGTTTGAGGTGAGTTTTATAAAATTGTCAGTATCAGAAAAATAAAGAAAGAAAAGAGTAAGTTGTAAAAATTTATTTACCAAAAAAGACGATGAAGCCACAGGGAACCAGAGGTTACAGAGAAAAAGGCAAAGATATTCTATATTGATAAAAGCATAGTCTGAAAAGTACCTGCCCCCTTTCAGGGGACATAAAAATCATGGCTAAGATTGACGAGACAATCGACGCCCACGGCGGCTGGCCAATAAAATAAGAGGGTTGAGGCGTATATGCCTGTAAGTGAATTGAAGCTGATAAAAAGGTGTGTGGAGTTTATTCCACAAGAAGAAATTGGCACGATTCCTCCATATACTCGTGGTGTTTATGCCCTTTACAAATATCGTCCTAAATTGCAAAAGTATGATGTAGTTTACGTAGGCATGGCCGCAGGGACTAAGGCCGGCAGAATTGTTGGCAGACTGAGAACTCACAAACGTAGAAAAGGGGAACTGTGGACTCATTTCTCTGTCTTTGGGGAATGGGATAATATTCGAGAAGAAGAAGTAAAAGAGCTTGAAGGGATATTCAGGCACATCTACAGGAAAGACACGCAAGCCAACAAATTGAATAAGCAGAGGTAATTCAAAAAGCTTAAGACGGTAAGAAGAAAAACACGCGAGGAAGGGTGGCGGAAAAACCTTAAAAAGACTTAACACGGCTATACTTTAAGATTGTTGACCAATAAAACAATCGTATTCGAATTGAATAACTAAGGAAAATTATTATGAGCCGGAATTATTCCCCGAAAATGTTTATGTACTTTTAGCAAAAGCTTTCCGAGGAGAATTGTAGTTTTCCAGGACAGTTTTTTAAGAGGCGGAAAATGGCAAAACGAAGGTCGAAAAAGTCGGGCGGGAAGAAGAACAAAAAGCGGACAGATATACCGACGTGCGGTCTCTGTGGTAAAACCGGCAACCTGACTAAAACCGAATGCTGCGGCCAGTGGATTTGTGATGACGAGCATAAATATAAACTGTTTTCATACGCCCGAAACAGTTGTCATAGAAACCACAGAAGATATACCCTTTGCGGCTATCATTATGCCGAAGAACATCAGGGCGACTGGAAAACCTGCAAAAAGTGCCGAGAGGATATTGAAACGGAGATGTACGTTTACTATGGCACTAATAAATACAACTTTGAAAAGCTCGAAAATCCTCCCGGCTACGAGCCTACCAGGTGCAGCAAATGCGGCAGTGTAATAGTTCTAAGCGAAGGCGGATATTCGCAAAGGGCAGATAAATACTTGTGCGGAAAATGTACGGCTTCTGAATTTCCTGATGCTTTTAGAATATAGGCAGAGCATCTCCAGGCACTGAAATGCTGCGGATTTGTTGAGGATAAAAATTATGAGCCGAAACTATTCACTGAAAACGTTTTTACGGCAAACGCCAAATCATGCTCTCAAAGAATATTTCAAATCCAAAGGTTGGCTGAAAGGCTTTGACTTTGACAAGGTGGGTGGTAAATAGATAGCCCCTGTCTTTGAAGCAACGGATAAATTATCCGTCACACAGCGAAATGAAGCAGAAGCGGATTTTCCTGTTCACGTTGTTACAGAATTGCTTGGAAACAGTCCTGATGTTGCCCGGAAGCATTATCTGCAAACACACAAAGGACACTTTCAAAGAGCGGCGGAAAAAAGGTTGCCAGATTTGGGGACAGAAAGTGGCCTGAACACTGCCGCAGAGCCTTGCATTGATTGGCAAAAGCAAAACAAGGGAACCGATTTAACATTTTTGGTTCAACTCCCAAAAAGTTGGTGGTTTCAGATTTGTTTATGAGCTAAAC
>CAZGGE010000246.1:0-2640 GCA_964524285.1 uncultured Pirellulales bacterium
GTCGAGCAATGCCGTGGCTGCGTACAGGTATGATGCGTTCAGCAGGCGTATCGAGCGGATAGATTACGCGGCGGAGCCGGACGTTACCCGAAGGTACTTCTACGACAGTCAGCTTCGCGTGCTGCAGGAGTACGAAGATGGCAGTGCACAGAAATCCTACGTGTGGGGCAGCTACGTGGATGAGCTTTTGGCGATTGACGATGATCCGGGGCAGGCGGACGGCTTCGAGTATTATGTTTGCCGGGACCATCTTTATAGTGTTGCCGCGATTGTGGATACCGGCGGAGGTATTGTGGAGCGTTACGAATACGACGTTTACGGCGAGCCAACCATTTATACCGGCAATGGCGGTGATGGCGACTGGTGGGACGGCGACGAGTCTTCGGCAGATGCACCGACTGTAAGCGAATACTTGTTTACAGGCAGACGCTATGACGCCTTCGACGACGGCGAGAACGTGTTCAGCATCATGTACTACCGCGCACGCTACTACGACCCCGACACGGGCAGATTTATGTCAAGAGACCCGCTGGGCATGATGCCGGACGGCGGAGAAGGAAATGCATTTGAGCCACTGGAGCAATACAGGGACGGGATGAATTTGTATGAGTATGTAACTTCAAAGCCGGTAATATTAACAGACGCAAACGGCTTGGCATGTGGGTCAGGATTTTGGCAGGATTTGTTTATTCCAGATCACTTCATGGGTGTGAGCTTCAACCGCGCGTGTAGAAACCACGATCAATGTTATGATGGGTTGGACCTTGACGGAGGTTGTGACAAACCGAGGTCAGAATGCGACTCGGAATTTTACGATGAATTGCTGACAGCCTGCGAAAGAGCACAACCATACGACCACTACATTCCAACTCCTGGAGGTATGCCAGTAACTGTTCACTACACGGCAGAAGAAGTTAGACGAGCATGTAGATCAAGAGCAAGATTATATTCATACTTTGTGGATAACTATGGAGATCAAGCGTTTCAGAGGGCGAGAGACAGAAACTGTCAGAGACGCTGCCCGTTCATGCCATGGATGCTAGATTTCCAGCCTCCTGAACCTGCTGATCCCCACGATGTGAATGTTAATAATATTATAGGCGACATTCACATAGCAGGATGATATTGAACCAATTTCAAAGTAAAAGGTCTGGATGATGGCGCCAGCATGGGTAAGTTTGAGAATAAACTTATACATGCTGGCGCCTCTTCAGGCGCGTGTGATAGTCACGAAAGACAAGCAGAAGTCTGTTTTCGGATAGATGTTTTTAGTTGGTCTGAAAGTAGGGAGTGGTTTACTGGATTTGAAAGACTAGGAATGCAAAACTTGCTAGCACTGATCGTTTTTGTCGGAATGTGTGTGGGGGTAAGCGTGGCAGTTAACTATTTTTTAAGGGTACCCTTGATTGCATTGGTGCTTGCGCCTACGATTACAACCTTGTTGATTTTTTTGACGGCACGGCCTAGCCCCCTGCTTTTGTTAGCCTTGATCTACAGCTGGATATATTCATTTTTTGTTTGTGGGTTTACGACTGGTATTTTCTTCTTATTTACATACGAAATCAAGGATGATAATGACCGTGCCTGAATTAGCTTTAGTAAGGCCTAATACGCTGCCGGAGTTTGGCTACGACCTTGACGATGCGGGCAGAAATCGAAGTAAAATACAAAACCTGGGAGTTCCGCAAGAAATAGCATTTTTGAAATTCACTGGTGTTTACGCTTATTTGAGTGAATTACGTTAAGGCTTAAAACAGAGTTGGCCAGCTTTGTTGCTGGCTAACTCTGTCCAAATATCAATGAATGATTCCTGCAAATAACTCATATTTAAGAAGGTTCTTATTGTATTAAGGATTGCAGTTTAAAGAAGGGAAATATATCATAAATAGATATGAGGCTGCGAACAAGGAAAGTTTATGAATAATTCGGAGATAAGTACTATTGATGACATTCTCATTATCGGGCTTTACGTTAGTTCTTTTTTCTTCGGCATAAGTTTTTTATTGGGCCTTTTTATTTCGTTGGTGAGCAAACATAAGATCGGTGGCATGCTTATGAAGTTTGGTAGAATCTTACTAATCCCGTCGGTTTCATTTTTTGCTTTGTTGGTAATTAGATTAGGCTATTATGCGCAGGGCTTATTTCTTTTTGCAGTTATTCCTCTGGGGTTGTTACTGAGGAAATGCGGCAGCCACCGATGCCCTTGTTGTGGGGAGCCAATAAAAATAGAAAGGGAGTGGGCTTATTTTACGAAATTGCTATTTCTGCGAAAGAGCGCGTATTGTGAAAGTTGCGGAGCCAGGCTTATAAGAGCAAAGCGAGGGTGGCAGATGGTGCAGAGTGGTATCATTTTAATCCTTGGATCTGCTATTCTTCGGTTTATGGACGGGAGAATTAATGACGTTTTCGTGAACATTATGTCCTTGGTGGGTGCGTTATTTTTCTTTATAGGCGTATTCACTTCCAGATTTGAGGTAACGAATTAAATCGGAAGATAAGAATTAGTATAGGCGACGGGAAGATAGCGGAAACGAGTCTCAGCTATGACGGACTGGGAAGGCTTACCCGTGAGACCCAGGCGATAGCTAGCCTGCATTTCTCACAGGCCTATTGAAAAAAGCTCCATGTTTTGGTATAACC
>CAZGGE010000247.1:0-2639 GCA_964524285.1 uncultured Pirellulales bacterium
CCCGCCGAGGGCGAGGTCGAGTGAGAGACATCCCGTTGATATGCCTTCGACCTTCGCGTATTGCCCCTCGTCCATCTGCATTATGGAGCCCTGGCCGTACTGCTTCTCTATCTGAGCTATCGCCCGTTCCAACGCCGCCTTTTTGTTGTTTGTCTTTGTCTTCTCTGCACTTTTTTTGCTCTTTGTCATTTCTGATGCTCCCGCTTTTTTAACTATTCAAGCTCGTAACTTCCCAACACGGTATAAACCGCGCCGCTCGGCGTCAACTGACTCTCGAAAACATTTACCGATTCCACGTATAATGTCCCCAAATTGCTTTGCTTGAAATCCTGACTTACTTCAACCATTTTAGCTCCGGCTTTGGGGTTCCTTATCCTGCAAAGCGTCAAATGGCCGGTGAATTTTCTTTTTTCCGGCTTCCAGCCGGCCTGCGAAAGGCCGGCCTCGATATCTTTTTGCAGTCTGCAAAGCGCCTGGGTACCCTCGCCGGTCCCCACCCATAAGACCCTTGCATTTCTGCCGCCGAAATAACCCACCGACTCAATATCAATCTCAAAACGCTTATGACGAGCAACCACCTCTTCGACTCGCTCGCAAACCTCCGCGACCAGGTCGTCCCGAACTTCGCCCAGGAATTTCAGTGTGAGATGCATCGCCTCGGGCTTTACCCACTTCACGTCCCCCTTCTTAATATCTACTTTGCTTTGCAATTCTTCCTGAAGCGTACCGATGCCGGCTCTTATATGGGTATCCAAATCTATTGCCACAAAAACTCGCATCAGTTACACCGCTACCGCGTTTACAGAAAAACAATCTCAAAAGTTGGTTAACTCTCTGAGTCTCTGTATCCTTTGCTCAATTTGCTCTTTTTGCACCGCCGCCAGACCCTGTAAAGAGAAATCCGATATGGTAAAAGACGCCATGACCGTCCCGTACGCCACCGCCGTTTTCAGCGTGGCAAAATCCATCTTGCCCTCTCGTGCAATATGCCCCATCAAACCTCCTGCAAAGCTGTCCCCCGCTCCCGTGGGGTCTTTCACGTCCGTGGAAGGGTAGGCCAGGAGAACAAACATGTCGCCGGCTTTATCCTTCATAATAGAGCCAGATTCACCTTTTTTTATAACTACCACCCGAGGTCCCATGTCAAGAATGCGCTCGCCGGCGACGACCAGATTGTTGTGTCCGGCCAGCATCTTCGCCTCAATGTCGTTCAGGATAAGGCAGTCAATGCGTTTCAAAAGGGAACGCAAACCCTCCAGGCGTCCTTCAATCCAGCAGTTCATGGTGTCCGCCGCCACAAATTCGGGCGATTCAAGCTGGTCCAGAAGCTCATGCTGAAGCTCCGGCGCCGTGTTTGCCAGGAAGATGTATTTGCTGTCCCGGTATTCCTGCGGGACCCGGGGAGGCTTTTCCGACAGAACGTTCAGTTCGAGGTGATCCGTTATCGCCTCGTTCATCGCATCCTGGTAGGAACCCTTCCATCGAAATGTCTTGCTCAAAGCTCGCTTCTCCAGGCCTCGCAAATCCACCTGGCGGCCGGCAAATACTTCTGAAAGCTCGAACGGACAATCCGAACCCACAGCACCTATAAGGCGGATCGGCGAAAAGAAACTTGCCGACATGCTGAAATATACGGCAGAGCCACCCACGCAGTTCTCGCTCAACCCGTATGGCGTCTTCACCGTATCTATACCTATCGAACCCGTTACTAAAAGAGACATTGTATCATCTCCCAATTAACAACACTTCTTCCGATTGGTTATTACTTAGAACATATTTGTAATTACTCCATTTGAGCTTGTTTATATGAGACTTATACCTGCCGAGAAGAGCAGATAACTCTTCGATAGACGGAATGCCGTCTGACCTGTAGGAAACAACCAGGATGCTCTCCCTGAATTTCCTGAACAACTCATCAAAAGCACCTGAAATTTTTTTCTTGTCTGTCCAGACGGAATTTCTTCTTTTGAGCCTTCTGTGTTTTGTCTTATAGTCAATCATCTCACTCCACTGATTATAATTAACCAAACCCTCCAGAAAATGATAAAAATGCAGGTAATCCACACCGCTTCCTTTCCGGGAAACATAAGGCGTGTCTACATAAACAAGATCAAACTTTTCTTCTATATCGAATACGTTCATATTCAAAGCTCTATTGGGTCTGTTATTGCAAAATACCGCCCGATTAATTTCCGCCGCAAACCGCTTGAAATGAACCTCAAAAGGCGTATCCCATGTGCTTTTGTTTCCAAAGCTTCTTCGTACCTGAGAAAGCCTCATGTATAGATTCTTCCTGTGAAACAAATTGAACGGGCGTTTCGCAATACATGCCTGGAAGAGCGCAAAATAGCCAAGGGCACGCTTGTAGAAATTCTTAAGCAGGTTGATGTTTGTTGCTACCATATCGAGCCATCGATTCTCGTCATCCGTGAAATAAATTCCTCCGAATGTTTTGTATATGAATTCAGGGTACTCCAGGTTTTTGTGTTTTGTAAGCAAAAAATCAATGTCGGCCTGCGAAAGCTGAGTGCTTTCGTTCTCAATCAGCGCTGACCCGATGTACCAGTTAAACTTCAAAATATCATCATTACTGTCCGGTTATAAGTCGAATAACATCAACTGGTTACAGGAATCACTAC
>CAZGGE010000248.1:0-2631 GCA_964524285.1 uncultured Pirellulales bacterium
CGATTCAATATCTCCACTTGGCTCACCCGTCGACACCGATAAACTACACGACGGAACAGGTGGGTGGGCATATAACTGGTACAACGATATAAATAATAACGGCTCACACGACCCGGGCGAACCATTCTCCGATAACCAGCAAACCGGATGGACAAAAGCAGCAGACGCCTCATGCTGGCTCGCCGCCGCTTGCAATATGCTCCAGCAAACCGGAGCCGTCCAGGACGCACAAAGCCTCTACCTCGATTACGCTCTCAACGGCATTGTTCACCCCACAGACGGCACATACCTCACATGGGACGACGGAGGCTTCCATCATTACGCCATACAACACTGGATGCAGCAAAATCACACAGTCAACCTCGATATCCACGTACTATGGGGAACAGAATACATCTTCACCAACGGAATCTATGCCTGGCAGGATTACAACCCAAGACAAGCTGTCCAGGATTATCTTCAAAACGGATGGGAGGTTGGAATTGGCATGTGGCCGCTGAAAACCGATGGACAGGATAACTTCTGGCACTCATCAGGACATGCACTCACCGCACAGGCAATATACGATGATAATACGTTCGACTGTTCCGATTCGGACAGAGACCAGGACTGGAACAACCAGGGAGACATAAATACTTATACAGATGCCGTCATTGGGCCTGTAGAACATGAAGGCCACAATTACTACGGCTGGTATAATGATTTTTACGATGGAGCTATACAATACTACCCCGCTGGAGACATGGCATATATCTGTGCAATAATACCGGAACCCGCAACTATATGCCTGTTCGCCGTCGGCGGTCTGCTCCTGAAGGCAAAAAATCGACGAAATCCCAGAAAAGAAACCGGCAGCGAATAACCAGTATCAAAATATGACATCATCCCAACTTGACCGTGATATCGCTGATTTCGATAAACTAAACTCATCAACAACCCCTCAATACCGCCCGAAAATCGCATACTTTCGCCAAAAAACTACAAAAACAAAAAAATTCGACCGATTTTTTATTGACATTGCCGCACTGACCTGGTATATATAAAATGTGGTTGTTCGCTCAGCGGACACCTAAATGTCCGCACAACCACAGGACAATGTGTTATAGAAGAGCGAAGAAGAGAGAGGATAGAGGGAGTTGCGACACAGCAGGTGTCGCAATTTCTTTGCGCTTAATATCCCCCCCCTCAAGTAATAACCCAAGCTCGAAAAATTACTCGCAATACCCCGGATACTAACTACGCGTCTTCTGTACTATGTTCTCAGACAATTTATTCAGCGTCCCGTGCAATTTCGCATCATCACGCCTTAACTGCTCTATCTTGTTGCAGGCATGCATAACCGTCGTATGGTCCCGGCCCCCGAGATGACCCCCTATCTCTTCGAGACTGTGCTTAGTAAGATTGCGTGCAAGATACATACAAATCTGACGAGGCTCGGTTATACTCTGGCTACGCTTTTTACTCTGAAGGTCTTTCAGTCGAACACCAAAATATTCTGTAACCGACTCCGTAATATCCGTTATGCTTATTTGCCTCGTTGTAGTCTCAAGTTGCCCGTCCAGCGCCGTCCGCGCAAGCCCCATCGTTATCGGCTTACCCGTCGTCGTCGCTACCGCATATATCGCCGTCAAAGCTCCCTCAAGCTCACGGATGTTGGCATGTACCTTACGCGCAACGTACTCTGCTATCTCATCAGTTATCTGAAGACCGCGAACGTGTGCCTTCTTCTTCACAATCGCAACACGAGTATCATAGCTCGGAGGATCTATGCGCACAACAAGACCCCAGTTAAATCGGCTTATAAGACGGTCCTCAAGCGAAGGAATATCCACAGGCGCGCTGTCCGCACTCAATACGATTTGCTTGCCGCTGTTGTAAAGTGCATTGAACATATGGAAAAATTCCTCCTGGCTTTGCTCTCGCTCACGAAGAAACTGTACGTCGTCAATCACAAGAGTGTCAACGCTGCGAAACTCATCCTGAAAACCCGCAACCTTGCCCCTCTCTATCGCGCGAATAAACCGGTTCACAAAATCCTCACAGCTCAGATTCTGGATCCGCCAGTTCGTAAAATGCTTTTTGGTCGCATGGCACGCCCCGTGCAGAAGATGAGTCTTGCCAAGCCCAGAATTGCCGTAAAGAAAAAGCGGATTATACGTATCTGCCGGTGACTGACTCACTGCAACACAACTCGCGTGAGCAAGACGGTTGCTTGGCCCGACAACGAAATTCTCGAAAGTATAATCCGGATGAAGCACGAGCCCCTCTCCCGCCTCCACCTCGCCGACATCACTGTCCTTACCTCCCGAATTCACAAAGCTCACTGTTACAAGATGACCCGTTACCTGCTGTGCCGCTCGTGTAAAACTATCCTTACACCTCTCACGAAGGTAATGTGCCATTGACTCCTCCGGACAGCCTATCTCCAGCCAACCTCCTCTCATCTGCAGCGCAGTCAAATCGTCGAACCATCTCCGTACGTTCACCGGCTCCAGAGACTTCGCTCGCTCAATTATCTCAGGAAAAATGCCTGTTACTTCTCTCGCCGTCAAAGCACACTCCTTTGGTAAATACAGCAAGCCTTCTGTAAAACACATAAATCTATGTTAAACAATGATTTACACTCATTGT
>CAZGGE010000249.1:0-2618 GCA_964524285.1 uncultured Pirellulales bacterium
CTCGTTTGGCTCCCCGTCGTCGGACTCGCGCTCATGCTTGCTATGACGGCCATCTCCACATTCATCTTCAACCTTGTCGAAGTATCACACAAAAGCCGACTCACTCTAATCCTCGCAGGCGGACTCAGTAACCACGGATACACCGGAGCCGCACTCGTCTGCTATGCCCTGTTCGGAACCACAGGTCTAGCTCTCGCAAATCTATACGTCGTACTCTGGGTCCCAGCAGCATCATGCATCTTTCTGCCGTTCCTAAAATTCCGAGAAATAAAAAACACTAACCCAAACGCCCGTTTCACTCCCGCAGGATTCCTCGACGCAAGAATGCTCGCTATCCCCGGCATAGCAGCAGCAATAATCCTGAACATCACAAACACCACATACCCAGGCTTCGTCTTCACACTACACATCATCGACGCACTTGTCTACATCTCCAGCGGACTCGCTTTCTTCGCCATCGGCCTAAGAGTAAAACTACCACAACTGAAAAATTATCTGAACTTGTATTTTCTACTCGCACTGGTAAAATTCGTCCTGACGCCGGTCGTCGCTGTCATCATCCTCGGTCTCGTCCACGCCGCAGGATACCGGTTAAGCACACTGGCAAATAGCGTCATAATTACAATGTCGGTAGCACCAACGGCGGTATTCATGGTCACCGTAAGCAACGTATTCAATCTCGATGCAACCCTCGCAAGCGCCCTCTGGGTCGCAAACACCGCCGCATTCATACTTTTCGTAGCTCCCGTTCTGTTCTTTGTGTTTACTTAGGAAAAAATCATGGAATACGCCGTAATCATGGCAGGGGGGGCCGGAACAAGACTCTGGCCGCTCAGCAGAAGAAAAAAACCAAAACAAGTCCTAAAACTACTACGCGGAAAAACCCTACTCAGAAAATGCTTCGAAAGACTCACCCCGCTCTTCGACATCAGAAACATCCTCGTCCTTACAAACGCCGCATACCTCGACCTCGTCCGAGAAAATCTCACCGAACTCCCACCGGAAAACGTCATCCCCGAACCCGTCATAAGAGACACCGCCGGAGCCGTCGCTCTCGCCGCCGCCGTGCTGACAAAAGCAGACCCGAACGCAAACATGGTTGTCCTCACCGCCGACCACATCATCGAACCACCACAGACCCTGCACCAGGCACTCAAAGACGCTCTCACCTTCGTTCGAAAAAACCCCCAGTCACTGATTACCTTCGGAATCAAACCAGACTATCCCAGCACCCAGCTCGGCTACATCCGCCTTTCAGAACCGCAGGCATGCCCCGAATGCGAAAATCAGATTCACCGCGTCTCCGATTTCAGAGAAAAACCGGACCCCGATACTGCAAAAAAATACTTCGAAGACCCTTCGTTCTATTGGAACTCCGGAATGTTCGTCTGGAAAGCAAAGACAATCCTCGATAATATCTACAATTTCCTCCCCGAGACCAGACAACCCCTCGAACGTATTAAAGAAACATGGGCCGGCCCTTCACAGCAGGCTACTCTTAACGAAGTCTTCACCAAACTACCCAAAATCAGCATCGACTACGCCGTCATGGAAAAAGCTCCAAACGTCTGCGCAATAAAACTCCACTGCCGCTGGCTCGACCTCGGAGCCTTCACCGCTCTCGCCGACTTCATCACCTCAGACCACAACAATAACATCCTCGTCGCCGACACAAACCATCTGCTCGACTGCAAAAACAGCATCATCGTAACTGAAGAGACCTCCCACATGCTCGCGGCAATCGGCCTGCACGACACCATCATCGCACACACACCAGATGCAACCCTCGTATGCCCCATAAACCAGGCACACCGCCTGAAGGAACTACTCGCTCAGCTCGAAGAAGCTGGCCAAGAAAAATACCTATAACCAACCCCGAATTATGAGATACCTCGCCATAGACTTCGGCACAAAAAGAACAGGCCTCGCAATCTGCGACCCAAAAGAAATCATCGCGTCACCACTCAAAACACTTCTCACCTCACACAAACTCCCGCAGCTTATCGCAGAAATTGTAAGCGAAGAAAACGTCGACGAAATAATCGTCGGCCTGCCCCTCAACATGGATGGCACTATCGGCCCGCAGGCCAAAATCGTCCGAGATTTCGCCGCCAACCTCAAAGAATTCACCAGCCTCCCTGTTCATTTTCAGGATGAAAGACTAACCTCCTACGAAGCCGACCTGAAACTCGCACCCGCAGAATTCACCAAAAAAAGAAAGAAAAAACGACGAGATGCCGTCGCCGCCGCTCAAATCCTACAAGCCTTCCTCCAGCAAAAAAACAACCCCTGATACAACACCGTTATCACAATCCCGATTTATTTGCCCCACAAACGAAAATCTCTACCGCCTCAACAATATCAGTTAGCCCGCCGATTCATTCGGCGGGTTTTCTCCCATGTTTAGCCCTCACCCCTGAGGTGGGGCTTCTCCGCCGGCCCCTTACTTATCGTTTAGCCGCGGGTCTATGCCCCCTACATCAGTTGGTTCCGTCAACGGGCACCAGCCCGAACGAGCAAGGCAAAACGGCGGCGACAAAGTGAAAACTTCGTCCACCTATGCGGACATAAGTTTTCATCCTGAGCGAGCAAAGCGAGCCGAAAGACCTCCGTTGTTT
>CAZGGE010000250.1:0-2564 GCA_964524285.1 uncultured Pirellulales bacterium
ACCCCCTCTAACGACTCAAAAATTTACAAACAAACCCAATCAAACCCGATTCGAACCCAATAAGCGGCTTACTATCCATTAAGCGGTGCACCCCACGTGGTGCACTGCCCTGCCGCTGCAAGCCGCAAACCATACTCATCTTTACACCCCGGCTACCGGTACAGAACCTCCGCTCCTTTGCCCTGTGCAATAAGCGGCGTATAAGAATCCAGCTCCTTCTGCACTTTCTCAGCCGTCAGGTCTATAGTCCGCCGAAGCTCCGCAGACATATACGCCGCCTGAACAAGACGAGTTATCTCAAGCCCGTAATCCCAGTTCAGATAAGCATCCCTGCCCTTCTCGAACGACTCCCGCACGTCCACAAACTCATCCACATATCCGAACAAATCCGCCTCGTTCGGCTGAACCGGCACCAGCCCACGCGACGACGTTGCCTTCTCAAGTGCCGCCTCCGCGTCGGCAACCGTCTCAGCCGCCAAATCAGATACAAATACCTCCAGAGGCGACTGAAGCGAATTAACCTCAAACGCATAACCCGGCCCAAGACCCTCCATACGCAAACGAAGACCCTGCTTGTCGTACATCCAGGAATTGCTGAACTGCCCCTTAACAATCTGACCCGTCTCAGGATTGCGGAACGTTACAACACCCGTACAAAAATCCTCCGCTGGCGTCTTGTCATAATCAACTCCCATTTCCTCCCGCAGTTTCTGCTTATACTTCGGCTGACCCCATTTCAACAGCGACGTCTCCGCCTGCATGGAAATGGGCTGAAGGAAGTCCACCGGCTTTCCCCTCGGCGTAAGGACATACCAGGAGCACGCAATGCTGTGGCAGGCGAGGTCCGAAAGCGCACCGCCGCCCTGTTGCGTCGGGTCCCAGAACCAGCCCTTATGCGGGCCGGGATGCTCTTCCGAACTGCGGGCAAGGGCTATCGGCCCCATCACCTCCTGTTGCGGTGCAACCTGTGCCAGAGCATTGCGAATGCACTTCATGTGAATCTGATTTTCAATATAAGCCGTCGGCACACCCGATTCCCTGCCAAGCTCTACCAGCTTCCTTGCCTCCGCTACAGTCCGCCCGAGCGGCTTTTCGCAGATAATCCCCTTCAAATCCGCCCCGCCCTTGACCGCCTCCACTATCTGCTCCACAAGCTCTACACGAACGTAATTCGGCGCAAGAACAGCCACCACGTCGCAGTTTTTGCAAAGCTCCTCAATGCTGTCATAAACCCTGCATTGCCCGACCCCGCTGTCTCTGGCCAAGTCGGCTATCTGCTCGGCAGTGCTGCGTCTGTAAATACCCGCCAATTCAATCCCCCTGACCCACCTGAGAGCAGCCACGTGAAACTTCGCAACAAAACCTGCCCCGATAAATCCCAACTTCAAATCCGCCATGGTCTTACACCTCCAATTCTGCCCTTTTTGCCAATTCTCGTCCTTACAGCAATTTCCTGCCAATATAGCCGATACACCCTGATTTCGACAGCTTTTTTGTGCCTTTTGCCGATTTTTAGCCTGTTTCCGGGCTGTTTTTGGGGCCACGTTAACCTTTCACTACCGCCTTATGTATCTTCTGCCGGCCATTCAAATCTGTTTTCATGTGATAAAATGGCCCCCTCACTCCCCATCACCAGCTTCCATAAACGCCTTTCAAAGCTCAAAAACCGAATTATTTGCCGGTCGAACAAAGAATTTTGCAAAAAATTAAAAATTTCTCAAAAAAACCCTTGCATTACTAAACATGAGGCGTATAATAGTAAATGTAGTTATTGCTCTTTTCTTCTAATATGTCTTGGTTTGCGTGAGACAGTAAATAGCTTATACGTTTGCAGTATATCTTCTAAATTCAAAGCTGTCTCACAAAGCTGGAGTCTCTGGCGACTCCAGCTTTTCTTTTGCGCTCATCGGCTTGCCCGTTTGTACATCAAGATTGCCGCAGATATGCCGGTATTCTCGATATTTCTTCGTTCTTCACGCATGAGGATAGCTTTAGACTGCCCAAAATCAAGTGCACAAATTGACATTTGCCGGCGTATTTGTTAGTGTAGTTATGCTGGCGCAGAGAGGGCGAGAATGGGGGTAAAAATTGATTTCAGCTGTCTCTGCTTATGTTTGAAAAGAAGACGAATTGCGCTTAAAGCAAGGCGCCCGGGATGTTCAAAAGGTTAATACCATGAAAACTCAAAAAGCTTTTACGCTTATTGAACTGCTGGTGGTTATCTCCATCATAGCTCTTTTGATGTCAATTTTGATGCCAAGTTTGAAGGCCGTCAAAGAGCAGGCCCAGGAGCTTCAGTGCATGTCGAATCTTCGCAACATCGGCACCTACTGGTACCTCTACTCCAGCGATTACGACGGCTCATTCAACGTGGGCTGGCCGAGAACGGAGGGAAGTAATTATTGGACACGTGCACTTGAAGATTATTACGGCGGCAGAGGCAATATGGATATTTTCTGCTGTCCCAAGGCCGACAAAATGCCTGAAATTCCGACAGGTTACGACAAAGTATATGTTAACTTTCGCACTTTTTTAAGCGACAGATTTTAATGGTTTATAAACAA
>CAZGGE010000251.1:0-2561 GCA_964524285.1 uncultured Pirellulales bacterium
TCATTATATCCTGCATCGAGTCCTTCACGGATTGTATGAAGCAGGCAGAAGCCTGCGGAAATTCATAACTTGTCCGGCATGGGACGGCATCCTCAATCTCAGGGTCCCAGCGATAATTATGCTCACTTCCATCGATTCCGTAAACGTCATACAGCCCTACGTTGAACCATACCGGCGAATTGAAAGCACCGTACTGGTTGACGCACAGCCAGGTCAGTTCGTTGTAAAATGTTTGGGCATCATTGGGTGAAGCGAAATATCCGTCCCGCTCGCCCCGGTCGGCAATGGCTCTGCAAACACGGTGTATGAGCTGCTTTGCAGAATTCTCCCGATGGCCGGAGTCAAGGTCGCCATAAAAGTATTTACTTGCGACAACCTTGGTTGCGAGCTGGCTCCAGAACGCGGGAACCTCGATGTTTTCCTGCTCGAAGATCGCCTGTCCGGAGTCGGATTCGATTTTCGCCGAGCGAAACTCCCACTCAATCTGTTCAAAGGGATGCACACCGGGTGTGGAAAAGAATGATTCGAGTGTCAGGCCTTTTGACTGGGTAGTCATAGTCGAGTTTCCAACGTTTTTCCGCTGTTCTTTGAAGGGGTTATAGGGCTTAAAATTCTGCGTCATTTTTGCGCCTCCGTGCAAAACGTCGCCACCACCAATTGTAGTACTGGGGGTTGGTGAACACAACATGTAGTTAAATAACAAATCAAGAGTTTACTGCCGGCATGAAATCATGTAAAGGCAAAATTGTAAAATTTGCGCGTAAAAGTTTTACTTTTTTTCTTAGTGCCTGCATTTAAGGAGTTTATGAAGCGTGAATTTTTAACTTTTTCTTACAGACACGTTGTTTCAAAGATGGTGTTAAACGCCTCTTCAATTGTTTGCGTTGCTTCACTAAAAATATTTTGTGTTTCAAACACGATTTCTTATGAGTTGTAGCAGAATATAACAGGTCATTTTAACGGCGGATTTTGTACTTTGACCAGCATACCGGCCAAAGCAGTTTGGCTGAGCTTTTGAATATTGTACAATACAATTATGGCTGCAAGAAAGGGTCAAGAGCGTTTGTCCGCTATTCGCCGGCTGATAAAAAAGTTTCCGGAAGGTCCCGGACTGTACTTTCTCAAAGGCCCGTCCGATAAGGTGCTTTACATCGGCAAGGCCAGGAACCTTCGAAGCCGGGTCAGCAGCTATTTCCAGCAGGGCCTCGACGTGGCTGGCAGCAGGGGTCTTAAAATTTCTGAAATGGTGCAAAAGGTCCGGCGGGTGGATTACCTCGAGAGTGAAACTGAAGTTGATGCTATGCTCCAAGAGGCACGCTTGATTAAAGATATTCGTCCACCCTACAATACTGCTTTGTTGGACGACAAGACATTTCCCTATCTTGAAATTACCACCAGCGATGATTTTCCCGGCGTTTATATAACCCGCAAACCGCGTGAAAAGGGCAGCAGGCTTTTCGGGCCTTTTCCCAATCCGAAAGAGCTTCGTCCCCTGCTTGTAACTTTGCAGAAGATATTTCTTTTTCGTACCTGCCGGCTTGATATTAAGGCCGACGACCCTAAGCGGAGATTTTTCAGGCCCTGTCTTCTGTACAGTATCAAACAATGCAGTGCTCCGTGCGGCGCAAAGCTATCGAAGGATGAGTATCGCGGGATTATCCGCGACCTTACGAAATTCCTTCGTTCGAAACGTTCGGCGGTACTTCGCCGGTTGCGTAAAAAGATGGAGCAGGCTTCAAAATCGCAGGAATACGAAAAGGCGGCTATGTATCGAGACCGTATAAGGCTGATTGAGCTTATTGACAAACGGGGCCTCCCGGACGAGCACGTTCAACCCGAGGTGTTTGCGGCCGAACCCGCCGAAGCGCTGTCGAAGCTGCAAAAACTGCTGAACCTGAACCAGCCGGTTCGGATAATCGAAGGTATCGACGTCGCACACGTGGCAGGCACGGATGCGGTAGGCTCTCTGGTGAAATTTATTGACGGAAGGCCTTTTAAGCAAGGCTACAGGCGGTTCAAAATCAAAACAGTTGGCCGAGTAGATGATTATGCCATGATAGCCGAGGTAGTGAAGCGACGCTACAAGTATGCCGAGGCAGGTCAGGAACTTTGGCCCGACTTGATTTTGATTGACGGCGGGCTGGGACAGTTGCGGGCGGCCGAAACTGCGCTTAAGTCAATAAAATCGCAGCCGGTCAAAATCGCCGCTATTGCCAAAAAGCAGGAAGAAATATTTCTGCAGGGAACTTCAAAGCCGATAAAGCTCGGAGCACATTCGCCGGCTCGAAAGCTCCTGCAGTACGTTCGTGACGAGGCACACCGCTTCGCTCAGCATTATCATCATATTCTGCGGGGCAAATCGATGCTCGACAACGGTAAATGATGGACGTCGAGGCCATTTTTCAGCCATATTTTTCTAAAAAATGAGTCGTATTTACGCTACAATATCGCTTAATTATCTGCCATAATTAAATTTTATACGTGAATTGGCTAAGAAACCGCTTAACCTGCATTTCTCACAGGCCTATTGAAAAAAGCTCCATGTTTTGGTATAACCTATT
>CAZGGE010000252.1:0-2556 GCA_964524285.1 uncultured Pirellulales bacterium
AAACGACAAGGAAGACCTCGAGGAAAAGGTAAACGATTTAGTCAGAGAGTTCGGTCGAATGACTGACCCACAACAGCAAAAGCTCGAAAAGCTTGCAAAACAGGCAAAAAGAAGCCAGGAACAGCTACAGAACAGCCTGCAAAGCCTTCAGGAATCGCTGGATTACCTGCGAATTTGCATAAAATACCAGATGTTCGACCTCGAAGCTACACGAAGAGAAAACAGATACCTCCGAAGGCTCCTTGACGACAAAGAGCAATAAAACTCTTTAACCCTGCCTCAAAAGCACCTTACTAACCCGCTTTGGATGAGGTCTGTCGAAGTTTCCCCCGAAAATCCTCAGAACCCAAACCACCAGCTCAAATATCAGCCCCTCCGCCGCACGCTATTGCCTCAACGGCCAATAATATCAACCTTAATCAGGCCATAAACCACACATGCGGCCACTCTTCTTATAACCTTTACCGCGAACCTTGACCAAAAAGAACATTTGTCCCCTTAGCATTAAAAGTCATACCCTCTTTCTGTCGATACAAAATTGGCTCAGTAAGGCATCTGACAGCCTGACCGAACATTGTCTAAAATCTGGCATATAGATACTGGATGAACAGGATGTTCGAGCCTGATTGACACTTTCATCAAAGTGCTTTATAATAATGCTGAGTGGCTGAAATAAACGCTTAAATCGAAATTGAATCGCACTTATTAATATACGGGGTATAAAATGTTTGAACGCTTCACAGACCGCGCAAGGAAAGTAATGGCTCTGGCAAACCAGGAGGCACAGAGATTCAACCACGAATGGATTGGCACAGAACACATCCTACTCGGACTCGTCAAGGAAGGAAGCGGGGTCGGCGCAACCGTTCTAAAAAATCTCGACGTGGACATAAAAAAGCTACGCCTCGAAATCGAAAAGCTCGTCAAAAGCGGCCCGGACATGGTTACGATGGGAAAACTGCCGCAGACACCACGGGCAAAAAAGGTCATCGAATACGCGATTGAAGAGGCAAGAGCACTCAACCATAACTATGTCGGCACAGAGCACATTTTGCTCGGATTGCTGAGGGAAACAGAAGGCATAGCAGCCCAGGTACTGATGAACCTCGGGCTGAAGCTCGAGGACGTCAGGCAGGAAGTTCTAAACCTCCTCGGGGCCGGCGTCGACGAAGGCACATCGAGCCTCGGAATGAAAATGGGGCCGAACATGGGAAGGTCAAGGACAAAGAGCAAAACTCCCGCCCTCGACAGCTTCGGAAGAGACCTTACGAAAATGGCCGAAAGGGAAGAGCTTGACCCCGTTATTGGAAGAAAAAACGAAATCGAAAGACTTATACAAATCCTCTGCAGGAGAACAAAAAACAATCCTGTTCTCCTCGGAGAAGCCGGCGTCGGGAAAACCGCTATTGTCGAAGGCCTCAGCCAGCAGATTATACAAGGACAGGTACCCGAAATCCTCAAGGGAAAAAGGCTTGTCGTTCTCGACCTCGCTATGATGGTAGCAGGGACCAAATATCGCGGACAGTTCGAAGAACGAATAAAGGCCGTCATTAACGAGGTCAAAAGGGACAAAGACGTAATACTGTTCATCGACGAATTACACACACTCGTTGGAGCCGGCGGCGCAGAAGGGGCTATAGATGCCTCGAATGTACTTAAACCCGCTCTTGCAAGGGGGGAAGTACAGTGCATCGGTGCCACCACTATGGACGAGTACCGAAAGCACATCGAAAAAGACGGCGCTCTCGAAAGAAGGTTCCAGACAATAATCGTTGAACCGCCGTCAAAGGATGAGACCCTCGAAATTCTCAGGGGTCTGCAGGACAGATACGAGGCACATCACAGGGCAAGGTTTACCGACGAAGCCCTGTTCCAGGCCGTCGAGCTTTCCGCAAGATACATCACCGGAAGATGCCTTCCGGACAAGGCTATCGACGTGCTCGACGAGGCCGGTGCACGAGTCAGAATCAAAAACATGACCCCGCCGCCGGATTTGACCAAAATTGAAGACCGCCTCAAACAACTCCAGATAGAAAAGGATGAGGCCGTCAAAAACGCCGATTACGAAAGAGCCGCGGCCCTCAGAGACGAAGCGCAAAAACTCATGGATGAAAAAAACCAGATTCACAAAAAGTGGTATGATGAAAACAAGGAAAGCATCGGTGTTGTCGACCCCGAAGTCATCGCAGAGGTCGTAAGTAACATGACCGGCGTCCCCCTCACAAGACTCGAAAAAAAGGAAGCACAAAGACTGCTCGAACTCGAAACAGAACTCCACAAACGTGTTGTCTCTCAGGATGAGGCCATAAACGCCGTCTCAAAAGCGGTCAGAAGAAGCAGAAGCGGACTGAAAGACCCCAACAGGCCTATGGGTGGTTTTATCTTGCTCGGACCAAGCGGCGTGGGAAAAACACTGCTCGCCCGCGCTCTCGCCGAATTTATGTTCGGAGATGAAAACGCACTCATCCAGGTAGATATGAGCGAGTTCATGGAAAAACACAACGTCAGCAGACTCGTCGGCGCACCGCCCGGATACGTCGGATACGAAGAAGGCGG
>CAZGGE010000253.1:0-2505 GCA_964524285.1 uncultured Pirellulales bacterium
TTTGTTTATAAACCATTAAAATCTGTCGCTTAAAAAAGTGCGAAAGTTAACTTTATCCTTGCTGGTATTTATAATATCCGTGAGAACATTTCCTATCATTTGCCCATTTGTGTCGCCGAGTTCATCTTTAATTTTTGGCGGCAAATCGCTTTCTGTGATAATCTCAGTCTCTAAAGCATCTTCAAGGTCTTTGCCAAAGTATGCTACTTTATCAATAAGTCTCACCAGACAGCCTTCCAAAGTAGCTGGTGTTTTTGCATCGCTTCTGCTTTGAATTTTTTCTAAATCAAATTCTTTATTCGGAGTCGGCTCTAATCTGCATTTTTGAAAATCTTCACCACAATGTGATACTATACCATCTCGCACTTCCCATGTTAGATTTAAGCCGGGTTGCTCTCTATCTAATTTTCCTAGCTTATCAACGACTCTCAAACCATAAATTTCATGACTAAAATCGGGGAATAAACCCTGCAGAGCAGGATGAAATTTAATAATGCCTTTCATAAACTCTTCTCCCTGATGCCCGAAAGGAGTGTGGCCGATATCGTGGGCTAATCCAACGGCCTCTGCTAAATCTTCATTAAGGCCCAAGCTGCGAGCCACTGTCCTTGCGGCAGAGGCAACAAATAGAACGTGGTCCATGCGTGTCGTTACATGGTCATTTTGGGGAAAATAAAAAACCTGCGTTTTGTGACGCAACCGACGAAAAGCCTGTGAGTATATTATGCGATGTACATCTCGCTGCAACTCGGTTCTATATTCATCTGCTTCTAACCTATCGCTCCTATACCGCCCGCGTGTTTCTACTGTTGCGAGTTCACTTGGGAAAAGTTCTCTTTCCTTCCTTTTATAGATCCCCATGTATGCCCTCCGAAAAGCTCTAATATAAGTTGTGTTACTTCTTTCATATCCCTTCTTTGCTTAAGATACTCGCTTATCCGCTCACCTCTTTCTTGGGTCTTTTGAAATGAAGAGAAAGTTATTTCTTCCACAGAGTCAAGCTCTGCAAAATGCTTTTCAAATATAGTAGGAAGCTCTTCATATTCCGAAACATACTCAAAATCTGAAAGTCCCAGAACTAGAGGATTGCAGTTTCCAGCTATAAGGGACCTATCGTCATTTTTAAATATTACTATTGGTTTATTGAGTGCCCAAGCAATACCAGCTTCTACCATGGCACCTTCATCGGGCACCCGTCCATTCATATTCAGCGCAAGACCGCCGCAATTTGAAACCTCGAAAGTATCCAAAGAGAAGATTGCCCAGTTCAATACTTTAACAGCGGTCTTTTTTGGTACAGATTCCTTCAGCATTAAAGGGAGAATACGCCTAAATTCCAACCCATCCTCCTGAGGAAGGAAAACAGAAAATCCTTTATTTTTCAGCGCATCAGCAATCTGGCTCATTTCCCGGCGTTCAGCAGGGTTAAATAGTGGCCCTGCACAATAGATACGTTTCGAATCGTTGGACATTTACTTTACCCCTACGAAAAAATATCCTGAAAGGCGCAATTATCAATATAGCATTGTATGTATTCGTTTAGCTGCATCACCAAGCTATTTCTGAGTCACGCTACTTTATCCAGCATGGTCTTGCAACAATTTTCTACCCGTTTTTGGCAGCTTGTGTTGTAAATCGGCCTCTGTTTACGCCACTCTACAGCCATTTAGGTAGCCCAGTGCACACCTACACGGTGGCAGGTAGGCTTCGTATTGCTTGATTTGCGTATAGTACGCACTCATGCTTTTTGTAAACGGCAATATCGAACAAGCAATCTGCGAAACTCTTGCAGTCAAAAAAGCATTCGCTCTACCAGGCAGCAAAAAACTCCAAGCCCACTGCTTTTTTCCGTTCTGTGTTTTGCGAGAGCCGAATCAATACAATGATTCATCAAGTTCTCGAAAGCCCAGTCAATAGACATCACTGGTAACTTTTAATCGATGAAATCCAACCTTTATTTTGCGTTCAAACTCAACTCTCAACACATTCTTTTTATTTTCACCGGTCAGTGTTTCCTAATAATCGTGATTGGCAATCAATCAGACCCATTCAAGACGCTCTGTGACCATCAAATTCCGATTCTTTTGCACACATCCATTTGGGAACCCGGGCTTATATCACTTCTCTTGGATTACTGCGCTGCCCGGCGTAATTGCGAGAAGCTCATTTGGATTAGGTGTATCGGGATGAGCGACGCGGCAATCTTAAACTTCCAACCTACAACCAAATAGTATTCATCCATCGCCGCCTCTCACAATAATCACGCAAGGCATAACCATTAATTATCATTGGTATCACTCCCATTCAATCGTTGCAGGCGGTTTGCTCGATACGTCATACACCACACGGTTTACTCCGCGAACCTCGTTGATGATTCTGCTCGAAATAAGCCCTAAAACCTCGTAAGGAATCCGGCAGAAATCCGCCGTCATAAAATCCGTACTCTCCACCGCACGCACCGCTATCACATTTTCATAACTCCGCTCGTCTCCCATTACACCCACC